>DDLS01000175.1 GCA_002340255.1 Cyanobacteria bacterium UBA2566
GCTGTTGGTTCTCTGATTTTTCAGAGATGTCAGCCATTAGTAAATCAATTTCAGCGTCGGGGCTAAGATGTTTATTGTAAACGAGGTCGTTCATATTATTAGAGTGCCCAAAACTCAAAGACCGTTGATCTACGGTAAGTCCAGAGAGCTTGCCATGGTAATTAGCCAAATGTCGCAAAGCATGAGTTTGGGTGAATCCCTCTCCTACTTGGTCAATATACTTATTAAGTTTTCGCCACATAGCTGAACTATAGCAGCCTTTAATTACCCTGGGATTGCTCGTATGTTTAGGGGTTACCACTGGCAACTGAATAGTGGGATTTTTTATGTCCAGTAACTCAATCAAATTAGGATAGTCAGGATGAATCATTGGTCTAGCCTGTCTAGCCCCAGTTTTTGTAGTGATTTTATGTTTTTGCCCACTATCATCAATCACCCAGAAAAAACCATCAACGACCAAAATATTCTCGTCATTATCTGGGTCATGGAGCGCCTTGATTATACGTTTTCCAATTTTTACGGGTTCATCAAGATTAAGAATAGCTTTGAACTCAGAAGCACGAAAACCGTAGAGTAAATTAATGCAAAACGCTTTGAACCACGATTTACGAGTATCTAAAGCGTTACGTTGTTTGGTTGTTAACTTATGTCCGTTGAGTCCCAAGACTCTATCCCTAAAATCCAGGAAGGCTTCAAGGTCAATGAGTTGAATCTCCTTTCTTTTGGTAGACCTGGCATTGCCAAAGTAAGCGTTGTATTTGTCTACTTCAGAGGACATGCGATAGACCCTTAGAAGCTTACATACTGCTGATTTTGCAGTTCTAAAACCTGAAGAATGGCCTAGATGTTTCCAGACTCTATTGACTTCAGAAATCAAATTATTTGCGGTAAGATTCAGGTCAGGGTTGAGCCTTGTATGATGGCGACCATAAGCATCGTCATAAGCTGCTTCCATGGAAATAGAGAAAGAATCATCATTTCTATTTCTACCGCATTTGTCATAATCTTTGAAAAATTCTGTTCGTACTGTTTCAATAGCATTCCCAATAGTAATGATGTCATTTTTAAGGATTTTGACTTCCTTGATTTGTGTCTCGTACCATGACCAGAATTCCATTTCTGTCTCACATTCATTGAGTTTGTGAGCTACAAACAGAGCCTTAGCCAGTGCATTGACGCAACCATCGCGAGTGTAATCCTCATTGCAGGTTATGTCGCTATTGCCTGACTTGGTAGCGGTTTTAAACCGCAAAAAGAGTCTCCTTCTAATTTGAGTGATCCGAATACCCCTGGGGGTACTTTTCTGGCAAGCTTTGAGGTAAAGTCTCACTAATTCATGGTCTACTTGTTTGGATGGGTCAATCTGGTTAGAGTGGAAATACTCAGTTACCAGGCTCCACGCCTGTTTTATGTAGGCATCCATGTTTCACACATTTTTCACACATTTTTGAAGTTAAAAGAGTGAAATATATATGAGAAAAGGCTTTCAGCTATTCAAGCAATATCAGTCTTAAATAGAAAATGAGTTCGAGTCTCTCTCCGCCCATAACCCAAGAACCTCTTTATCTTTGGGCCTAGACAAGCGAGATCTTTGTCAGTACTATAGTCTATTTTTTCTTAATTGAATAATCTAATATTTTTCTGAATTAGAGGAAGATAAATGTCAGCCAGCTTTTCTGCAATGGCTGGCCAAGAATAGCAGTGTTTCACTAAAGTCTGACCCTTCTGACTGAGTTTCTGGTTATCTGAGTCCAGTAACTGAGTAATTGCACTCGCTACAGATTCTCTATTACCTTCGACAACTAACCCAGCATTTGCTTGCTCAATCTCTGGAGCAATTTGTACTTCTGGGGTAACGATCGCGGGCAAACCAGCAGCCAAGGCTTCGACTACGGCAATACCGAAATTTTCCGAAAAGGAAGGAAGTACAAAAATATCGGAGCCTTGCAGGACTAAATCTTTATCTTGGCCAGCAACAAAACCAGTAAACCGGGTGCATTTTTGTAAGTCTAATTGATGGAGTAATTGGTTTAATTCCTGGATATATTCAGGATCTCCAGAACCAGCAAGCAAAAGGTAAATGTTAGGATGTTTAGATTTAACTTGGTGAAGGGCTTCGATTAAAAGATCCGGGCGTTTTTTATAATGCAGGCGAGAGAGAAATAAAATAATCGGCGCGTCTAAAGGAATATCATATTTTTTCCGCAGTTCAGCTTTAGCATCAGGTTGGATTTCTGGGATTTCAACTCCTAGGGAAATGGTTACGGTAGGGGCGGTAATGCCATAATTGCGAACATCTAAGGCTTCTCCGTCGGAGGTACAGTGAATGGCGGCAGCTTGATTGAGGTTGTGCCGTTCGATAAGAAGGCTATAGAGTTGTTTTTTGCCACGACTTTGAGCTAAAGCCCAGGGGGAGAGTTGACCAATGGTGCGCCGAATATAGGGAGTTTTGTGGTATTTGGCAATAACGGCCGCACAAGTGGAAGCGTAAGAAAACAGATAATGAGTATGAATCAAATCATAATCTTGGATATGCTTCCATAACCATTGGGTGAGGGGCCAAGAAAAGAGAAAGCCTCTATCTTGAGTTAAGCTGGCACCTGACGAACTTCCGGCAGGAAAAAAGTAAATGGGAACGCCTTGATAGTCTGTTCGTTTTCCTAAAGGAACATCTAGGGGTTGTCCTGTTGCTCCGTTATCATCGGTGGTGGCAATTTCGGCGTTGATTCCTTTTTTCCGTAAGGCTTTGACCATGTTGATGACAGCATAACTGGGGCCACCCCGTAGAGGGGAGACGCTGGGAATGACATGGAGAATGTTTAGGGATTGATGGTTCACGGGAGGGAAATACCAAGATTTTGTAACCATTTCTGGAGAATAACGAGACTCCAGCGACGATACCAGGGAGTAAGGGATAGTTGACCAATGGAGGTAAGCTGAAAGAGTTCATTCCATTCTGGATCGTTGAGCCAGCGATCGAAGGGAAAGAGAAATCCTTGTTTGGGTTTGTTGATGACCCAATCTGGAAGTTCGGGGACGGCTTGAATGAGGAGTTGTTTGCCTTGAGAGAGTCTGAGGGAATGGGGAATGGTGTCAATGGTATCTAGAATAACGCGATCGAGGAAGGGAACGCGAACTTCTAAGCCCCATGCCATGCTCATGACATCGCTATCGCGGAGAAGTTGGTTTCTCATATAGCGGTTGATTTCTAGGAAGCTGACTTCATCTTCTGGGGAGGGACAAGGAGGGATTTCTAGGGTAGGTCTGAGAGTGGAGGTGTCTTGCTGAGGGCAGAAGTGATTGAGAATTTGTAAGGTTTCTGGATGGGTAAAGATGCCGCGATAGCTGAGATAGGCGTTTAAGCTGTTGGGGGGATGTTGGAGAAAGTCGCTAATTCGTTGGAGTTTAGGATTTTTTGTCCATTGATTGAGGAGTTTTCCACAGTTGAGGGGTTGGAGGAACTGGAGGCGTTTTCCCCAGGCTACCATTTTGGGGACTTGTTGAAAAGAGCTGTAACCGCCAAAAAGTTCGTCACCACCGAGTCCGGATAGGGCCACTTTTGTACCGTGTTCTCTGGCGATCTTCGAGACGCAATAGGTGTTGAAACCGTCGATGCTGGGTTGATCGATCGCCCCAATAAACTGATTCATCAGTTGACGAGCGACTTTTGCGGTAAGGATATACTCAGTATGGTCGGTTTCAAAAGTCTCGGCGATCCGTTGAGCAATGGGGCCTTCGTTCCATTGATTTTCTTCAAAGGCGATGGAGTAGGTTCGCAGTTGACCGAGTTGGGTTTGACGAGCGAGGGCGACGAGGGAGGTGGAGTCGATGCCCCCACTGAGAAATACGCCTACGGGAACGTCGCTGACAAAGTGATATTTGATGGAGTCGATCAGGGCTTGGCGAACTTGTTCTTTGGCTTCTGTGGGCGTAATGGGTTGGGGATTAAACTGGATTTGCCAATAGTGTTGTTGAGTGATATGTCCAGCTTGCCAGTGCAACCAATGACCAGCGGGGAGGGCATAGATATCTTGGATTAAGGTATCGGGTTCGGAAACGGAGCCACTGATGAGATAGGTATAAAGTCCTTTGAGGTTGAGGGTTTTGGGGGGTAAACCGGAGGCGAGGAGGGTTCGTAGTTCGGAAGCGAAGAGGAGGGTCGATCCAGATTGCCAATAGTATAGGGGTTTGATGCCGAGGGGATCGCGGGCTAGAAAGGCGGTTTTTTCCTGGTCATCCCAGATAGCGAAGGCGAACATGCCTCGAAGTTGGTTGACGCATTCTGGCCCGTGTTTTTGGTAGAGTTTGAGGATGACTTCGGTATCGGTTTGGGAGTGGAAGGTTTCGCCTTGGGCGATCAGGGTTTCTCGGAGTTGACGAAAGTTGTAGATTTCGCCGTTGAAGGCGATCCAGTAGCGCCCATGATCGGTAGACATGGGTTGATGGCCGGCGGGGCTAAGGTCAAGAATGGAGAGGCGAGTATGGGCTAAACCGGCTTGGCGATCGCCAGAAATGTAGAGTCCCTGGTCATCGGGACCTCGATGTTTGAGGGCATTCTGCATTTGGGTGATCGCTTTTTCTAGGCGATCGGGATCTGAGTAACCGATACAACCGGCAATTCCACACATAGCTTAATGAACTCCTGTTGGATGTTTTTCCTGCCAAAATTCCGATAGATGCTGGTTTAGGGTTTGTTGAAAGCGTTCAAACCCGTAAATTTCTATGACTTTTTGCCGCAGTGCTTCGGGTTGGTACATGAGAGGATTAGGATAGGTTTTCTGGAGGATTTGAGTTAGGGTTCGGGCAATTTCTTCTATATTGTCCGGGTTAACTAAGGCTCCAAGTTCGCCATGACACAGGGCATCAATTGCCCCATCTTGATTTCCACCCAAGGTGGGTTTTCCACAGGCTAGGGCTTCTAGATAAACGATACCAAATCCTTCTCCTTTACTAGGCATGGCAAAGACATCACATAGATTATAGTGGTCACAGAGTTCTTCGTCAGGAATAAAGCCAGTGAGAGTGACGTGACGGCTAAGATTGAGAGATTGAATTGCCTCTTCCACTCTGGCGCGATCGCCGCCTTTGCCCACTAGGAGATAATGAACATCGGGGCATTGTGACAATACGCTGGGGAGTGCTTGCAAGATGCGATCGTAGCCTTTGTATTGCTCGTCGGGATCGAGGCGAGCAACAGTGAGAATGATGGGTTCATTAGGCTGGAGGTTATAGCGTTCTAGAAGGTAGGAGGGTTTTGGGGTAATGTGGAATTTCTCTTGGTCGAAGGTGTTGGGTAGAACTTTAAGGGTTATGGGGTTGAGGCTTTGGTCTTGAATGAGGCGATCGCGGGTATAGTGACTCACAGCAAGAATGCGATCGGCGTGTTCGAGGGCGGTTTTTAGGTTGGGGCGATCGATACTCCAAACTTCTATACCGTGGGCAATAATCCAGTAGGGAATCCCGAAGAACCTTTTCAACCAGTAAGCAACTATGGCAAAATTACAATGGGTGGCGATCGCCAATCCAGGATTTTGCCATATTCCATATCCTAGTAACTGAGCAGCAAATACTATAGTGCGAACCCTCTTTGGTAAAACCCCAGAACAGTAAAATACAGTATTCTCTGAACCCATATAACTGGGTATATAGTACCTATCGTTTTTTAGGAAAACATGATAGCTAATATCTGGGGATAAGTTCTCTAGAGCCTTTAATAAGAACGCAGAATACGTCTGAATTCCACCTTTTGATTCAAATAAGTTAGGGAACCACAAGTGCAAAAACACTGATTTCAACTGTTTTGTTTTTTGGCGATCCACTTACACTCTTATCCCCTATAAAATTCTTAATATCTTCTTTTTAACAAATCTTTTTGTCGATTCAGGTAATAAGATTGACAATTTCCGTCTAACGGCTAGTTCTATCTCGTTCCAATATCGATCAATCTGATTTACTTCCTCATCATTGATAGTTATCAATTTTTTATGCTTAATAATGGAGTATAGAAGGTGATCGGTTAAGTCTTTTTCTTGGAATTTTTTGGGTTTTCTTGCCTTCATAAAAACACCAGGCTGATCTGGATCTTTCTCCAAAATTTCTATAGAAAAATCAGAAAATATTACCTCCATATCTGAAACTTGATAGCGCCAGTAATCCGCTGGAGCACTATGATAAGGGAATCCTTTTGATCTTGTAGTTAGTAGCAAAATCCCATGTGGTTTTAAAACATTTTTCAGATTGCTAATCACCGTACGCCAGTCTTGTACGTGCTCAACCACTTCTGTACAAATCAATAGATCGAATTGTTCAGCACCGTAATGCTTGACTAAATCCTCAGCATTAGACACCTCGTCAACTCCCGGCCCCATAGCAATATCCACACCTTTATAGCTCAAAGGTTCTAAAGCTTCAACCATAGACCTTAAAGAACCATTAATGTCATACGCACCCACTTCAATTACTGATTTTCCTCGAACATCTTCAGACTTTAAAATTTTATTCGCGAATTCGATACAAGATTGGTCACACATTTTTATTTTCCCCTCATTCAATGGTCATTTATCTTAAGTAGAGCAGGTACACTCTTGCTAAGATGATAGCAAAAAAAACAATTTATGACAACATAGCACTCACTTGATTTTGGAGTGTTTTTCGATATTGACTCCACGTTAACTTTTCAGCTTTTATACGAGCAGCTTTTCCCATGGCTTTTAATGCTCCAGGATTATCAATACACCATTCAATTTTTTCTTGCAACGCTTCACTATCGCGAATGGGGATAATAAATCCTTCAACTCCATCAGTAATGATATCTGGACCGGCTGTATTCGGGGTAGTAATTATGGGAATACCACAAGCCATAGCTTCTAGAATCACTAAACCAAATCCTTCAACTAAAGAAGGAAAAATAAAGACGCTAGCACTGCTATAATACTGGTTGAGAGTATAGTGAGGAACAGGAGGAATATATCTAAACATATCTTGATATTTATTGAGCCATCCAGATGGAAATTCATTAATACCAATTAGACAGAGTTCTGCATCCAACCTCCTTAAATTTTTCCAAGCTTTCAACAAATAGTGAATCCCTTTTCGAGGTTCAACACGACCGACATAGAGAGCGCGAAAGAGATCGTCACGTTTTAGTTGGGGACGGAAATAGTCTAGAGGCGCACCATAGGGAATAACACTAATCTTTTCTGGATTTACACCAAAATTGAGTAAGGATTGACGAGTGATAGAGGAGGCAACAAAAATGCGATCGGCTAACTCAACTTCTTCTTCTTTACGCCTGAGTTTCCACTCAGTTTCTTTCGTACCTTGTAGGGCTGGAGCTAGGTCGGGGAATCGTTCAGCTTCTTGTGCTTGAATATCTCGACTCATTTGATAAAAGAGAATCGGAAGATCGTATAGGCATATTATCCCTCGCTTTTTTGCTTCTTGAAATGTAGTAGCTGCTCCATCTTCATAGGCGTAAATAGCATGGAGTCCATCCAGATGAGATTGGGCAACTTGGCGATCGATAAAAGTATAAATCCAGTCAGTTAATCGCTGGTTATTGAGACCGAAGCGACGGGGTAAACCTGTGCGAACTAAGGCAACTCGGAGAATTTCCCACCCAGGGTAGGAGTGCATTGTAGTCTCTTCTGGAGGTATCCAGGTACGTCGGCTGAGTTCTTGAGAGATCTTCTCTTTGAAATTTGTTGGCAGTCGATTGAGCAGATCGGCGATGCTCGAATTAGGATTGTAGGCGATCGTGGTAATAATTTCATGCAAAAAACCACCTTCTGCTAGAGCCAAAGCCGCTTCACGAGAGTTAGGGTTCCCGGTAGGATGAATCAGGGAAATACGGTAGCTGTTCATAAGAATGGACGATCTGATATTGTTTTCGCCAATTTTCCATTTTTTCTAAATGAGGTAGGAGATAGAGGAAACCAGTCATCCACCAGTAGTAAACGTTATAAGTAATGTGGAAAACATGCTGATTCGGTAACCAAATAATTTGCATAAGAAAGGCAATCAATGCCAGATTTCGCAAAAAAGGACGCTTCAGTTTCCAGTACAAAGAAAACAGTGCAGCCATAACTGCTATTTTTAATCCATACCAAAGGATAAAACCAATTGGCCCTATTTCCAATACAATTCTCCCCATTTCAGATTCATACCCTATGGGAATAATTTCACCCATCGGTAAATTTAAAACATTTCTCAATATAGGTGTTGCTTGGTGAGTGGAGCCAATGCCAAAACTATCGAAGTGTTTAAATTGCAAGTTATTAATGGGTTCAATTACAAATAAAAGTAGGCGGATTCTTAAGTCAGAAGTTAATAAGATTCGCTCGAATACAGTTTCAACTTCTGATGCAAATATAACAGGAGTTAGTCCCACTAAAATTAGAGTTGGAGGTAGAGTCCATTGAAGGATACGCCAAACTCTATTGAACTGTCCAATGCTCTTGATGGAAAAATAACCAATCAACAGTAATCCTACCGCAAATATGATAGTTCGAGAACCGGTCATGAAGGAGTTTAAAATGAGTAATATGCCACTGGATATGACAATCAGTGTCTCCTTTTGCTGTAACTTTTCTTCTAAAAAAATAAGGGCTATACTTATGTTAAATAACAAGTAAGGGATATAGGTGTTAACATAGGAAAAAGCGCCTGTAATCCTAACATTACCCCCACCTCCAAATAGGGCCGTATTTCCTCCGGATTGCTCCAATCCTGGCGCATAGGAGTTTATGGGACTAGATGCTGGACTAAAAAATTGGATAATTCCTAAAATACCTACCGGTATAACAAATATCAATTGTTGTCTTAGAAACTCCTTGAATTCTGCTTCTGATTCGAATAGATTAGGTAACATCCAGATGATAGGTACATAATAAAAGTAGTTTTTCAGTCCCCAAATCCCCACAACAAAAGAGCCTAAACTAGGGTTAAAAACTTGGAATAAACACCATAGAAATGACAACAGAAGGAAAACATGAAAAACATCAATTTTGAATTTGAGCAACTTCTTTTTAGCAAGACCGTAATATTGAAAGTATGCTCCGAATAATACAATATCTTTTAGAAAATAAATGAATTCGCTCGCTTGAGGCAAAATCCATTTTCTCAACACACCTTCTAGAAGAATCAGGAGTAATAAGGCTTTAACCGATCGCCGCCAGTCCAGACAAGATAGATAAAAGATAACACTAACAGCAATTAAGGCAATCAGGAGTTTCATGGGTCAATCAATCTAGACTAATGAGGTAACTTTTCCAACGGCTTCTACTAAACTTTCAACATTTTCACGCGGTGACCAGGTTTCCATTCTAGTTTTTGCTGCTATACCCATGACTCGAAGCTTGTCAGGTTGGGTCAGAGTTTGTTTAAAGATAGTTGTTAAGGCATCAATGTTACCACAAGGGTAGGTAAAGCCGGTTTTACCTTCTTCTACAAGATCGTAACCTGCACCGATACGATCGCTGACGACTACGGGTATACCACAAATCATGGCTTCATTAACAGGTAACCCATAAGGTTCATATTCTGAGGAAAAAGCAAGAATATTACTGGAAGCATAAACCTCGGGAAGGTTGGAATATTTGACTAAACCCAGAAAACAAACTTTGTCTTTAATCCCTAAATCTTTTGCTTGAGCTTTTAGGTCATCTGCTAAGGGGCCATCTCCAACCATGAGTAAATAGCTATTAGGAATATTCGCCTTGGCAAAGGCTTCGATAACGTCTTGAGGTCGTTTTCGAGGAATAAATTTTGCACAGAAGACGACTACAGTGGCATCTTCTGGAATGTTCCATTTCGATCTCACTGAACTTCGAGAAGAATTCCTGGCTGTTTCGGCGATCGCGTCATTATCGACAACATAGGGAGTAATAAAAATTCGGTCTTCAGGTACGCCTAATGAATGAATAAATCGTTTGGAAGCTGTAGAAAGGACAAGCACAGCATCGGCAATTTGATTATAAAGAAAGGGTAAAACTTTTTTCTTAAGGGGAATTTTCCAATTGTCACCAGAGATGGGTTCTATATAGGTAGCATCGGTGGAAAGAATCAAAGGTTTTTTAGCTAGTTTTGCAGCAGCGATCGCCATCCAAAACGTGACATAGTTGTGGCCATAAACCACGCAGCAATCAAAGTCTTTGACTAATTTAATTAAACCAGGATTGATGAGGCCAAAAGCACTGTCTAAATTTGGTACTGGCGATCGATTGGGAACGTAAACCCAGGGATAATCTTCTAGGAGGGGGATATCAAAAACAGATTTGGTAATATATTCGGGGTTATTTTGTAGTGAATCAGTATGTAATTTTTCTTCCGGCAAAGTGCAGTAAGCGACCAAGATATCCAATTTAGGATGTTTGGCCATTAAGCGTAGGGATGCTGGATTTTGAATGGGTTGAGAAGAAACCAACAATACCCGTTTTTTCTCTGAAATCATGGTTTTAAGGTTTCCATAAAACGCTGTGCAATTACATCCCAAGCAAAATGGCTTTGGTAAATGTGGAGACTCCTTTGATGGAGATCTAGCCATAGTTTGTCATCTTGAAGGACTTGTGTCAATGCAGAGGCTAAACCTTGGAGATCGCCTGTAGGTACGAGTAAAACTCCTGCTTCAGGAATGGGATGAGCCGTTTCTGTGTCTTGATAAGCCACGATAGGAAGTCCACAGCTTAATCCGGCGATCGCCGTAGTTTTACGAGAGCAAATTTCACCCCGTACAAATAACATCACATCTGCTTCCATCAGCGCTTGAGTAATTTCTTCTGGCTTGAGTAACCCTAGAACGGAAATTTCCACGTTAGTATCCTTTAGAGCTTCTCTAAGTTCTAGTTCAGCTTCTTTTGAACCTCTTCCTAGAGTCACCAGACATAATGAATCAATATGTTTCGCAGTTTGGGACATCGCAGCAGCGATCGCCTCAACTTCATCTCCTGTAATGTCTACACTAGTCATCCCAAATACTACCACCGTCTTTGTATGCCTCTGAGAAGGGACTTCCTTAGACTTCACTGTCATCAAGTCCAGTTCCGGCATATTTGAGCCTACAGGGATAAATGTACATTGAGATGAAGCAACGGGGAGCCAGGTTAATTGCTCTAGATCGACATTAAAAATTGAGCGATCGCTCATTCCTATGGCAGTGCGAATTGTCCAAACTTGGATCGCACTCCTAATTTTGGCTTTTAAATTATTTCCAGGATACCCCTGGACTTCATGAAACATAATAGCAACTCTAATCTGACGAATTCGTAGAAGTTGTAAAACAACTATGAATAGGATAGGTAATGCTAATTCAGACCAAGCAGCCGCTGTATACTGAACGATTACCCATTGTCCATACCAACTCTCACTTTCTTGCCATAGCCAAGTTAGCGCTCTCAACCATCCTTGTTCTTTCCAAGGCACCCATTGCAGTGTTAGCTGTACATTTTTTCCTTCCATTGCCTGCTTCAATTTTGTACAATAGTCTACCACTCCATCCGCTAAGGCTTGTTGCTGCCCAAGTAAAGCTATTAGCTTATTTTTTGTTTCTTTTTCGGTCATTTAATACTTTCCTTTCGAACTTCTTCTAACCAACTTATATACTGAGCTTCCAGTTGCTTCACTGCCCAATCCCAATGTAAGCATTGAACTCGTTGATATCCATTTTTGGCAATGTACTGGCGCAATGATTCGTTTAATAAAAGTTGTTTTACCCCCTCATATAGAAATGGAGAACAAGGCTGTTCGAGAACAACCGCTTCTTGATGATTCTTGAGACTAACAGCAAACCCAGTTTTAGCTGCGACAATTGCAGAACCGCAAGCCATTGCTTCAGGCATGACTAATCCAAAGCTCTCATATATGGAGGGGACAACTAGAATCGATAGACTCTTATATATTTCTTTCAATTCTTCTTTATTGGCAACAAAAGGTATGACTTCTATTCGAGAGCATAATTCTAGAGGAAAGTATTCTTCTTTCTTAAACGATTTTCCAACTCCAATTAATTGGAAAACACAGTCTGGAAAATCCACCAGCAACCGAGGGATATCAGTACCAATAACTTTAGTCCCCTTACGTGCGATCCAAGAACCACAATAGCCTATAATTTTTTTTCTTTCAAATTCAACCGTTAATCCTAAATAATTCTTTAATAGGCACGGTTCTATAGCCATAACTCTATCTTCATTCTGGTATTGATGCTTAACGACATAATTGCGTTCATTCTCACTTACAGTTACGATAGCATCCACACTGGTAAAGGCATATTTGAACCAAGCACTTTGATTGAATTGATACCATTTTGCCAACGGATTTTCAACCCAACCGTACTGAGAACCTTCAATCAAGGTTTGATAAAAATATGTTTCCAATCCATTTGAGTGACTAACGAGTAACTTTTTTTTGTTTCTACTTCTACTCAATAGTCTGGCAATTAACCAAGATTCTCCACCGTAAAATTCAACTATATCATAATTTTTCTTGGTTAATTGTCGTTTTGTAAACAATAACATACCAATAGTTTGGCGATAATGGGTAGCTCTACCCTTAAAAAACTTTAGAACTTCGTAAGAATCTGGTCCGAACAAATCTACATCGTGGTCTCGTTCTTGCAAGCCATAACAAAAATTTGTAATCACATATCCTGAACCAGAGTTTTCAGCCAAGGGACAGTTACTTATTGACAATATTTTCATAAACTAATTTATTGAATAAATCAAAATTTTTCTTTAGAATTATATATATTTTAAACTATTTGGTTGTATTTTCCTGTTTGAAATAGTTTTCCATATTTTTGACCCAGTTCTCTCGTTTTCTGGTAATCAACAAAAGTAAAACCAGCTTTTCGGATATTTATAGAACCTAGAAATGCAATCCACCAAAAATAAATTAAGCACTCAGATTTTTTCAAAAAATTTGGCAAATAGAAAGCGTAAGTGAGATACGATAAAAGGAAGTGACCTTTACAGAGCATTTTAGGATCTCGGATAATGATAGGTGTTTGGTGAATGACGTGAGTTTCTGAACAGTACCTGATTCTGTACCCTAACGCTTTTAGCCTGGGGCCGAACTCTAAATCACAAACATATCCAAAAGCTTCTAAAAAGTGGTGGTACTCAAATATTTTCCTAGGATAAATAGAAGCTCCACCGCTAATCCCCATACAGTCATCAAAATTCTCTATGGGTTTGTGAAAGCCACGAGGTTGAATTTCTCCTGGTAACTGGAAGAGAGATTGAGTTCCAGGAATTTCACAATATTCACCTAAAGTCCAAATGCTATTAGGATCGGACTCTAATAGATTTTGGATGATTTTAAAATGATTTTCAGGAAATGTATGATCGTCATTAACTATACGAACATGGGTTCCGTGACAAGCGTCAACTGCATTATTAAGATTAGCTTGTAAACCTCGACGAGGGCCGGTAATATATTGACAGTTCCAACCCTTTGCTATCGCTTCTATTTCCGGTGCCATTTCCGGATCGGAATCATCGGAAACGATTACTTCAAAAGGTTGAATGCTTTGCGATCGCAAACTTTCTAAACATTGACTTAAGAGTTCTGGGCGGTTCCGAGTGACTAAAGCGACACTTAGGGTGATTTTTTCTGAGTGATTAGACATGATCGCACCATAGAAAACTATACTAACCAAGCTTTCTCCTGGGGAGTATTCCGAATATTGCTTGCCCAAAATTCACCAGCTTTACCATCTGGAAATGAAGTCCAATTATCTATCACAAATCCACGTTCTTTAAGCAGTTCTAGCCCTAATTCTGGATATCCACTTTGACACGTATGAAATTCTCCTACAACATATTTTACTTTTTCCAAGGAAATAGATTTCAGTATTTCATATTCAGATCCTTCACAGTCCAGCTTGAGCAAGCTAATACTTCCTCCTAATTGAGCAGTAACTTCATCAAAAGCAATCATCTGGCACTGAGATTTTTGAGATGAATCTTCTCCTGTCATTAGGATAGAAGAAGCGGTCAAATCTTCTTGGAAAGTGAGGTTTACTTTTTTAGTAGTTCGTCCCACAGCATAAGAAGAGATTTCCACATTCAAGTTCTGTAAATTTTTCTCTAAGTCAGGCAATACTTGCGAACAAGGTTCATAAGCGTAAATTTTAGTTTGAGGGAAGAGAGTAGCCGCATGAACTGAAAAAACACCAATATTGGCTCCAATATCAACAATATTATCTATGGACTTAAACCGTTTAAGTCCATAGCAATCATTTAGCACAATTGCCATTAGCATAGTAAGAGCATATTGACCAGAAACAGTTCTCTGAACTCCATTAATATAGTAATTACAAGTTTCTGGTACCTGACTTGGGCGAAAGTACCTTCTTGTCAATTGCATAACAGCATAACTACGCGAGATTTTACCTAACATAAAAACTCTCCACCACTTGATCTTGGTAAAATGTTAATTTTTCCCCGATTCAAATTCTTTAACCCCGATTGTAATTGTATCGATAGAGTAAGGAATTGGCCACCCTAATAATCTCTTCACGACACTTTTATAGATAGGTTGTGGGATAAATGATGTTGCTGGAACCATTCGTCTACTGGCCGTTGATGTGACTTCTAATGTTTCCGATATACTCAGTTCAACATTAAGCCCTGCATGTTCATAAAGAGCTTTCATCCCTTCTGGATGAATTCTCCAGCAATCAACAGGGGCTTCGTGATAAGGCCAGCTTACAGGACCAATTGTAATTACTTTACCTCCTACTTTAGAGATTCTAGATAACTCTTCGACCCAAAGCCAAACTTTTCTAATATGTTCTATCACCTGACCTGAGATAATGATATCAAAGGTCTCACTGGCAATCGGATAAGCATACTCACTATCTACTCTATAGGTTAATTCTTCATTCGATATCATATCTAGTGTTTCCCAAGTGATTGTGTCATTTCCCACTATTTCTTGGTAAGTTGATGGATGTCCCTCCGGTCCAATTTCCAGAACTCTCATATTATCCTTGAATAAGGACTTGGCATATTTTTGAAAAAGTAGTTTGCTGTTTGGGTGCATTGAAAATCGACTCCTCAAGTTTTTGGACTAAGTTTTACTGAATCAGCGACAGGTATAAGTTTGGGAAATTCTCAATTTTTCTGAATAGATTGTAGATATTGTGAATAAAGTTGCAAGTGGTCTTTAGCGATTTTTGGCCAAGAAAAAATGGATGAAACTTTATGGCAATTTTGAGATAACTGATTGTATTTTTTTTCATCTAACTGAAGCAATTCAATCAATTTCGCCGTAAATTTTCCTAGGTCTCCAACAGGAATCATCAGAGACGGATCTAAAGGGCGTAACATATCGCGAGGACCTGGGACATCGTAGGCAATCGTAGGCAAACCGCAAGCAAGCTTTTCTAATACAGCAAATCCAAAACCCTCCATATAACTAGGAAAAGCACCTATGGTTGCCTCAGATAGGAGTTGTGGTAGCATATCGCTTTCATAACTGGGGATTATTTCTATCCAATCATAAGCTGGCATGTTGAGATCCTGCAATACTTCTTTAGGGCTTAAACCAGTGCCTAAAAATAGAAAGCGTACGTCAGGTACTTGAGCTTTTGTCCTCGTAATAATCTCTGGCCAATCTTTAGATCCTTTACGAGGTGTCCAGTAGCCAATAAATGCGACTTGTTTATTAAGGAGCCTGATCCCACCTGGTTGGGTAACTTGGAAAAAAGCCTTCTGCCGCTGCTCAGAGAGTCCAAAGGGAAAAAAGACAGATTTGTAACCAAGTCCTAGAATATCTCGTACATAGTTTAGTTCATCCCCATTGGGGAGATTAATTAAGTCACAGGTTTTTAAGCTGCTTAAGTAGTAAGGAAACTCTCTCTGTTTCCTCCAAGAACGCAGCAACTTTGTAATTGGGTTTCCTTTTTTTTTCTGTGGCCACTTGACTGCTTCGAGTTTAAAATAGTTCTCGCAAAAGGCATATAAGCCTACAGATCGTGCAACTAGCAATCCCTGAAAGTTCAATTCTGCTTTAGAGAACGGCAAATTTCCTTGATGAGCATCAATGACATCGAAGGACTTACCATTAGCTCGGATGAATTCTTTAGCTTTAGTTGAAAAACTAGGACGAATCAACTCAGATATTCGTGATGATTGAGCATTGGGAAACGCATCATTAACATCAAATTTCTCAACCTGATGTCCCATTTTACAAAACTCATCTGCTAATTCTAACTGAACTCTTGAACCGCCTAAATTTCGGTTCCAAGGTACATGGAGTACCATTAAAATTCTTAAGGACCGATTCATAGGGAGTTTGCAATACCTTGGTAAAGTTCTAAATGCTTTTTCACAACGATTGACCAACTAAAATTATTGGCAATCCATTTTATAGAGTGTTTTTGATATTCTTGATAGTCTTGGGATGATAATTGGATAAGGTGCTGTAGAGCCTTGGCGATCGCCTGGCCGGAATTTTGCTCTACAACTAGTCCTGTCTTACCATGATTTACAAATTCATGCATAGCTCCCGCATCGGTACATATAACCGGTGTACCAGATGCTTGAGATTCCAACAGCGTAAATCCCATTAATTCCGGAACGGCAGTATAGTCACCATAGCAAGTGGTGTGGACAGAAGGCAACACTGTTACAATAGCACTGCGATATTCCTGTAGCAAGCGGCGATCATCAGCATCTTGAATAAATTCAACTGGCAGTCCTTCCGCGATTTTCCTCAAGTATCTGTAGAATTTTTGGCTTATATCTCCCTTGATGCGACCAACAATAGTCAATTTATAATCTGAAACTGCTAAAAGTTTAAACCCTTCAATTAAATAATTAATGCCTTTATGGGGAATAACTCTACCGACAAATAGAATCTTTTTTTCTTTCTTAACTGTAGATGTGGGATAAAACCAGTTGGTATCAACTCCACCTTTAATCGTAACTGCTTTTTGACTGAGTTTATCATTAATAGAACCGAGAGTGTACTCAGATTGAGCCACAAGGTTTGTATAGCAGCGGAATACAGGTAGCTTATGACTAATAACTAGAGATCCTCCACCACCATGATCGGTGACAAATACTCGTTTACCAAGAAAATGCCCTATTAAACAACTTACATCAGAAACGAGGGTGTAGATGTGATGAATGTGGATAATGGTTGCATTAAGTAACGAACTGATATAGCCAATGTGAATGGCATTCATCATATTTCCGTGGATAGGAGCTTTGACCGGAAAAATCTCAATATTCAGGTTATCTTCCTGATAACTTTGGCGATGCGGGCCAAAACTGACCAATGTTGTATCGACATGCTCGGCCATCAGGGAAGCTAGAGTACTAGCGTATCGCTCTGCTCCACCAATCAGAGAGCGATCGCTAAAGTACGTGGGAGTAATGTAAACAACCTTCATAATATGCTATTCGCCCCTATTTATTCGATTAGAGTTTCAACTAAAACCACCACATCTGCTCCAAAAGATCGAAGTTGTTCTTGGCGATCCCGATCGATATTCATTTCGTCCACACTAGTTTCTTCCCATCCCATCGTGCTTTTCTTCATCACAGTGAGCTTAACCTGTCGATTAAACTGAGCAGCAAGGGTATGAAATTCTGCTAATTCCTCTATTCCTAAGCGATATTCTCCCTTTTGCCATACCCCTTGTTGTTCATATCCACAAGGCATCGTAACTAATAGCAATCCACCGAGCTTTATTAGTTTGAGTAAAGCCGCAAATGCTGGTTTCCACAACCCTTGCTGATTCTCTAAATTGCTATCTAAGTTTATTTCTGCCGATCCATTTTCTGAAAAGTCATTGTATTGATTATCTCCTCCTACATGCTCTAAGGTGGAAATACAAGTAATGCAGTCAAATGAGCTATTGGGAAGATCGCAGGAGCGGATATCTTGAGAATGAAACGAAATTCGTCCCTGCATGGCTAACGGTTCACTGACCAAATTCAAGAAATGAATATCAGAAAATCGATCCATCAATTTTCTCAGGGTATATGGGGTATTCATCACGCACCCCACATCAAGGAAGCGATCGCTATTACCAAGCCGAGCAATTTGTTTCATTGCCCAAGAATATTCAACTAATCGCTCATCGTAAAATTGAAAATGGGATTGGTAGATTAGATCGTTCCAGCTATCCGGGTTAGATAGAGATACTTCGCAAAGTTGCACCACCAATCCTTGTCTAGTCCACCAGTATCGGGGAGAGTAAGGCTGAACGCTATACTTGCCAATAGAATTCTGCATATCCCACCATTTTAAATGCAGGTGAGTTAAGGACGTGTCTGTAAAAGTTAATAGTTTTTTCAATGGGTTCATAGGATGATTAAGATGTTAATACTGTCAAGAATTCAATGATTTTTGAGAAATCACCGTATCTAAAACCTTGGCAAACTTAACTGCTCGGTTGGCATAACTTAATTCTGGATGAATGGAAGTGCGATTGAAAATCCGAGGAGTTCCAGCAAATTTTTCGCTAACTAACTGAGTGATAACCTCTCTCATCCCCGATACATCTCTCGGAGAGACGATCCAAACCCCATTATTACCTTGTAAATAATCATAATTTTCACCCGGAGAAACAGCCGCAAGAATGGGTCTGTCAGTCATTAAATACTCATACGTTTTCGCCGATATCCGTCCTCCCGGTTCCGCATCATCGGGACGTGCTGGTAGCGTCATAAATAACAGATCGCAGGAGCAAGCAATTTCCATAGCTTCTTTATTAGGGACAGCATCATGGATAAAAACAAGATCGCTCAAATCTTTGTTTGCTAGGGCGCGGTCTGTGACATATTGGGGATAGAGACTGCCATAGAGATCTATTTTGATGCGCTTATCCCATTCTGGATGATCGGCGATCGCCTCCTTCACCGCTTGACCGATAAACATTGGACTTGAAGTCTTCAAATCTAATTCTAGTAGCCTATATTCTCCAATATTATGCCAAAGTTGATAAAATTTTCTCCAATTTTTTGCTTTTTCCTGCTCACTGTGATAGAACTCAAACCAGCCCCCCATAAAACCGATATAGGCAATTTGAAAATCTTCATCATTCCTATGAATTTTGGAAGACTTGAAATCTTCTGGATCGGCTCCATATCTAACTAAGTGAAGCTTCTTTTGATCCGGTACAGGCTGTTCTCTCTTAACTCGATCTAAATTGCGTTGGGAGACATAAATAGTGGCATCAGAATTGCGGATGTAAAAATTCTCCATCCATACTGTCATTTTATAATGAAACCAGCTATGAAAGGAATTCCCACTCATATCCGTACAAGTAGGAGAATCATCAAAGTTGAAAACTACTGGTATACCAGTTAACCATTTCAAGAGTAAGCCAATCCATCCTACAGAATAAGGCATCATGAAGACCACAAGTAGATCTGGCTTTTCCTCTTGAATCAACTTACGTGCTTTGAGAATTGCCGGAATGATCCAAAAGAATGCTTGCTCTCCATTAAATGGAAGCCAAAAATTCCAGAATTTTGTTAATTTCAGTTTGTTAAACAATTCTACCAGAGGTTTGGGATACCAATCCTGAATTGAATGAGCAATAATTGAGCGCCCGATACAACTCGATTCTGCTCTAGTAATCACCTCAATCGTCCAATTCTGTTCCAGGTGCTGCATAATTTTACTCGCCCGTATCGTGGTTGGCGTGATTTCTGGAACAAAGTTATAGCAAATTGAAAGGATCTTGGGCATTGCTCTAATTCTAAGATTTTGGCTCAATAAAAGTAGAGCTCTTAGATAATAACTGCTTCAGCCATCGATAGATGCAAAAAGCATATTCTGAATACTTAGATGGTCGGTTCAGAGCATTATATAGTCTAAACACCCATCTAAAATTCGCTATCCAGAGAACTCGCTGATACTCATACTCTTTGAAAAAATGGTAAGAGCCGAGGATATGTAACAGAATCCGGGTAGCAGCAAAGAGATTACCTTGCTGAAGATACCTCCCTAAAATTTGCTTTAACCTCTCAATTGCACGCCTTTCATTCAACAAATAGTGTTCGTTGGGTTGCGACTTGAGAGTTTCGGGAGAGCTACACCTAAGCTCCAAAGCAATAATTTCATCTTCTGGTTCAAATTTCAGATAGTTCTGAAAATTTGAGATGATTTTATTGCCTTCTTCAAGATTTTGGTAATAGTCTGCGTTTTTTTCTGGATAAATAATTTTTCTGAGTTGTTCGGCTTCTTCTACTCGCTCTATTAAAGTATCATTGAAGAATCGCTTCCAAAATAACCAGTTCCTTAATCGAGCTGTTTTTCCTTTGCCACCTTGTAACTTGACTCGTGCATCAAGCTGAATATTCCTCCCAATTATCGAAGCCACCTGATTAATACATAAATCATCTCCCCAAAACGGGAAGTATTCGCTCAAAAAACGTCCCGTTTGATTCAGCCATTCTGCACTAAGGAAGCCATAAGCACCAAAGTGTTTGTCATGATAGGAATCTGTAAGCGAGACAAAGGCAATTCTATCGGGATATTTATTGAACTCTTCTCTGACCAAAGTATCCCATCCGGGAGTAACAAATAACAGCTTATCCCCTCCAATCCCATAGATTCCGGGATTAGTCGTACACTTCTCGCGGAGAATATTGCTCATTTCTCCTTGACTAACTGTGAGATCGCCAACAACATAGTGAATCCCAAAGCTATACTTCTCTTTCATTCCCGACTCCAAGTAATCTATAGTGACGAGATCGTCATGATCGACATAGATCCATATATCTACAAGTTCTTTTTCTCCTGTATTTTCCTCTAATGAATCAAAAAGGTTGTCCAGGTAATGAGTTCGATTTCTAGTCGGAAATAGAATACTAATATGCTGGGGGTTATCGATTGGTTTATAAATATATAAAGACATGTTCTTTACCAGAATGGTATGAATTAAGTATGAGCATAATCTTCCATTGTTATTGGGTAGTTATTAAATGAGGATAAATAGATAAATTGGTCGCTAACGCGATCGCCATCACCGCGCCCATAACCATAAGCTCCCCTTGGCGAATTGCTGCCACTAACTCATCGGGTGGCATCAACACAAGTTGCATCTCTTCGAGATCTCCAGAATCAGGTTCAGCCACTTGCTTAATATTGCGCGCGACAAACAGGTGTATCTTACCACAACCATAGTTAGCATTAGCAACAAAATTCCCTAGGTTTTCCCACTGCTCAGTGGCATAGCCTGTTTCCTCTAACAGTTCTCGTTTAGCTGCTTCTAGAGGCTGTTCCTCTCCTTCGATCAATCCTCCTGGCAAGATTAGACTGACTTTACCTACCCCATGTTTGTATTGCCGTTCCATGAGGATTTTACCTTCATCAGTTTGAGCCACAATCGCTACGTGGTTCCCTAATTGAATCTGGTGGTAGTCGTCAATCACTGTTCCATCAGGAAGTTTGACTTTTTCTACGAAAAGCTCGATCCAAGGGGAAGCGGAAAATACTCCTTTACTCTCAATTGTTTCCCATTCTGATAGGGGTTCAACTCGATCCATCTGGGGAAGGTGATTTTGTCCGGAAAAGCTGTCATTGATTTGAACGAGTCCAACGTCGATCTTATCCATAGTTTTTTGATCCTCATCTAGTTCAATGTTACCGTCGAGGGGAAATCAAGTCTCAGTTGAAGCTTTGTGCCTTAGGTAGTGTTATTTATAGTTCTCCCTGTACCATTGAATCGTCTTTTTCAGACCTTCACGCAGGTCAGTTTTAGCTCTAAACCCAAGAATATTTTCTGCTTTTGTTGTATTAATTAAACGAACGGGAATCATAGTTGGCTTAGCACTATTAAATTCTACTTTGGCATCACTATAACCATCAATCTCTAAAATCGTTTGCAATATCTGCTTAACACTGTATCCTTTTCCCAAGCCAATATTGATGGCTGTGTATGACTGGATTTCTTCCATCGCTTTGAGCATTGACTCTACCATATCCTCAACATATATTACGTCTCTAATATCTTCACCAGTCCCCCATACCTCGATTGGATCCCACCGTTCTACTACTTTCCGGATGAGTGCGGGAACCACGTGAGAAGTGGCGAATTCAAAGTCATCGTTAATGCCATAAATGTTAGTCGGCCTCAAAACAATGGTCGTCATGGGCTTGTCTAGTTTTTCTCCATACATCTGACATAAAATTTCAGTAAAGCGTTTCATCCAACCCACAAAGAAGTATTTTTCAAATGGCTCTCCATCAAACATTTCCTCTTCTTTAACACAACGATCTTCACTTGGGGGATAACCCGTCGTACTACTCATCCACAAAAACTTTTGCACCCCAGCATCATAAGAAGCTTCGAGCATCTGGGAGTTCATCAGAACATTTGGTGTAACATGTACCATTGGAGTACTTGCGATCGTCGCAGCGCCAGAGGTATTGGCTGCACACATAAAAACAAAATCTCGACCTTCCACGACTCGCTGGCAGTCTTCTTTTTGGGTCAGATCGACTTTAATATACTCAATTCGACTATCAACTATCACTGACTCTTTCTTGTGCAAAGTTGCTCTGACTATTGCTCCTTGCTCTAGTAACTTCTCAATTAAGTTACTGCCTACTAGACCAGTCGATCCTGTCACTAAAACTTTTTTATCTCTGAAAAACATAACTTTCCTCCTACTCTTTTATGTCACACAACAACGAATTGATGATTTCCGCTGATATTTCATAAAACACTCACAAGATTGAGGCAATCTTTATGATGACTCAATTTAAACCTATCCTATATTTTCACAGAGTCCTCCATGTTTCAAATATTCCAATGACTCATTGC
Organism: Cyanobacteria bacterium UBA2566; assembly: GCA_002340255.1. Taxonomy (GTDB): domain Bacteria; phylum Cyanobacteriota; class Cyanobacteriia; order Cyanobacteriales; family Desertifilaceae; genus Roseofilum. The sequence goes on from DDLS01000175.1 coordinate 22,787, forward strand.
AAAAATCGAGCAAAACCTTTATTCAATAAACTTGTTTTTATAAAAAACATTGTATCGTTTTTCAGCCAAGTCTGTGTTGGACAGATACCATTCAATCGTTTTCTTCACTCCTTCCTGAATTGAGTTTTTTGGGGTAAAGCCCAACATTTCTTTAGCTCGCGTCATGTCCATTAGTCTAATGGGCTGACCGGATGGCTTTTCAGTGTCCCACAGAATTTCTGGAGGCTTATCAAAACCTGACTTTACTGCTTCTACAACGTCTTTAATTGATGTCCGCTGACCGCTACCTAAATTAACTGGCGTACAATTGGCCCCTTTCTCTAAGGCTAGCATCATGCCTTGAGCGCAGTCCTCAGAGTAAATAAAATCCCGAATTGTGGAACCATCTCCCCAAACAACCAACGGGTTTTCTCCCCCTACTACTCTGCCAATCAGTGCTGGTACTACCATACCAGTTTTGGGATCGAAATTATCGTAAGGGCCGTAAACATTAGCTGGTCGAACAATGGCAATCTTATCCCAGCCATACTCAACTTTATATGCCTCAGCTTGCAATTCCCCCATTCGCTTTGCCCAGGCTGCATATTTGTCTGTCGGGTGAGGGGAACCCTCCCAAGCTTCATCTTCAACAAATACCTCAACTGGGTTGTAAACAGCAATACTACTGGTAAATAAGTAGCGTTCGACTTCTGATTGTCTTGCTGCTTCCATCATCAAGGTATTCATCAATAAATGAGGAACCAAAAAACTGGCTGCTTTTTTATTACCAATGCCCACCGACCCTTTTATTCCAGCGAGGTGAAAGACATAATCCATACCTTGGGTGATTGTTTTGCAGAAATCCCACTCCATGAGGTTTCCACGCATAAATTCAACTTCTTTTCCTATGCGAGATGGGTCATCCAAAGATGCTACTCGGACGATAGCACCGGCTTCTAATAACTGCTTAACTAGTTGAACGCCAATCATTCCAGTTCCACCAGTTACTAACACTTTTTTCCCGTTGTACATTTTTCTTCTCTCTATTTTCTTTGGTACAGGATGTTTATTGATTTGCCGATTCTCTAATCCAGGCATTTGTTTATTGAAACTATCTTGAATACTATACCATAATCTACGACAACTGATTCAAAATTTTACAGAGTCCTAGGATCTTTTGTTTGTCTAAATCTGGGTAATTCCCAATATAGAAACCGTAAAAATGCACGTGGTCTACCTTCGGGTAATCTTCCCATTCTTTGTCAGCTAATAAACCTCTCAAATAAGGTTGGCGCATCTGGTTGCCGCCACCAGCGGTTCCGCGACGAAACTCCACACCCAACTCACGCATGGTTTTCTGGACTCGTTGTGAGAATTCGGGGTCGGGTTCCTGCAATATCAGAGTAAAGGCATAGTTACAACTGCCTTCGGTATCAAAGTCAGTCTGATATTTATTCGAGTCCAGATTATCCAAGAATAAATGCAAGTTTTCAGTACGAATCTTATTGTTATCATCGAGTCGCTTCAATTGCGATCGCCCAATCACTGCATTCAACTCTGTACTCCGGACATTATAGGCAGGAAAAGCAAAAATAAAGTCTGGATTGAGATCGGGGTGATTCTGATAATACTCTTGCTTAAGGGCATCTGAGGTGGCTTCTCGTACCATTCCATGGGAGCGAAACATGCGTAACTTCTGATAGAGGTCAGGGTCGTTGGTGGAAACCATTCCTCCTTCGATGGTACTCATATGGTGAGCGTAATAGAAGGAAAAATTAGAGACCCAGCCGAAACTGCCTAATTTTTGTCCCTTGAATGTTGCTCCATAGGATTCGCAAACATCTTCAATCAAGGGAATATTCCGCGCTGCTAACTCATCCAGTAATTTTTGGCTTAACCCGTTGTATCCAAGAACGTGAGTCAGAAATACAGCTTTCGTTTGGGGCGTAATTTTTTGCAGTACTTGCTCGCAGTCCATCCCCAAGGTTCGTGGGTTGATATCGACAAATACAGGCTTAAATCCTGCTTGGATCGTTGAGGCAATATCAGACACCCAAGTCAAAGTCGGGACGATGACTTCTCCTAGTCCCTGGGTTTCTCTCAGAGCTGCTATGGTAATTTGATTGGCTGAGGAGCCAGAGTTAACGAAGACGCTATACTTAACCCCCAACCAATCCGACCATTCTTGCTCGAAGGCTTTAACCTGTTTAGATTGGGTCAAAATCGGATCGTCCTGCTGGAGAAAGGCGATCGCTGCATCTAAGTCTGCCCTGGTAATATTATTTTTCATCAAGGGCCAATTAAGTTTTTTCTCAGTCATCGTTGTTTCTACCATTATTCTCTTTAGAAAGGCCCTTTAAATTCAATATCTTTGAGGTCATCTCGCTCTTCTGGGAACCAACCGGTGGCATCACCTTTAACCAAATCAAAGGCAGTCGCCGCAATTTTGCGCCCATTAGGATAAAACTCAGCTTCCAAATTGGGAGTAGTCGGACAAGTTACGGGGGCAAAACCCATCCGCTTTACTCTAATATCACCCTCGCCTTGCAAACGCTCGGTAACTTGAGTGATAATCTCGGCACTGGCACCACAGGTTGTCCAACCATTATCTACAACACATAACCGTCTGGTTTTACGGACAGATTGGACAATGGTATTGATATCCAGAGGACTTAACCAAATTGGATCGATTACTTCTGCTTGGATGCCAATATCTTCAAGATAGCGCTGGGCCCGCAAACACTCCACTTGCATGTAAGAAATGCCAACTAGGGTCACGTCTTCCCCAGGGGCTGTAATTCTGGATTTGCCTGGTTCTACAGTATAAGCAGATTCCGGTACCGGGCCTTTTTGATAGTGGAGAATTCGGTGTTCAACGAACATTACCGGATCGTCATCCCGAATGGCTGCAATCAGACAGCCCTTAGCATCGTAAGGGGTGGTTGGAGCTACCACTTTCAAGCCAGGAACATGCATGAAGTAGGAGTACAATCCTTGGGAATGCTGCGCCCCCTGGCCCCAACTTTTGCCAATCAGAGACCTTACGACCAGTGGAACCGAGACTAGATCAGCATACATATACCGGCTTTTAGCAGCGATATTAACCAACTGGTTCATGGCCAGCATTAAAAAATCCATACGAATATGGACGTGAATGGGTCGCACTCCAGCGAGAGCCATACCAATGGCTGCGCCGGTCATCGCATCTTCAGATAAGGGTGTACCAAACACTCGCTCTGGTCCATATTTGTCTACTAGACCTTTGGTGGTTCCTAAGATGGCTTTGGGATCATCAACATCAAGCCCAAAGAGAATGACAGAAGGATCGCGACCCATTTCTTGGTCGGTTGCTTCGCACACGGCTTCTGTATAGCTCAGGGTACGTTCCATCATTAGCCCTCCTTAAATACATGAGCGTACAGTTCGCTGGTGTCGGGGAAGGGAGAGTCTTCAGCAAAAGCGAAGGCTTCCTGAATCCGAGCTTCAACTTCAGTTTCAATTTGCTGACGTTGCTGGATCTCTAGCTTTTCTCCCAGTCGTTTTATAGGGTCATTTTCGATCCAAGGTTGAGCTTCAGCTTGGGTTCTATACCCTAAGTGGAAATCCTCATTGGGCCCAACATGTTCTTTCCAGCGGTAGGTCATGCACTCGAAGAAGAACGGCCCAGGCTGACCCTTGCGTAAGCCTTCTACGGTTTGGCTAACTTGCTTGTGTAGGGCGATCGCATCGTTATCTTCAATGCGTTCTGCCGGGATTCCGTAGCTGCGAACGCGATCGCATATATTCGATATGGGTTGTCGCTGCTGTTGATGGGTATGGATAGCGTAGAGGTTATTCTCACAGATAAAGATAATGGGCAACTTTTTCAGAGCGGCGAAGTTGATACTTTCTGCAAACACGCCTTCTTCTACAGCACCATCGCCAAAAAAGCTGACCACAATGGAATCTTTCTTCTGGTATTTCAAGGCATAGGCATAGCCAACGGCTTGGGGAATTGTAGTGCCCACGACAGCAGAGGTTCCCATCATCCCAACCGAGGTTTCGATCAGATGCATCGACCCACCTTTTCCTCGCGCACATCCAGTAGCTTTACCATACAGCTCGGCAATCATTTGTTTAAGATCGCCACCTTTAGCCAAATACAGGGCATGACCGCGATAGGTTCCAAAGACAATATCATCAGGTCTCAAGGCTTGACAAACAGCGACGCTCACGGCTTCTTGACCAATAGAGAGATGAACGGGACTCTTAATTCTATCTGTCGGATAGATGCGAGCGATTTCTTCTTCTACTCGGCGGATTTCGTATAGCGATCGATAAAAATCTTCATCCATTGATTACTCCTCACGACTATGCTTCAACATCCTCTACTTTGACTGACCAAGTTTTAGGCTTGTACTGCTTTATCTGCCTCCTTCCTCCAATAACTCAGTAAGTCTTGTAAACTTTCTTCAAAAGTGTATTGAGGTTGCCAACCCGTTTCCTCAATGAACTTATCGACCGAAGGAATTTGCAAGGTGACATCAGCCGGTCGTAATAAGTTAGGGTCAGTTCTCCTGGGAATTTTTACCTCACTCAAAGCAATGAGTCGTTCTAGAAATTCCCCTACTTTCATATTGGTAATACCACCGATGTTATACACCTCTCCTGGTTTACATCTCTGAATGGCAACCCAATAAGCGCCCATCGCGTCGCGAACATCAATAATCGTCCGAACGGAATCAAGATTGCCATGAACCATCTCTTTTTGCAGTCCTCGCTCAATCCATGCAACTTGCTTGGCAAATGCTGTAGCAAACAAATCTGTGCGTCGGGGATTGAGATAGGTAAACATCCGAGTCCGTATAATCGGCATTTTGTAGCTAGTGAAATAAGTGAAGCCTAGCATATCTTGAGCAACTTTAGAAACAGCATAAGGGCTAGCTGGCCGCATCGGTGTTTCTTCTGTAATCGGCACGTATTTAGGATCGACTTGACCGTAAACTTCTGAGGTACTGCACAGTTGAATAATTGGATTTATTTCCACTAGTCGAATCGCTTCAAAAAGATTGCTAGTTCCGATAATATTATTTGTTAAAACTGCATTAGGAGTTGTGAAAGAAGCTCTGACATTAGCATGAGCAGCTAAGTGAAAAACTGCATCTGGTTTGACTTTTTGCAGAGCAGAAAAAACCGATCCAAAGTCAGTTAGATCGGTTTCGTGAACGATCACTTTATCTCGAATAGCTGCTAAATTATCTTGGGTGGTGGTACTATGCCATCGGGACATTCCATGAATTTCTACATGGGGGTGATGGTTGACAATATATTCGGCCAGATAAGAGCCTCCGGAACCAGAGATTCCGGTAATGAGTACACGATTAATCTTTTTAGGGTTTGTCATAGGTATTGATTGGCTAGACTAGGTTACGTTCACAAGCGATCTCAACAATTGATGATTAAAGCGATGCATTTTCTAGAGTTTTAGCTCCATTTTCTAGCGTCTCTAGTTCCTGGAAAACGGCAACCGAGTCATTCTGGCGATTGGTAGCTTCAACTGAATAATCTACTTCTCGGTCAAAAAAGATAATTTGGCTTCCAGAAAATTCTAGTTTGAATGGGACATGAATCAGATGGTTTAAATTTGCTTTAACCTCTTTTTGCTTATCAGGCGGAACAAACAAGAGCAAAAAACCACCACCGCCTGCACCGGTCAGCTTACCACCAATTGCCCCGGCTGCGCGAGCTTGCGCGTAAAGTCCATCAATATGAGAATTAGACACTTTTTCACTCAAACTGCGTTTTACTTGCCAAGCTTCATGTAGTAATTCTCCAAAACTAGTTAAGTCTTGACCACTGTTAATAATAGACAAACCTTCTTCGACTAAATCTTTGAGAATACGCAGTTGTCTTTTGCGACTGTCTATACCATTCACATAGCTATTAGCCACATCAGAAGCTGTTCGTTTAATACCACTGTAGAAAAGCATGAGATGGGAATTGAACTCCTCAAAACGTTGTTGAGAAATTGTAATGGGTCTGACAGAGATTTCGCCATTCGGTAGAAAAGAAATGTGGTTAAACCCTCCATATGCTGCTGACACCTGATCCTGAGAACCAACAGTTTCTTGGAGAATTTCTTGCTCAATATAAATACTTTCTTTCACTAATTGATGTTTGCTAGATATATTGCCCTTGAGAGCATAAAGAGCATTAAGCAATCCTACAGTGAAGGCAGAACTTGAACCCATACCACTGCGCGCTGGTAAATCTCCGTCGTGGTGAATTTCTACCCCTCGGGTAATATCCAAATATTTCAATACTTCGCGAACAGATGGATGGGTGATTTCTTCAAGTGTTTGGCAACTCTCAATCTTTGACCATACAACCCTATTTCGGTGTTCAAAAAAGGGGGGTAGGTAACGACAGCTCAAATAGCAGTATTTATCAATGGTTGATGCTAATACTGCTCCCCCATGCTGTCGATACCAACCAGGGTAGTCGGTTCCACCGCCGAGAAAAGATATTCTAAAGGGAGTTCTGCTAATGATCATGAAAATTGTTCCTGGTATTTATATAATGCGTTATTCTCTACCTAGCCAAATAATTGCTGTTCGACTAGGTCGCAGAGGATATGTTCGATCGCCAGATGAGATTCTTGAATATATTGGGTGTCTGTGCTGGGGACTACAATCGATTGCCGGGCAATTCCTAAAAGTTGTCCACCTTTATTACCGGTTAAGGCAATGGTTACGATCTCTCGCTCATTGGCTTTGGTAATAGCCCTAATAATGTTTGGGGAATTGCCACTGGTACTAATTCCCATGAGGAGATCTTGGGGTTTCCCTAATGCTTGAACTTGCCGTTCAAAAACACCTTCATAACCACAGTCGTTTGTAAAAGCGGTCAAGTAGGAGGTATCCGTCGTTAAGGCGATCGCTGGCAGTCCGGGGCGATCGAAGGCTTTGGTTAAGCGACTCACCAGTTCTGATGCCATGTGTTGGCAATCCGCCGCACTCCCCCCATTACCACATAGTAATAACTTGCCACCTAATCCAAAGGTATTAGTGATTAGATCGGCTGCAATTAAAATTGAGTCCAGGCATTGTTCAACAACTTGTTGTTTGACCCAAATACTACCGAGCAGATGGTTTCGTATTCGTTCCTTTTGCTCTTCAACGTCTAGGGGCATCGACCATTTTCCTCTTCTCTAGGGTGAGTTTTTCTTCAATTATTGTTGCCGCTTCTAACAAGTTGTCCACCACATAATTACAGTTAACTATTCCATCTCTAGCAAATTTAGAGCCGTAACCAGTACGGACGAGAAACGTGGTAGCGCCTATATTATTTCCTAACTCGATATCGCAAGGTTTATCACCGATGACATAACTCGATGGCAGATCAAAATTCAGCTCTTCTGCTGCTCGTTCTACCATACCCGTTTTGGGTTTGCGACATTGACAGGTTTCATCCGGCCGGTGGGGACAAAAGTAGATACCATCTAAGTGAACCCCTTCTGCTGCTAATAGTGCAGATAACCGTTGATGAATTTCTGCCAAACGGCTTAGATTAAAGTACCCTCGACCAATTGCTGATTGATTAGTGATGGCTGCTATCCCCAATCCCATTTCTTGCATTTTCTGCATTCCTTCGGCTGCACTAGGAAGTAATTCTACTAAATTGGGGTCAGAAAGGTAGTGACACTCCCTGATTATTGTTCCATCCCGGTCTAGCAAGACAAAAGGTTTTGATTTCATCGCTACGGTTCCTCCCCAAAAAATGACTGTGCTAGAGCATAACTGCTTGGGGTTCCAATATCGATAAACTTCCCCTGAGTTGGGTAGCTATAGACTGATTTATGCTCGATCCAGTTGGGTAAGATTTCCTGTTCTAAAGAAATAACCCGATCGCTCGGAATCTCTGATATTAATTCTCGCTTAATTAAATAAATACCAGCATTAATCCAACCTACACTCGTGCTATTCCCTTTTTCGGCAAAATTGAGGATTTTTCCCGCACTATCAACTTCAACGCGACCGTAGCGACTGGAGTCTGAGACCTGAGTTAACGCAATTGTGACATCGGCTTGGCGATCGGCATGAGAGAGCCAAAACTCGCCAATACTAATCTCGCAAAAAGAATCACCATTCATCACTAACACCGAATCAGATTGGATATAGTCCAGTGCCAGCCTCAATGCTCCTCCCGTTCCTAATGGGGAGAGTTCCTGAGAATAGATCAGATCGAGCTGATGAGAGCTGGTGTCAAAGGTGGTTTGTACCCGATCGCCTAAGTATCCAGTACATAATATAACGTTCTGAATTCCAGCCGCACTCAACTGCTCCAATAGGTAGACCATGAAAGGCCGATCTCCAACTTTAGCCAGGACTTTGGGGCGATCTGAAACGACAGATCGTAAACGAGTTCCTAGGCCTCCAGCCAATATAACCGCTTGAGTTTCTGCAAGTTCGGATACTGTCATCAGTGAGAAGTTTAAATATTCTTGAACGGCATTCGACCCATCATACGATAGCCTTTGAGTAACTCTTGAATCCCTTCATCGAGCGATCGCTTGGCCTCAAAACCCGCCTCACGCAATCGTTGATTGGACACAATATAGTTACGCTTGTCTGGGTCGGTACCAATGGGAGCAAAATGAAGGTAAAAGTTTGGCACATACTCTTTAACCTTCAGCGCCAACTCTTCCTTCGATAGGTTAGCTGCATCTAGTCCTGCATTGTAGGGACGGCCAACCATCTTCTCTGAATTGTTGATGCAGTGAATCATGCAGTCTGCTACATCTCGGATATGGATATAGTTCCGCTTAAAGTCTTTTTCAAAAAGGACAATATAGCCATCCGTCACTGCCGCATAGGTAAAGTGGTTTACAAGTAAATCCAAACGCATTCGGGGAGACATGCCAAATACTGTAGCAAGGCGTAAAGTAATTGCATTGGGACTATCAAGCACTTCCTGTTCCGCTTGCACTTTCGTTTGCCCATACAGAGATATCGGTTCCAGAGGAGTCTCTTCGGTGCAATACGTTTCACCAGATTGGGTTCCATAACCGCTGTTGGTAGTTGGATACACAACTAACTGCTCAGGACTCCGCAAGCGGTTAATTAATTGTATGGCTTCCAGATTAGTTGATTTGGCTAGCCAGGGATCGCGCTTGCACGCGGGGGCTCCGACGACGGCAGCTAGGGGGATGATGACATCTGCTTCTTTAATCAGACCATGCATAACTTCTTCATCTCGTGCATCGCCTCGAACAAAATCAAAGTCCGGATTAGCACAAAGATGAAAAAGAGAATTTTTTCCATAAGCCAAGTTATCAATTGCGCTTACTTTGTAGCCAGCATCTAGCAGATGTTCGCAGATTACAGAACCCAAATAACCGGCCGCTCCTGTAACAATTACTTGTCTTTTCATTTTCTCCCAAGCCGTATTCTTTACTTTTTCTTATCACAAAGTACCATGTTTTTCGATTCTTTCATACCTCTTAGCAACCCTCTTGATTTTTCATCCATTTCCTTTATCCCTACTCCCGTTCTATTCAAGCTTATTCCAGATAAGATTTAATATCTTTATAAATCTGCTCCGCTATTATCAGGTTACCATTGGGAGACACATGGCAAAAATCAATGTAGATGTACTTATCACGGGAAAACATCTCTGTGTAATCTACTATCCACTTATGTCCACGCTTTTGCATGCTCTCTTTAATTAGGGGATACACTGTTCTGTACTGCAATGCCTCTTCCTGCTGCAATTCATTAAAGGTTATCTGAGTTAAATTTGCGCTGCCAACATGAGCAACTGGCTGCAAGATCGCCAAAAAATCGATGTCGTAGTCCTCTGCTATCTTCTGGGCTATTTCCCAATGATTAACTATTGACTCCGCAACCCTTTGAGCCCGCTCCGAAGAGTTATCACACACATAGAAATCATCAACAGAATTTTCCACTGTTGACCGATTAAATATCTTTTGATTAATTTTTGCCGCTAAGTTTCTAGTGCCAAAGAACAAAGCCCAATCTAGAGCTTGCACAAATTCACTACCGTTTAAATATAGCTTTAAAGTATCATTTTTCAGGGATTTTCTTCCCTTTTCTATTCGTTCCCTATAGATTGACGCATTATAATGATCGTTTGCTCTCAGTCCAGCCAGACAACCAGCAGCAACATCATTAACTCCATCATAAAAGATAGCAAAATCTATTTTTTCACCTTGAGATAAAAGATTAATTAATCTAGCCACTCCTTGACGACTATTCAAGCCTAGATCTCCTTTGTTGTAGGAGGGGAATCCTGAAATAAAACTAAACAGAGCCGGAATTGTCTCACTATCTGGTGCACCCTCACCCCAAAGTGTTGATCCTCCAAAAAAATAAACGGATTTATTACTCTTATCGACACTAATGCCCTCATGTATCCTATCTCCGTTATTGTCTATATTTATCGTTTTTCCTTTAAAAGGTTTCAGGCTCCAGCCAATATATGATTGATATAGTGGTTTTTGTTGCCGATATTCTCGAAAATGAAGTTCGATCAATTCTCGGTTATGGTCGTCATAATTAGGTAAATTTGCTCTCATTTGGTCCCATTTCTCGTCCGCCTGCTCTCTGGAAGGCAATCCTTTCATTTCTCCGCTCACAAATAGTACGATAATACTCAATAAATTCAGACTCATAATGATCGTATGAGTCACGAATAAATTTATCAATACTAAACGAATTTTATCCTTCATTTTCTCATCTATCCTAACTTTTTTTACCCTTTTTTGTTATGTTTGGCTTGAGACTCTCCCTTTCAAGAAACACTGGAGAATACGCAATATTCTTTATTTTATGGAGGAAGTACTTCTAGCTGTTTCCCCCTCCAATACAGACAATTTTGCCCATACATTAAGTTATCAACTGCTGTCACCTTATGTCCAGAATCTAGTAGATGCTCACAGATTATAGAACCCAAATAACCGGCTGCACCAGCAATCAGTATTTTACGGCCAATCGAATTTCCTCCTCGAAAAACGAATTACGAACAATTTTGAATTTTGACAATCGCTAAGTAGCATAAATTGGGATACTTTGATGATTTTAGGAGACGGAGATTTTCAATTAATAATGACCACATTTTTTATAGAGAGTAGTATATATTCTACATCACTTCAATACACTATAAATCTTCTACCCTCATTCCCGTCCACGGCAAAACTGGTCTAACTAATCCAGACCATTTGTTCCCACGGAAGTTACCGCGCCCTTTGTGGTGTTCTACTTCTACCATATGAAATAAAACTACTTCTTTCATTTCTATGTAAGCAAACCCAGTCGTATCCTCTGAGATGTACAGCGTAACATGATGTCTTCCTTCATTTAAAAAGTTTCCTGGAATAATGCATCCACATTTGTATAGACCTGGAGTGAACTCTCTTTGCCCCCATACATCGTGCATATTAGTAGTCACAAATATTAAGATTCCATCTTGGCTATAGATATGAAAGTGACAAGACAATCTCGATTTTTTGAGACACCAAAACTCCATCTCTAGGATAACTTCTTCCGCAATTGAAATTTCATGAGCTAATTGGTGTTTTTGGTTTAAGACTCGAACAGCATGAAGTTTAACTAATTCGTGGCTAGGAGCTTCATCAAAAGTCCATACGACTTCACCTGCATGATTTAATCCTGAGAGCAAATATTTTTCAATAATATCTTTTGTAGCCCCTTGGCATACTATCTGTCCTTGCTGTAAAAAAATAGCTTGATTGCACAGTGAAGATACGGTGTGCATATTATGAGAGACAAATAACAAAGTTCTACCTTCTTTGCTAACATCTTCCATTTTTCCTAAACATTTTTTCTGAAATTGTATATCTCCTACTGCTAACACCTCATCTACGATTAATATTTCTGGCTCCAGATGAGCAGCTACTGCAAAAGCTAATCTAACATACATCCCAGAGGAGTATCTTTTTACAGGTGTATCTAAAAATTTTTCTACTTCTGCAAATGCTACAATTTCATCAAACTTTTTCTTAATCTCTACCTTGCTCATGCCTAAAATAGCACCATTGAGATAAATATTCTCTCGTCCGGTTAGTTCGGGGTGAAATCCAGTGCCGACTTCTAACAAACTAGCCACTCTACCTTTAATGTTAATTTTTCCTTTTGTGGGTTCAGTGATACGGCTTAAAATTTTTAGTAAAGTTGATTTTCCTGCACCGTTTCGGCCAATTATTCCAAGGCGATCCCCTCTTTGAATCTCAAACGATACATCTTTTAAAGCCCAGAACTCTTCACGTAATGGATTATCTAGCCTCTGAGTGTGTCCTTTGACGAGATTACGAGCAAAGGATTTTACTCCATTGGTAATCACATCTCTGAGAGCAGTATAGGGTTCCTTTTGCTGGTGGCGAATTATATATGTTTTCCCTAAATTCTCTACTCGGATTATCCTATCAGACACGCTTTTCAATCCCTCCCTCATTAAATCACATCAGCAAAAGTACGTTCCATTTTGCGGAAATACCAGATCCCTCCTATACAAAGGTAGCCGACTAGAATTACAGACAAGACAAAGCCCGGTAAGTAAAGCTGAGATTCATTGCCTAAAATAGCCCAGCGAAATCCGTCGATGACTCCCACCATTGGATTTAATGAATAGATCAAACGCCATTGATCGGGAACAATATTGCTACTAAAACCAACAGGGGAGATGTATAACCCGAATTGGACAAGAAAGGGAACTACATAGCGAAAATCTCGATACTGAACGTTTAAAGAAGCTAACCATAAGCCTGCGCCTATAGCAGCAGCAAAGGCAATTAGTATGAAAAATGGTAATAGTAAAATCTTCCAGGAAGGAACAAAGTTATACCAAGCCATTAGTCCTAGTAAAATTATTCCAGAAACCAAAAAATCTACAAAGCTCACAATAACTGCGCTGGTGGGAACGATAAGGCGAGGGAAATAAATTTTGGAGACTAAATTAGCATTGGTAATGAGGCTATTGCTACACTCAGCTAGGGCGCTTGCAAAGAATTGCCAGGGGAGCATGGCTGCAAATACAAGGATGGGGTAAGGCGCTCCATCTGAAGGTAATCCGGCTAGCTTACCAAAGACTATGGTAAAGACAACCATGGTTAAGAAGGGGCGAATTAATGCCCACGAAATGCCGATCGCCGTTTGCTTGTACCGAACCAGGATATCTCGCCATGCCAAAAAGTAGAATAACTCGCGGTAGCGCCACAGGTCTTTCCAATATTCCCGCTCTGTCCTTCCGGCTTCTATTACAATTTCCGTTTGACTGGAATAACTCATACGATCGCCTATGGCTCTAGAAAAGCTTAACCTTGGAAGATAAAACAGTAATCAACCGTAGACAGTAGCACAACTTAGTAAAAATTTCCAAACTGTGTCATCTTGTCTCCTCTTGTCTCCTCTGTATACAGTGGTGAAATCTCTCTTTCCAGATTACGCTCAAAAAAAATTGAGCAGACTTATACTGATGCAAATCCGGATTACTCCTTTCACAGTCCATAAACGCTTTGCCCTGAACATTAGTCGGGGGAGCCATAGCCAAAATATCAATATCTGGGTAAGTGTCGAACAGGATGGAATTACGGGATGGGGAGAAGCCACTCCGTTTTCCACAGGAGGCAAGGGTCAGAAGACTGGAGAGATTGTAGCAGCTTTGGAGCAAATTGTACCTATTCTCTATCCGTTAAGTCCCTTAGAGGGGCAGAAAATCCGAGCCACTCTAGCTAAATCTGGACTTTCTCTACCTTCTGCGGTGCAAGCGGCTCTAGATATGGCGTTTTATGATTGGCTCGGAAAATCAGTAGGGCTTCCCCTGTGGCAACTGTGGGGATTGGATCGCCAGCAGATGCCTTCTACCTCAGTTACAGTTGGCATTAGTAGTCCAGAAGCGGCTCAAGAACGACTGCGCCATTGGTTAGAACTTACCCCTGTACACTATCTGAAGGTTAAACTGGGTAGTCCGGAAGGGATAGAGGCCGATCTCGCCATGTTGAACGCCCTTCTACAGGTGGTTCCTGAAGGCTGTAAGGTCTATGTGGACGCGAATGGAGGATGGAACTTAAACGAAGCGATTACCATGGCTCAAACCCTGAAAAAATGGGGGATTGAGTACATCGAGCAACCTCTACCTCCAGGTCAAGAACAAGATTTAGCCCAACTCTACGAAAAATCACCTCTGCCCATCTTTGTAGACGAGAGCTGTTACACCCGCACTGATATCCCTGTCTTGGCCGATCGCATTCACGGCATTAACATCAAACTGATGAAAGCTGGGGGACTCAGTGAAGCTATGGCCATGATCCACACGGCCCGCGCTTGTGGCTTACAAGTGATGTTAGGGTGTTACTCAGACAGCAGTTTGTCAAATACAGCGGCTGCTCATTTGGGCCCCCTAGTGGATTATCTGGACTTAGATAGCCATCTAAACTTGATCGATGACCCCTTTATTGGAGCGACTCTAGAAAATTCTCGGCTGATGCTCAATACTCAACCTGGTTTAGGAGTAATTCGTCATGATGGTTGATTTCCCTAATTTACTCGCCCCAAACCGTCGTGTGGCGATTCTGCTCCATGGGGGACTTCAAGGAACGGCGGGTAAAACGGGACTGTCCCTGATTCGCTACAGTGAAGCGAATATTGTGGTTTTGATTGATGAAGAGAGTGGGGGCCGATCTCTAGAAGAATTAACGGGAATTAGCCATAATATTCCCATTGTGGCCAATATAAGCGAAGCCTTGAGCTATGAACCCGAAGTATTAGCGATCGGTATAGCTCCCTCGGGTGGCGCTTTGCCAGAACCTTGGGTTAACGAAATTCAGCAAGCGGTTGAAGTTGGACTTTCTGTAGTTAATGGACTCCATACTCCCCTTGCGCCCCAATTTCAATCGTTCCTAAAACCAGGGCAAATGATTTGGGATATTCGTCAAGAACCGAAACATTTAACCATTGGTAAAGCGAAAGCACGAGAGTTAACCAATACCCGGGTGCTGACGGTGGGTACAGATATGTCCATTGGTAAAATGTCTACGAGCTTAGAATTGCATCGAGCCTCCCAACAGCGCGGGTTGAAGTCCCATTTTATCGGCACAGGACAGGCGGGAATTATGATTGCGGGAAAGGGGGTGCCTTTGGACGCGGTACGAGTGGATTTTGCGGCTGGAGCTATTGAGCAGCAGGTGTTAACCTATGGCGCTGAGGCTGATATTCTCCATATTGAGGGTCAAGGGTCACTGTTGCATCCCAGTTCTACCGCTACCTTGCCCTTAATTCGAGGGTCTCAACCGACGGGTCTAATTTTGGTACATCGTTGGGGACAAACCCATATCCGTCATGCTCCCCAGGTGGCTATTCCACCGCTTCCTGATGCGATCGATCTTTATGAGCGGGTGGCGAGTGTAGCGGGAGCAACTGAACCGGTACAGGTAAAGGCGATCGCTCTCAATACCCATAAATTTAGCAAAGAAGAAGCCGATCGCGCGATCGCCGAGATCCAAAACCTTACCGGACTTCCCTGTACAGACCCCATCCGCTATAGTGCTGATTACCTCCTAGATGCCCTTCTCAACCCTAACTCAACCTCTGGATGATTGATCCCTTTATCCTTCCCAACTCCAATCTCATTCTAGGAGCTATCCTGCTTGCCCTCTGTGCTGTTGGCTATTGGGCAGAACAAACTCGCCGAGGAACGCCCCCCCTAGCTGCTCTGCTGGTTCTCTGTCTTGCGAGTCTGTGTACTCATCTGGGATTCACTCCCACCAGTGCCCCCATCTATGCAGTCATTGCTACCTACGGCATCACGCTAGCCATTCCTCTCATTCTCTCCCAAATCAATTTACGGGAACTAGCCACCCATGCCAAAGCTACTCTCCTTGTCTTTGCTTGTGGCATGGGCGGCACAATCTTAGGATCTATCCTGGGCTTGATCCTCTTACCCTTAGGAGACGAAAGGGGAAAACTGGCCGCTATTTTTGTTGCTCAGTATATCGGTAACTCCCTCAATGCCGCCGATGTCGCTTCTGCCCTAGACTTTCAAGGGGCTATTACCCTGGAAACAATTAACACGATCGATCGCCTGATTGCCAGTCTCTTTATTCTCTTCTGGCTCCTGATCTCCATCATTCCTGGTATCCGTCGCTTCTTTAGCCCACATCAAGAGGATTGGGGAATTCGCTTTGGCAGCGCTCCCGTCCCCACCATTCTCAAACAAACAGCTCCCACACGCTTTGATTTAGCCCTAGCCTTAGCCGCTAGTGGGATGTCTGCTCTATTGGGCTATGCGATCGCTTCTGTTATTCGCTTACCCGGTAGTGAACTCTTCTTTACCGCCATTATCGTGATTATTTTAACCCAGGTTTTTTCGACAACGAGCGATCGCCTCGCTGGAATCGAAGAATTTGGCGCACTCGCGATCCTTCTCTTTTTCTCCACCCTAGGAGCCACCACCAGCATCCCAGAACTTCTGGCACTTAACCCCATACTGCTGCAATTTGCTGGTATTATCCTCCTCACTCACCTAGCAATTATCCTCCTCGCTGGCAAACTCCTCAACATAGAATGGGCGGACATTCTTATTGCTTCCAACGCCAGTATTGGCAGTGCCACCCTAGGAGTTGCCATGGCTGTCGCTCAACGTTGGGAAACCCTGATTATCCCCGCCATTATTTGTGGCACAGTTGGCTCCATTTTGGCTAATCCCATTAGTCTCATTTTGGGACATTTACTCTCCTAATCATTAACCCTTAATAACTAATAATTTGGTAAGCTATTCCTGTTAATTTTTACCCCCATTTCTATGTCTCCTGAACTCATGCAAACCACCCTCAACGGTTACTTCACCCAAATGAGTGCCATGAACCCTGAAGGGTGGGCTGAACTCTTTACCCCCGATGCCACGATTGCCGATCCAGTGGGCAAACCTCCCATCATTGCCCATGAAAAAGCTACTGCATTTTTCCAATTTCTCGCCCAATTTTATGATCGTCTAGAAATCACGCCTGAAACTCCCTTTATTTCCGGTACAGGTGCAGCCGTAAAATGGCAAATGAACGTCATTGCTAAAACTGGAAAAACAGCCCAAACGGAAGGAATCAGTGTATTTGAATTCAATGAAGCGGGTAAAATAACGGACTTAGCTTCCTATTGGGATGAACCTGGACTTATTGCCCAACTCAAAGGCGCTTAAGTTGTAGCTAGAAACCCGGTTTCTACCAGAAACCCGGTTTCTATTTCTCAATCTAAGAACGAGTCGCTTCTAAAATACGAGAGTAATAAAACCGAGTTTTCATCATCGCATTCCGTTCCACCTTAAAGCCATATTTCTCTAAACTGGCAATCACATCCTTTTCCTTATGCATATAAGCGCGAGTCGTTTTAGAAGGACCAGGGAAAAAGCTACCAATTTTCTTCAAAATTGCCAAAGCACAAGTTTTCGGCGCAAAACTGAGAATCACCCGTGATTTGGCCAACGAGCAGAGATGACCAATCATTTCATCCGCTTTTTCATGGGGATAATGAATCAGGACATCCAGGCAAATGACGCTATGATATTCACCGTCCAGTTGCTCCAAATCTTGGGTCTTAAATTGAATATTATTCAGATTGTCTAAAGTATCTTGAGCGCGAGTTTCGGCTTCACCCACCATTTTTTCCGAGATATCACTGGCAAAAACCTGAGCGCCAGCTTCAGCCAGAGGAATGCTGAGGCTCCCGACTCCACATCCAGCATCACAGATGGACAGTTCACTGAGGTTATTATCAGCTTTTAGCCAGTCTAGAACCGTGTCTACCGTTTGCTGATGGCCTTTACGGATATCGAGTTGAACGCGGTTCACCTCATCTGTACCGTAAATTTTCCGCCATCGGTCAAAACCAGTTTGGTTAAAGTAGTCTTTGACAATGGTCTTATCGTCTACTAGGTTTTTCTCTTCTGCCAGGGTCATAGGAATTACAGGACGTTGTACACAGGATGGGAAAGTCTCCAATTGTTTAGGATACCACGATCGAGCTACAGTTTCTCAGAGCAAAAATTGGTCGTTTTAAATCTGGCACTGAATTCTAAGCTGAGATTGAAGAATTTTGTATTTGCCAAAATTGAGCGACTCGCGCTTGCCATTGAGGCCAAAAATGGCTCATTTTTTGAGGTTCAAATAATGTGACATGGGCTAGATTGGGAGTGGAGAAAATCAGTAAAGCATGAGT
Organism: Cyanobacteria bacterium UBA2566; assembly: GCA_002340255.1. Classification (GTDB taxonomy): domain Bacteria; phylum Cyanobacteriota; class Cyanobacteriia; order Cyanobacteriales; family Desertifilaceae; genus Roseofilum. Next base: position 40,987 of record DDLS01000175.1, read on the forward strand.
AATTTTTAAGTCGTTGGGTGGAAATTGAGAAAACCTAGGGAATGTTAAGTTGGAGTGAGCAAGCGTAGATTGGGAATATCTAAAAAATCTTTCACATTGTGAGTAACCAAGGGCAGATCGTGGCGTAACGCAGTTGCTGCAACCCAGGCATCTTGGGGCGAAATCGGCTTTCCTATTCTTTGGCGATTTCCCCGAATCTTTGCCCACTGAAGACACAGGAGTTGATCGCTGGGAATGACCAAGTAATTAGACAAATACGATTCTAATTGTAGCTGTCGGCGATCGCCCCACTGACGAAGTATGGCCCATTGAAACAGTTCAGCTACAGTCATAAAAGAAAGAGCTAATTGATGACCCATCAAAAGCGGCATATAGGGTTGGGCATAATCACTACCCTTGAAGATAAAAGAACTGATATCTATATCAATTAAAATCACCGCCATACGATACCTTTTTAACTCTGTGTGTTTCTGGGATTAACTATCCGAATTTCTTTCCCTTTGTTCCCTAAGAAACTTTAAAAAATCTTCAACTGTATCTTCTTCTGGCCAAAACTCAGCTACCCATTCCTGGGCATCCTGAAATGTTCTCGGATGTTGATGTTTCATTAACTGAGATAGAGATACTCCTTGCCAAAACTCAGCATTCTTGTTTTCCAGATCGCTGATCTCATCAGAAGACCTGTAATGAGCTTGTAACCGGCTTAGAAGCTGCTCTTGTTCTTGCAATGATAACCGATTAATCGCTTGCATAACTGCTTCCATTTTTGGACTCATTTTAATAAAAAAATAACCTAATTTTCTTCATTATAACTCAAAAGAATTGATAAGACTACTGTAGGATGTTATCCAGTTGGCTTGGGTCAACCCTAATTGAGTTAGAGTTTATGTCTTCTTTGATCAAAAAATCTACTGATCGCCCGATCGCGACCTCCCTTACTCAGAAATCAGAACCCTTTGCCAGCAGAGAGCCAGACCTTTGTGGGACTCCAGAAGGGTTAAAATTGCTCAAAAGCTCTTATCCACGTTACCCTAACCAGTTAGGGTTAAAAAAAATGACCCATTTCCCAGATAATGGGGTAATAGAGTAGGGGTATCTTACAATATCTATTTGGTGTTTCCCGCCCTAGAGCGGATACGGGAAACCTCCCCCCTAGTCGGAATCATATTCATGTCGGCGATAGCCGAAATACATACCCAAGGGAATAAGGATCGTAGAGGAACCTCCAATATGTACACCCAGGTTAAATCCAACATTCGTCGTGTCACTGTACCAGAAACAGAGCCAGCTAATGGCATAGATGGGGAAACCCTGAAGGCGATCGCCGCAGAACTGGTCACCCAAGAGATGGATTCTCCAGACCTATCGTCTGCTCCCCCAGTCATTGAGAAAGGGGGCGAGGGGCGGAAAATTATTAAAATTGTGTACATCGTCATGGAGGCACAATACCAAAGTGCCCTTACCCAAGCGGCTCAAACGATTAACCGCAGTGCAGCCAAACATCAAAATCAAGTGGGTATAGAACTGAGCGGGTACTTGATTGAAGAGCTACGCAACCCGGAAAACTATGCCGAGTTTGAGCGGGATATGGAGACGGCTAATATCTTCATTGGCTCCTTGATTTTCATTGAAGATTTGGCCGATCGCATTGTTGCCACGGTTGCCCCCCATCGCGATCGCCTCGATGCAGCGGTGATCTTTCCCTCCATGCCCCAAGTAATGCGCCTGAATAAGCTCGGTAGCTTTAGCATGGCGCAATTGGGACAATCGAAGAGCGCGATCGCCTCGTTCATGAAAAAACGTAAGGAATCGAGCGGTTCCTCCTTCCAAGACGGAATGCTCAAACTCCTGCGTACCCTGCCCAAAGTCCTGAAATACATGCCCATCGAAAAGGCTCAGGATGCACGCAACTTCATGCTCTCGTTCCAATATTGGCTGGGTGGCTCTCCGGAAAACCTGACCAACTTCGTGCTGATGTTGGCGGATAAATATGTTCTCGATAGCGAGCAGAAACTGAGCTACTCTGACCCGGTGGTCTATCCAGACCTGGGCATCTGGCATCCCATGGCCCCAAAAATGTTTGAAGACCAACAGGACTATTTTGACTGGTACAACAGCCGGGATGATATTTCTGACGACCTCAAAGACCCCCTCGCTCCCTGTGTCGGTATTGTCTTGCAGCGCAGCCACCTGGTGACCGGGGATGATGCCCATTATGTGGCTATTGTTCAAGAACTCGAATCTAGAGGAGCCAGAGTCATTGGGACATTCGCCGGTGGTCTCGACTTCTCCAAACCGGTGGATGCTTATTTCTGGAATCAACGCACGGAAAAACCCATCGTTGATACGGTAATTTCCTTAACCGGGTTTGCCCTCGTCGGCGGGCCAGCTCGGCAAGACCATCCGAAAGCGGTAGAGAGCCTCAAGCGCCTCAACCGGCCTTACATGGTAGCTCTACCCTTGGTTTTCCAAACGACGGAAGAGTGGGAAGCCTCCGAGCTGGGACTGCACCCGGTACAAGTGGCCCTTCAGATTGCCATTCCTGAACTGGATGGAGCTATTGAACCGATTATTTTATCGGGAAGAGATGCAGCCACTGGAAAGGCGATCGCCCTCCAAGATAGGATCGAGTCGGTTGCTGCTCGTGCCCTCAAATGGGCTAACCTGCGGCGCAAACCCAAACTGGATAAGAAAATCGCCATCACGGTTTTTAGCTTCCCCCCCGATAAGGGTAATGTGGGAACAGCAGCTTATTTAGATGTATTTGGCAGCATCTACGAAGTGGTTCGCGCCCTGCGAGATAATGGCTATGATATTGGCGAACTGCCCGAATCGCCCAAAGATCTGATGGAAGCAGTGATCCACGATGCCAGCGCCCAATATGCTTCCCCAGAGTTGAATATTGCCCATCGCATGTCCGTGGCGGAATACGAGCGCCTGACTCCCTACTCCGAGCGTCTAGAGGAAAATTGGGGCCCGCCTCCGGGACATCTGAATAGCGATGGTCAAAATCTGTTGGTATATGGGAAACACTTCGGGAACCTGTTTATCGGAGTACAGCCTACGTTTGGTTATGAAGGTGACCCCATGCGGTTGCTGTTCTCGCGCTCTGCGTCTCCCCACCATGGCTTTGCGGCTTACTACACTTATCTGGAGAGAATTTGGGGCGCGGATGCAGTGCTGCACTTCGGAACCCATGGCTCCCTAGAATTCATGCCTGGGAAACAGATGGGGATGTCAGGCGAATGCTACCCCGATAATCTGATTGGTTCGATTCCTAACCTCTATTACTACGCGGCGAATAATCCTTCCGAGGCTACGATCGCCAAACGCCGAGGTTATGCGGCCACTATTTCCTATCTCACGCCTCCAGCGGAAAATGCAGGCTTGTATAAAGGGTTAGCCGAACTGAGCGAGTTGATCGGTTCCTATCAACAGCTTAAGGACACCCCCAGGGGCGAACAAATTGTGCTGACAATTATCGAGAAATGTCGTCAAGTGAACCTGGATCAGGATATCCCAGCCCTGGTAGGGGCGGGTTCACCAACATCTGGGGGACAAGACCAAACAATTGCAGAACCCGCCCCCGCCCTATCGTTGGAAGAACGGGATAATCTCGTGGGTCAGGTGTACAACAAACTGATGGAGATTGAGTCGCGCTTGTTACCTTGTGGCTTGCATGTAGTTGGGAAACCTCCGACAGCGACCGAGGCGATCGCCACTTTGGTCAATATCGCCAACATCGATCGCCCCGAAGACGGCATCGAAAGCCTGCCCCGGATCGTCGCCCGCAGTATCGACCGCGACATCGACCAAATCTATGAAAGCAGCGATTTAGGGGTACTCGAAGACGTAGAACTCTATAACAACATTGTTCAAGCCACCCGCGCCGCCGTCACTGCCCTGGTGGAAGAACAAACCAACGCTGAAGGTCGGGTCTCCTTAGTTTCTCGGTTGAACTTCTTCAACATGGGTAAAAAAGCACCATGGATTGCCAAACTCCATGACTTGGGTTACACCAACGTGGACGAACCGGCCCTCAAGACCCTGATGGAATATCTAGAATTCTGTCTCGAACAGGTCTGCGCCGATAACGAACTGGGTGGTCTCTTGTCCGCTCTCGAAGGTCAATATATCCTCCCTGGGCCCGGTGGTGACCCCATCCGTAACCCCGACGTACTGCCCACCGGTAAAAATATTCACGCCCTCGATCCCCAGTCCATTCCCACTGAAGCAGCCATCAAGTCAGCCAAAAAAGTGGTGGATCAACTCCTGGAGCGCCATAAAGCCACCAACAACGGTCAACTCCCCGAAACCATTGCCACCGTTCTCTGGGGAACCGACAACATCAAAACCTTTGGCGAATCTCTAGCGCAAATCCTCTGGTTTGTCGGCGCTAAACCGGTTCCCGATGCCTTGGGACGGGTGAATAAGCTAGAGTTACTTTCCCTAGAAGAATTGGGACGACCTCGGATCGATGTCGTGGTCAACTGTTCTGGAGTCTTCCGGGATCTGTTTGTCAATCAAATGGCGCTGATGGATAAAGCCGTGAAAATGGCTGCTGAAGCGGACGAACACCCAGAAATGAACTTTGTCCGCAAACATGCCATGCAGCAAGCCGACGAATTAGGCATTAACCTGCGTCAAGCGGCCAGTCGGGTTTACTCGAATGCCAGTGGTTCCTACTCCTCCAACGTCAACCTGGCGGTAGAAAACTCCTCGTGGGAAGAAGAAACTGAACTGCAAGAGATGTATCTCAACCGGAAATCCTTCGCCTTTGATGCCGATAATCCTGGCATCATGAAGGAAAGCCGTCAGGTGTTCGAGTCTTCCCTCAAGAGTGCGGAAGTCACGTTCCAGAACTTAGACTCTTCTGAGATTAGCTTGACCGATGTTTCCCACTATTTCGACAGCGACCCCACCAAGGTGGTGAGTTCCCTGCGGAAAGATGGTAAGCAACCTGCTGCCTACATTGCCGATACTACTACCGCTAAAGGTCAAGTGCGCTCCTTGTCCGAAACCGTGCGCCTGGATGCGCGGACAAAACTGCTCAATCCCAAATGGTACGAGGGAATGCTCTCCCACGGCTATGAAGGGGTGCGCGAGTTGTCCAAGCGCCTGGTGAATACTTCGGGATGGAGTGCGACTGCGGGAGCGGTGGACAACTGGGTGTATGAGGAAACCAACGACACCTTCATTAAGGATGAGGCTATGTGTCAACGGTTGCTCAACCTCAATCCCCATTCCTTCCGTAAGGTGGTTAGCACTCTCCTAGAAGTGAATGGTCGCGGATACTGGGAAACTAGCGAGGAAAACCTCGACCGTCTGCGCCAGTTGTATCAGGAAGCAGAAGACCGCATTGAAGGAATTGATGATTAGATTGGGTTAATTCTCACGTCATCTGAGCATAATTGCGAATCATTGGGTAGAGACAAGGCGTACCTTGTCTCTACGTTTTATAGATCGTAGTGCATTGTTTCAGCTAAAATAGTGCATTTAGAGAAGGATGGGGAGGAATAAACCCATACCCTAATCCGTTGTTGCTATTGAAGTCATAACAAATAATTAAAGCAATTAAACACAATACTGCTGTTGGCAAATCAGGAAAAATAGAAGTTTATGCTCCTGAATTACCCGAAGGTCAAAACATAGAGGTCATTATTTTAGTCGATTCTGTCACTGAAGATACGACAGAATATTTATTTTCTACAGAAGCCAATAAAAAACAATTATTAGAAGCAATGGAAAGAGTAGAAAAGGAAGAGGGTTTAGTTGTCATTACTGAACAAGAATGGCATGAGAAATATAGTATTTGATCCCCAAGCATTTGAACAATTTAATCATTGGGCAGAAGAAAACCCTAAAGCCTACCAAAAAATTGTTATATCAAATCCCAAAACTCACGCTACACATCCATCCCTGTGTCCCTGCGTCAATCATCTGTAGCACACATCTAAGGATTTGATATAAAATGGTTTTAGCGTAATTTTGGAGCGATAAGAATGATTCAACCGGTAATTTTAGAGAAATTAGAGACATTACCAGAGTCTCTACAAATCGAGGTATTGCACTATATTGAATTCTTATCAGAACGGTATATAGAGAAAAAAGTCGAGCCAGAAGTGCAACAAAAAAAGCGACGAGCAGGATTGTTAAAGGGAAAAATTTGGATGGCAGAAGATTTTGATGCCCCTTTGGAAGATATGAAGGATTATATGTAATGCTACTCGATACTCATACGTTGTTGTGGTTTCTAGCTGATGACCCTAAGTTGCCATCAAGGGTCAAAAGTAGCATAGAAAATGCCGATCGGGTTAGGGTCAGTATGGCGACTGTGTGGGAAATTGCTATCAAAATTTCAATTAAAAAGTTGAAATTAGATTTTGAGTTTATGGAATTAGCTGATTTTCTTGCACAGACTGGGATTGAAACTTTAGATATTTCCTTTGCCGATCTTGAGCATTATAGAACTCTACCCCTTCATCATCGCGATCCATTCGATCGCATTTTAATTGCTCAAGCAATCACCAATTCTTTAATGATTGTCAGTGCTGACACGGCTTTTAATGCCTATCCAATTCAGAGGATGTGGACATAAGTTAAGATAAAGATTGATTATTTTAATTTGCCGGGTATGGGTTTATTCCTCCTCGTATTCTCACTCTCTCCCCACCTTGACTAATCATCCAACTCAAACAAGCCATGATTAGCCTAAACATAGATGAAATTCAACAAAATTTATCTGGATTTATCCAATTGATTCAAGAAGGTAATCGATTAATCATTACTCAGGAAGATCGGCCGATTGCTGAAATTCAACCGATATCAACCAACCTACCTCAGAAAACACCTCGTCCTATTGGTTTATGTGAGGGTGAATTTATTGTGCCTGATGATTTTAACGATCCCCTTCCTGAAGAAATTATAAAATTGTTTGAAAATCCATGAAAATCCTCTTGAATACTCATATTTTTCTCTGGCTGATTACGCACAATCGCTAACTGGATGAAAGATGTCGTAATGCTATTAGCAATCAAGATAACGAAGTTTATCTCAGCGTAGTTTGTGTGTGGGCAGCGATGATTAAATATCAACTGGGAAAATTGCCCTTACCAGAATCGCCGGAAATCTACCTTCCAAAACAGCGTGAAAGACACCCGATTCGTAGTTTATCTATTCATGAAAGCGCGATCTCTCAATTATTGTATAATTCTTTATAAATAGTGACGATCGCGCCAGAGAGACCCAGTATTATCATTTAAAGCGCCCTATCATATGTTCGGTTTCAGTCTTTGCGAGCCACCAGTTCGGCAATCTCACCTTCAGAATAGCGAATCGGAATATGTTGGGGACAGTTCTCGCTGTAAGCTTCCACATGGAATAGAATGACTCGCTCTATGCTTGCTGGATAGTTGGGGACTTGTAATTTTTGGGTAAGCTCCGTATCTCCTTCTACGACTTCTGCTCTTCCCCATACCTTCACCCGCTTGCGGTGACGATAGTCCATTAGAAATAAAAAGGCTTTATCATTGCTCGATAGATTACCCACGGTGATGTATTGAGCATTGCCACTAAAATCGGCAAAGCCTAGGGTTTTTTCATCCAATACCTTCAGAAAACCGGGTTCCCCTCCGCGAAATTGGATGTAGGGATAACCATTGGAGCTAACCGTTCCTAAATAGATTCCGTCTAGGGTGACGATAAAGTCGGCTAGTTCGGGAGTAATCGTATCATTACTGGGGCCTTTGGCAACATAGCGCTCATAGGTTTGGCGAGATCCTTATTGTTCTTGTACAGCTTTGACTTCGGGCGTAAAAGCAAGTTGTGCAAATTTGCGAGCCATAATCATCTCCTATGCTGTTTCAATGGTTGCCCTGTCTACTGATTTTCAGAATTTGAATAAATAGAGATGCCTTTAATTATATGAGCGATCGCGCAGTGAAACGGAGTTTTATCGCCACTTCTGCTAAATTAGGATAGGTTAGGCGATCGCTCTTTCGGACTGCGTCAGAGATCAACAAATTTAGCAGGTTCTAAATCCGAGAAGTCGAGTTACTTTAGAACGGTTTCCGTTGACGCAGGGAACGGAAACCCAACCCACTGAAGGCTAGTAATCCTACAATAGAAGAGGGTTCCGGTACAGATTTGGAGGGGTTTCGGATTGCCAACATTACGTCATCAAGGACTAATCCTCCATTGTCTCCTCCAGTATGATCGAAAATTAGATTTGCTGTTGTCAGTTGTTCTACAGTAAACTGCCGAGTAATCAGTCCAGCATCGAGTACAGAAAAAGTTTCTTCAAACAAAGTCCCCAAAGAAACAGTCAGATTATTGTTTTGTGTTCTACCAGGGTTTTGTCCTAACAAGTCAAAACTTAACTCCACAATTTGACCTGGATTGAATGTAAATGCTGTTTTGGAAACAACAGTCCCTGCATTGCGAGTTGTACCATCTAGGTCTAGAAAAAGTCCTTGACTAGGAAAGAAATCAAAGAATCCGTTACCAATCAAATCAACGGAACCATCAACTACATCCCAATTGGCCAAATCAAAATAGTTGAGTTCTCCAACACCACCATTTTCAGCATTAAAGTTATCTTCAAGGAGGATAGTTTGAGCAGATGCTGAAGGAATTTCGGTAGCCAAACCCAGAGTAGTACTGATGCCTACAGCTAATCCGAGTGGTAAGGATTTGATATTAAATAAATTCATACGTTATGACTCCTATACTGAGTATTCAACCACAGAGGCAATCGAAGCCTCTAATAAGTTAGTCAGTTTTTCGGAGCTGATTTTCTGCAAAATCACTGATTTTGTAATAAAACGTTACATTAGGAGCTAAATCTACGAATTCTCAGACTCAGCAAAATCACGGGTAAAATCCCCACGACCACTAATGCTAGAGCTGGGCCGGCTGCTTCGGCGAGGCGTTCATCGGCAGCCAGTTGATAAGTGCGGATAGCAAGGGTGTCGAAGTTAAAGGGACGGATGATTAAGGTGGCGGGGAGTTCTTTCATCACATCCACAAATACCAGGAGAGCCGCCGTTAATAGACTACCGCGTATTAGGGGGACGTGGATGCGCCACAGGGTCTGGGTGACTCCGTAGCCGAGGCTGCGGGAGGCATAGTCTAAATTGGGGGTAATTTTGCCGAGACTCGACTCTACGGTTCCAAAAGCAACTGCTAAGAAGCGCACCAGATAGGCGAAGATCAGGGCAAAAATAGTACCACTGAGGAGTAGTCCCGTAGATATACTGAACGTGGCTTGCATCCAAGCATCGACAGTGTTATCAAAAATTCCCAGGGGAATGAGAATACCGACGGCAATCACGGAGCCGGGGATGGCGTATCCCATGGAGGAGAGTCGCGCGGCACTGTTCATGGGGACGGTGGGGTTTAAGCGCACTCCGTAGGCGATCGCCACGGCTAAAATGACTCCTAACAGGGCAGTCAGACCAGCAAGAATCAGGCTATTCTGGGCATATTCCCAAAACCGACCTTGTAGGGTATCCGGGTTGGCGATCGCCATTTGCAGTAGTAGTCCACCTGGGAGTAGAAATCCACAGCCCATCGGAACCAGACAGGCGATCGCCGCCAAATGTCCTCGTATTCCAGTTAATCGATAGGGTTGAATGGCTCGGAAGCGATCGCCATTTTGGTAATATTTGGCTTGCTGACGAGACCAGCGCTCTAGGATAATTAGGACGAAAACAAACATCAATAAAATAGAGGAGAGCTGGGAGGCAGCTCCATGTTCTCCCATACCAAACCAGACGCGATAGATACCTGTCGTAAACGTATCTACACCGAAATACTGCACCGTCCCAAAATCACTCAGAGTTTCCATTAGGGCTAAAGACAATCCCGCCATAATTGCGGGTCGAGCCAGAGGGAGCGCCACTTTACGGAAACTTTCCCAGGGATTACAGCCCAGGGAGCGGCTAGCTTCGAGGGTACAAGTGGCTTGTTCCAGGAAAGCGACCCGTGTTAATAAATAGACGTAGGGATAGAGAACTAAACTAAGGAGAATAATAGCGCCAACGAGCGATCGCACGGGAGGAAACCAGTAATCTTGCACCGTTTCCCAGCCGAACAAACTTCGCAGCGTGGTTTGCACCGGACCGTAATATTCCAGGAATTCCGTATAGGTGTAGGCTAAAACATAGGCGGGGACAGCTAAAGGGAGCAACAGCGCCCACTCAAACCACCGCTTTCCGCGAAATTCGCACATCGTCACTAACCAGGCACATCCAACACCGATCAGTAATACCCCTGTTCCTACTCCCACCATTAAAGCAAACGAGTTCAACAGATAGCGAGGTAACACTGTTTCCATCAGATGCAACCAAATGTCTCCCGTGTTAGTGAAACTACTGGCAACAACACAGAGAATGGGAGTTGCAATCAACAGAGCGATCGCGATGACGGCGATCGTCCATCCTTTAGAAAACCAGATCATAATTAAGGGCACCTCGTTGAATTCATTAGATTTCTTGCAGAAGTCAGGGAATAGGGATATAGCGCTTTGCGCTAGGGAATAGGGAATAGGGAATAGGGAATAGGCTTTTGGTACATAGCTTTGAGGATTCAACACTGTCCCTCATAACAGCACAAAGCGCTGTAAAAATACAGAATTATTCCATGGCTATTTATTTTCTACCCACTTATGCAAAAGGTCTATTTTTTGAGCAGGGCACGAAGCGCTGTAAGCTTGGTGTTAATTGAGAATTAATCATACTACATTTGAAACTAAAAATATGACCAAACCCCTAGAAAACAAAATTGCCCTCGTCACTGGAGGCAGTTCCGGCATTGGACGCGCTACAGCCTTGGCTTTTGCTGGCAAGGGAGCAAAAGTAGTCATTGGTAGTCCCCAGGTGAAAGAAGGGGAAGAAACAGTCGAACTGATCAAAGAAGCAGGCAGTGAGGGGCTTTTCGTAAAAACCGATGTTACTCAGGCTGCCGAGGTAGAAAGTTTGGTCACTCAAACGGTAGCAATGTACGGAGGTTTAGATTATGCGTTCAATAATGCTGGGACTGAAGGCGTAGTCAGACTTGCCATCGAACAGGGGGAAGAAGATTGGGATTTGATTATCAATACTAATCTGAAAGGAGTTTGGTTATCTATGAAGTACGAAATTCCTCAGATGCTCAAGCAAGGCACAGGGGCGATCGTTAATAATTCTTCTGCACTTGGGTTGAGGGGGGCAAGCAATTTAGCGATTTACAGTGCCAGCAAACATGGAATTATTGGGTTGACTAAATCCATTGCTCTTGAACATGCTCGGGATGGCATCAGGATTAATGTCGTTTGTCCTGGAGCGATAGAAACAGACATGGTTAATCGCATTGTACCAAATCCGGAAGACAAAGCGGCTATGATTGAGCAGCTTTATCCCCTCGGACGTATGGGCTTGCCAGAAGAGATAGCGAATGCGGTGGTTTGGTTATGTTCGGATGAGGCGAGTTTTATCACAGGTCAATCGATAGTAATTGACGGTGGTTTTATGACATAACAGTTAATGATCGTAGGGCTTATTCAAGAGTGTTAGGCAGACTGAACTTGTGTTGTTCGATCCTCACTTTAAACCTCATCAGGGTTAATACCGTTCTCCAGAAGTAAACGTCGAAATCGTTCTGCTCGTTGTCGCTCCCGTTCTTCTGGCGTAGGAATCCAGTTGCCTGAAGCATCATAAAATCGCAACCAGAGGCGATCGACCTTTTGATACGAGCCTTGCCATACTCCTAAACCGACTCCCAGTTCTGCTAACCATAAGCGATTATCTAGTATTTCTAACTCTTGATAGCGCTGATTTTGCAGGTGAAAGGTTCGGAAAGAAGAATTTTGGCGATCGTAAACCACATAATAGGGCACTTGCAGAATTTCTTCATACACTTGCCATTTGGTTGGAGGTTCATCCGGTTCAGCCTCAATTTCTCCCAAGTCTTCTTTTTGGGTACTCGGAGAGAGCAGTTCTACAACAATAAAAGGATTAACACCCTCTTGCCAGATTACATAACTGAGCCGTAAATCCTGTTCTTCATACAATTTGGGGACTCCCACGACTCCAAACCAGTCGGGACGCTTGTATCGCCGCGTATTATTTGGGTCATAATAGATATTGAGATCCATTCCCGAAAATACTTGTTCAGAGGGATAAGTGAACGGTTGAAAGGTTAAGCGCAACAAGGTCGCTTGTAGGGGATGGAACTCGTCAGGCAAACCAGATTCTCCTACTTCTTCACTGGGTAAATCGTACATTGTTGGCAGGGTGGTTTGCTGCTTTTGAGAGAGGTTAACCATATTTGTATTACCTTATGACTTAATTACTTAACAGAGCAAACCTGATGGCAAAGCAGTTCCACTTAATCGATCTAGTTTCCCAACGAAAAGCGCTTAGAGAGCATCTCCAGGGGTTTACAGAAGAGGAGGTGCTTACATGGTTAAAGGCTCATGGGCACTTGGAACAATATTATAATAGTGCAGCGACTCACCAAATATACATCTTCACCTCTAATCTTGGGATAGAAGCTGGTTTCTTCTTCCGTAAAGGTCAAATGATCTTCATAGGTGACGATTGTACTTTTGTATGAACAGATTGAGGATGAAAAAGATATCAATTAGAGTTTTCATTGCTTTAACTAATTTCTAGAATTACGAGATTATTGCAAATGAAGGATTGTCAAAATAATAACGACCTTCAGCTTGGAAGATGCGCTCTAGGAGTTGTTCGATTCCTTGGGCGATAACCACAGTATCTTTTAAACCATACATTATTCTATTTTCAAATAAAGGATGGGTAGCTGAAACGGATTTATCATGAAATATTAATCCTTCATCGATATAACCAATAATAGATTTTCCTAACAATATTAAATTTTCATGGGTGTAACCAATACAGCGTTTATCTTCAAGCTCGATCAAGTGTTGAACTGAAGTAGAAGTTTTGACTTCATTAAATACATAATATTTACACCTATAATATTTATGTACATCATATTTCGTCAAGATCCAACTATGACCGCTGTTTGGGTAAAGCGTCGCTCCATCAAATCGTTCTAGAATTTGAATGTGTGTTTTAGGAAGAGAGTAAATCGATCTAAAGTTTGACCAATCAATCGGTTTCTGCGTGATATGTTCGCGCTCAATATTATCCAATAATCGTTGAAAGTTATCTCTTTCTCGTACAGCCCAACCCACTTCAGGACTCAAGGTTCCTTCCTCTGAATGTTGGCAAACACCGATCAAGCCAGCCAATAGTTCTAGAGAATATTCTTGTTGATTGAATATCAGTTCAAAGGGAACTTGAGAAAGACCTAAAGGTAGGACACGAGGAGAAATACCTTTATTAACTGTAATATCAGAACGTGCGATCGCCAAAATAGGATTTCGTCTTGAAGGTACATTGGTGATTTGATCGCGGAGATAGGGAAATAAATCGGCTAACCAACCGGTAATTACGTCACCACCATACATTTCTTGCGGTTTGTAAATCTGTTGCCAAAATGACAAGGAAGGCTTTCCTGATGCGGTTTTTACGAACTCGTCACAGATGGGTAATAATCGATCCGTCCACCAGCTTAGGTTATATTCAGCCATCATGCGGACGCGATCGCAAATACTCTGCCAATCTTGTACTGTTCCCAATAGGGTAATCTTGGGAATACCGCAGATGCAAAGCATTTCATAATCAAAATATTGACGAAATGTATCCATCATGACGATGCGACTGGCAGTTAGCGCGTTAGGGGTTGTGGTGCTAAAGTTACATTCTAAGAGGTGATAAACTTCTGCTCCAACGCGATCGCGAATCAACAACGTCCACTCATGAACAGCTTTGCTCCACTCGTCTGCTTGTTTGGGAATATCCAATACTTCGATAGTTAGAGTCTCTTTACCTGAATGAGAGACCAAGCGATCGCGCAATTCTTCGGCATGATTGTTAACATGGTGAGCAAATCCTTGAGCGATCGTTATCCAAATGATATCCGGGGTGAGCAATAAGGGACGATGCTCGGAAAACGCCAGATGAACTGCCAATGCTAGGGGATGAATTCCACGAGCTAAAGTATTGTATCGAGTGCTAACCATCTGAAAGCTAGCGTCATGACTAAAGGCTAATACGGGTTTTTCCAATTGGCGCTCAAACTGAGATTTCGCCTCTTGAGTGGGGAGAAGCTCTGTAGCTTGTTCGACTTCATCGACCGAGAAGGAGATTTGGTTGTACTGTTGGTTGAGTATTGGTGCGATCTGTGCCATGGTATGATTCCCCAAAATCTATTTCTATTATATTGCCGGGGGCTTTTGATTGGCGATCGAGATTAAGGTTTATCTGGAGTAATAATGACTCGATTTTTGGCAATAGGTAGAAGCAATTCAATACTCTGAATAAACCCGATCGCCTTTAATCAAGGTATGCGCTTGCCAATCTGCTGAGGGTTGGGGATAATCGTTGCGATAATGACCGCCTCGACTTTCCGTGCGAAAGGCTGCACTTTTGAGTATCCAATAGCCAATATCCAATAAATTAAGGGTTTCCACGGCTAATTTTAATTGGGTTGCTGCCTGCTCAGAGGTGAATTTTACGGGTTCATTGGGAGATAAATGGTTTAAGTATTGGGCGATCGCACGTTCTCTCACCTCAGAACCCCAAGCGCTCACCGTCGCTATTGCTTCCTCTAATAGGGATTGCTGGCGAGAAATGCCCGCACTATGCCACATGAGAGCAGGTAATTGTTGGCGAATGGACTCAAAAAATCCTTGGTCTGCCTCCCAGTCTACAGTTTCCGTTCTTGGAGTGGGAAGGGGAGCATCCGCAACGGTTTCAATCTCTAATTTCTGTAACTGAGCGGCAAATACAATACATTCCAATAAGGAATTACTCGCCAAACGATTCGCTCCATGGACTCCTGTACTGGCTGTTTCGCCGATCGCATATAATCCGGGTACAGAAGTCGCTGCCATCAAATCTACCGCCACTCCTCCCATCCAATAATGGGCGGCTGGCGCAACCGGTATGGGTTCTGCAAACACATCAATGCCCCATTGCTGACACTTTTGGATGATATTGGGAAAACGATAGCGGACTTTTTCTGGGGCGATCGCCCGCAAATCCAGATAAACGGTCGCTCTGACGGGATCGGGGGCTGTTTTCTCCAAATGATTAAAAATTGCCCGACTGACCACATCACGGGGCGCTAACTCCCCTCTGGGGTCATAATCAAAGGCAAACCTACGCCCCTGGGCATCGACTAAATGGGCCCCTTCTCCTCGCACCGCTTCGCTGATCAGAAAATGGGGCGCTCCTGGTTTGCTTAGGGCTGTGGGATGGAACTGGACAAACTCTAAATCCCTCAGAACTGCTCCTGCACGCCACGCTAGGGCTACTCCATCCCCTGTACTCACTGGGGGGTTCGTCGTTTGGGCAAAGATTTGCCCCCCGCCTCCAGTCGCTAAAATCACCGCATTAGCTCCGATCCAGACAATTTGATTTTCCCACAATAAACTAATCCCTTGAATAGCCGCGCCTGGTGCATCTTGCCATAAACTGAGGGCAAAGGCTTGGGAGAGAACTTGAATATTCGGTCGCTCCGAGACTCGAGCCGTCAGAATATCAATAATGGCTCGCCCGGTGGTATCTTGGGAATGAAGAACCCTGGAGCGAGAATGGGCGGCTTCTAGGGTAGTGGCGAGTTTATTGTTTTTGCGATCGAATGCTACACCGAGTTCCAGTAAAGAATGGATCGCTTCTGGAGCATGATTGACTAAAAATTCTACCGCCTGGCGATCGCACAAACCTGCCCCTGCATGTAATGTATCTTCGAGATGCAATTCCGGCGAGTCATCCTCGGCGATCGCGGCCGCTATTCCCCCTTGGGCCCATTTACTCGAGCCTGTGCGAAGTTTATCTTTCGTCACCAGCAAAATCCGATACTGTGCAGGTAAACAGAGGGTGGCATACAGTCCCGCAGCTCCGGAACCCACCACAATAAGATCGAAGGCTCTAGAGGGAATAGGGGGCGTTGAATGGGGGCTGTTCAATCGTTTCTCCCAGATATAAACAGGTTTGGCGATCTTCCTATTCTATCCCCTGGCCACCCTTTAGAAACCGGGTTTCTGAAGCCAGATTTGGGTTGGGAGTCGGAACTTGTCACAGAAACCCGGTTTCTTTGTTCTGAATCTCATTCTTACTGCCCGCGCCCTGGTTTACAATCGGCAAAGCCTAATGCTTTACTATCAAGGAAACTGGCGATGGCGAAGCGAAACGGAGTTTTATCGCCATTTCCACGACTGCTTCGACTGGATACTCTATTTCCACAGCACGAGCCACTAGAGCTTCACGAATGCGATCGGGCAATTGTCCTAAAATGATTTGATCATCAGCAGGAGAAAGCTGTTTTTGAAGTTGAACTGACATAGCATCACCATTCACTTCTTGGATGCGTTACAGCGCTTCGCACTGCTATAAGGCTTCAATTTTAACTCTACCACCCTCAACTGCATCAACCTGCAATCGATAACCATAAAGCATCCCCATTCCAAGCAGGGGTTCTGTTTCGGATTCTGCAATGTCGATTGCGCGGTATTGCCCATCCCAAATTACTGTTCCGGTGTAAAAATCAAACACAGTTTCGCTGCCATCACCCAAGGTTACTGTATTGGAGGTTCTCCAAGGTAGCCTAAGACGAATAATCGTTTCCGATGGTAAAGACAGGCAGCCATCAAATCCAGTATCAATGACAGTATCAATAACTTCTCGTTGCCCACTTGAGTTACCCACTACAAGAGGAAGTGTTGCTTCACGCCGCCAATTCACAACTCCATAAATCATTAACTCTGCTTCAGACTCCGCGAACCAAAATGATAGACGGCACGGTGTCCGATGCGAATTGTCCAAGGTTGAGGATCGGCATGACGTTCAAATAATGGATCGGTTGCAGCGATCAGAGTTTCACCTACCTCAAAATCTCCAGTTTCGATGTCAATGGCTACAATTTTGCCTTCATTTCCAGCTTCGACTTGTTGCCGAATACCGGTTTCATAGAGTTCTTGTCCCCGTCTAGCTAATTCTTCTTTGCTGTAACGTCGTTGGCGAAGTACCATGGAATTACCCTCAACAGCAGCCAATTATGAGCGATCGCACCCTAAATATTCTAGACGATTTATCAAGAAAATCACAGAAGCTGATACCAGAAAATCAGCAACTGTTGTTAGTTTTTGCCGAGTTTCTGCTAGAGCGGCAAACTCAGTCAATGGCAACTTCTAGTCTTAATGAAGCAGAATCCTCTCCCGTACCAAAACGGGTTTTAGGTTTACATGTAAGGTATGGGTTGGATCGGTGATGATTTTAACGATCCTCTTTCCGATGAGTTTTGGACAGAGGTGGTTTAGGCTAAAATTATAGATAGAATCATTCTCTGTGTTGTTATGAGCGATCGCGACATCATGACCATTTAGATCTGCCTAGTTTATCAATAAATTTTAATCGAGCTACAGTTCATCAATCGTTACTAATCCACCTTCCGTAAACTGAATCACCAGCTCATATTCAGCAAGCAAAGCAGTTCCAATTAGGGGTCTGCGTCCTGTTGCAAACACACGAGTTTCTCGCTCCTCGTTATTCCAAAGAATAATTGCTTTATGTACGGGCAACATCACCGGGCTATTATCTGCTAGACTTACGAGCATGTCATACTTGAAAGGAAGATTCAGCAACGCTACTGCCTCTGGCGGTAAACATAGCTCATCTGTAAATCCTGTGTCTACTACAAACTCAATGGGGAAGTCAGCACGATTCGGAATCCGAAAAGGTATGATAATAATTGGATGTCCATCAGATACGATGCCTGAAATCACTCGACGGCACGCTCCATGACACCACCACCAAAAGATGCTGCGACGTTATATCCGATTTTGAATCCAACAAGCCGAGCATTGGGGTGCTTTTCACTCAAGTCGTCAGCAGCACGCAAGCCATTTTCATCAACTTTATAGTCTCCTGTTTCAATGTCAATGATGACCATTTTGCCAATATTCTCGTCTAACTCCACCTGCTGACGAATCTGACTTTCGTACAAATGCTTTGCACGTTGGGCAACTGCTTCACGGCTTAAAAGGATAGTCTGCATAGGCTAATTGGCGATCTCGACACTACTATTATATCGTCATTCTGAGCGATCGCCGAACGTGCTATAAATATAGAAAATTGATGACTTCCCAGAGCTGGAAGAGAAAGATATCAGAAGTTCTGCCTAGAGTTTACTGGCGATCGCTCCTTGTGTTCAGTTGCTTTGGCGATCGAGGTTCTCGAAGAGGCTTAGAAATAATTTTCCTATCACTGGTTGCTTGCCGTTTCCTCAAGTCATCACAAATCGCTTTCAAGTCATAATTGAATGCTCTAGCGTGTTCCTCCCGAATTCTATAGATTTCTTCTAAAATTTCATCTCTCCACATTGTTTAAATTCCCATTAACTCGTAGGGTGTACAAATTGGGGGTAGCTCATACCCAACATCACAACTAATCTGAACCAGCTTTTTCTGAATTTGAGCGTTGGCAATATGTTTACAGTTCCATGTTAGTAAATAGTCTAAGCCATAGATTGTAGCGATCGCCATACGCAAGGCATCACCAGCAGCTTTGCTGTGGTATAAGTGTAGATGGAAGCATTCTCTGTATTGTTATGAGCTATCGCGACATCATTACCATTGAGCCGGATAAACGGGGAGGCAAACCCTGTATTCGTCGGATGCGAATTACGGTTTACGACATTCTTGGCTGGCTTGCTGCTGGAATGTCTATGGCTGAAATTATTGAGGATTTCCCGGAGCTAACAGAGACAGATATCAGAGCTTGCTTAGAATTTGCAGCCGATCGCGAACATCGTTTAGTTGCTTCGGTGAGTGTCGCTTGAAACTCCTTTTCGATCAAAACCTGAGCCGAAAACTTATCCCTCGCTTGGCTGATATTTTTCCCAATTCTAGCCATATACAATTTCATGGGTTAGCAGAGAAGACAGATACAGAGATTTGGGAATTTGCCAAGCTCAACGATTTCTGCATTGTGACTCAAGATGCAGATTTTGCTGAAAGAAGCCGACTATACAGTTCTCCCCCAAAAGTGGTATGGCTAAGATGTGGAAATGCACCCACTCAACAGGTTGAAGCTCTGATTCGTTCTGGGCAAGAAGCCATTGAAGAACTTTTAGCAAATCCTGCTCTTCACTGCTTGGAACTTCACTAAGCTCAATAGGAATTAGCCAGGACACGAATCTAGGAATAGAAGACATAAGGGCTTAACGACCTGGTAGAGACTTCCTTGCCACATTAGATATTAAGTGAACATAGGAATTAACGACGGGGATAAAGCTCGGCAAAATACCAACTATTTCTTGTGCAACCAAGGCCGCAGGTGGCTGGTCAATGGTTTTTTCCGAACTAACAGTTCTAGTATCTCCGATAGGGATCACTCCCATAACACGCCACTGCTCCTTAACCGTATATGAGTAATGTTGTCTTTTCCAGAAAAACCAAACGCTTTCTTCCCATCTGCTCGTTTCTTGAAAAACTTCTTTAGTAAAGATAAGTGGGATCATTGCTAATACAAAAGCAACCCATATCACGATTTTTGACGTATCGCTTTCGATGTTGAATTTTTCTAGCAAGAGAACTTGGAGATAAGACCCGAAGATCAGAATCATAGAGTTGACTAAGGTTGAGATTAAAGAATACGCTGTGTTAGCCATGTTAATTAGTTTTGCGAAGTTAGTCTTTTAACAATGCCACTAAGAATTGTAGGTCTTAGCTATCCAATAAAACCACTGAAAAAAACAGATTTTTTGGTCATCTTTATTACGAATCGTTAAGCACAGGACAGAAAAACTTTGCTTTTCTCGGTAAAAAGTATGCTATAATAGAAAAAACCTTTATGTTATGTTGATTTTATAAATGTTACAGAAATGTTGCAGTTCATCGATCGCCTAGTCGAGAATCAAACGGGGAAACATCTAGACGATTTGCAGAAGAACATCGTTCAAGGCCTGTGGGAAGGCAAGACTTACCAACAAATGGCTGAAGACATTCCCGGTCGCTACAGTGAAAACTATATCGGAGACGAGAGCCGTAAGCTTTTCAAGGTCTTATCTGATGCGTTAGGTGACGAAGTTAAGAAAGCTAATTTTTGCTGGACGTTAGAGCGAGCGGTTAATTCCCCATTAGTTGGTTTAGTCAATGGAGATCTGACGTGGTGTCCTCATCCAGATCGCCAAACCACCAGCACCGAAGCACCCAAACCCACTCCAACCGGACCGAATCATGATTTAAGCCTTGCTCCAAAAATCAGGACATTCTGCGATCGCACCACCGAACTCAGCACTCTCTCTCACTGGCTCTGTAACCAAAACATTCCCCTGATTTCCGTAGTTGGCATCGCCGGGATTGGTAAAACAACCCTCGTGAAGCGCTGGATTGACTTAAACTTAGAAGAATTTGATACCATTATCTGGAAAAGTATCCCATTCTCCCCTAGCTTAAATACCATTATCGAGGACATCTTAACCACGGTTAATCCCGATACTCTCCTCACCCATCCTCTGCTAACTCAATTATTCCAGCTTTTACGCGATCGCCGATGCTTGCTTGTCCTAGATGACTTCCAACAGATTTTTATACCCGGTCAACTTGCCGGACACTATAAACCAGAAGCCCAAGATTACCACACCTTACTCACCAAAATTACCGAAATTGACCATCAATCCACCCTTCTTGTCATCAGTCAAGAAAAAAATCAACAGATGATGGCTTTAGATGCAGAACTTTATCCCATCAAATGTTTAGAACTCGGCGGATTTGACAGCACAGAACTATTGAAAGATGTCGGTTTAGGAGAGAGCGACAGCGCCCTTCAAATCCTGAAAAACTATGAAGGTCATCCCATTTATCTTAAACAAATCTCTAGCTTAATTCAAACCCTTTTCTCCGGCAATATCGCCGAATTGTTTGCCGAAGACCACCTCATTCTCACTCAAACCATGCAGACTCGGATGAAAACGTGTTTTAACCGTTTATCGCCTCCCGAACAACAAATTGCCCTCCACTTAAGTCAAAGCGCTCTGCCCATTTCACGGGAACAGTTAAGAGCCGACTTATCCTTATCCTCAACCGACTTAATTAACGGATTAGACTCCTTAAAGCGGCGCTTCTTACTCACCTCCATAGAAACAGAGAGAATCGCCTTTAACTTATCTCCCATTTTTCGAGAATATGTCAGATCGTTAAGTTAGATTGGTAAGGTGATGATGACAAGGTTTTAGCCAATTCCCCATTACCACTGTCCAGCGCCATCATTTATCGGTTGAGAACACTAGGCCAATTACGATCTCCTTTAGCAATATTGCCAGGTATATCCCGACTCCATTGGGCTTGTACACCTTTACTATAGTTCAGGTACAATTTCCCTTCATGGATTGCCCAAGCGTTGGGATCGACTGGAGCAGTGTATCCTTCACTCACGGCTTTGGCGCAGTATCCCCCATATTGAGGAGCGTATTGGGTAGGATTCGCAGCAAATTTATCGCGGTTTTCAGCACTGGCAAAGTACCAGGTTGTTCCGTTCCATTGATGTTGGTATTCCGCTTTGCCCATCACGGCATTTGCACCCTGGTTTTGACTGAAATAGGCTACGGGATCTGCACCTCGGATGGCTACCCCTTGGCGAGAGAAAACAGGAGGGAGTTTTGTCGCTTTAGTTGCACTCGCTTTAAGAGAGGTTGGGGTTTCCCCAGTCTTGAATTGCCCTTGGGCATAGGTGTGGGCGGTAATGCCTAGAGTAAAAATAGAGGCGATCGCCAGGATGGTAAGGTAATGGTGTTTCATGAATGACTCCAAAAAGGCTAAGGATAGGAGTAAGGAATCGGTAATAGGCAATAGGGAATTTCATTGACGACCTACTACCCATTACCAGTGTCCAGCCCTATAACTTATCGATTCAGAATACCTGGCCAATGGCGATTGGCTTTGGCAATATTGCCAGGGATATCGCGCACCCACTGGGCTTGTACATCTTTATTGAAGTTGAGGTAGAGTTTCCCTTCATAGATTTTCCAAGCATCAGGATCGACTGGGGCAAGGTTGCCTTCACTCATAGCTTTGGCGCAATATCCGCCATATTGAGGAGCGTATTGCTCGGGGTTCGCAGCGAATTTATCCCGGTTTTCAGCACTGGCAAACTTCCAGGTGGTTCCGTTCCACTCAACTGTATATTCATCTTTACCCATTACAGCTTCAGCTCCTGCGCCGTTGAGACTAAAATAGGCTACGGGATCTGCACCTCTGATGGCTACGCCTTTGCGTGAGAAAACAGCGGGACGTTTGCTGGCACCGGCACAGGGATTGCTTCCGGCGCAGGGATTAGAGCCAGCACAGGGATTTTTGCCCGCACAGGCTTTGAGGGCACTACTTTTACCAGCACAGGGGTTGGAGCCAGCACAGGGATTTTCACCCGCACAGGGATTTTTGCCCGCACAGGCTTTGAGGGCACTACTTTTACCGGCACAAGGATTGTCACCAGCACAGGGGTTTTTACCAGCACAGGGGTTGTCACCAGCACAAGGATTTTTACCGGCACAAGGGTTGTCACCCGCGCAAGGATTCTCACCGGCACAAGGATTTTTACCCGCACAGGGATTGCCAGCGCAAGCTTTCAGAGAGGTAGAAGTTTCTCCGGTCTTGTACTCCCCTTGAGCATAAGTGTGGGCGGTAATACCTACAGTAAAAATAGAGGCGATCGCTAGGCTGGCAATGTAATGTAGTTTCATGAGTGACTCCGATAAAGTTAACGATAGCTGTAACTGTTGACATTTTCATGAAACCTTACCCAACTGAAGTAGCTGTGAGAGAAATCTGAACTCTTCCTGAGAATTTTCTCTTTGGGATTCCCTTTAAGTTACGGTTGACCTCAGAAGTGTTTACTAAAGAGTGATGCCATGCAAGCTGCTGATTGGCTCGTGAATGAACAAGGCGAACGTCATCCCTTAGAGTCTTTAAGTTCTCCAGACGCTGGGGATAAACCGTATCGGTTATATCGGTTTCTGACGGATTTAGAAACGATTTTGTGGGAGATTCCGGAAGATAGCCAGCGTTTACCGGAAATTGCTCGCTGTTTGCGTCAACTATTAGATTCTTCTCCTTGGCTACAAACCTATTATTCAGAACCGAGTCCGAATCCAGGATGGTCAATTTTATCCCTATATGACGAACCAGAGTTTACGCTGACGATTCAAATTGTGGCTTGGTTACCCGGCAATGTTTCCCCGATTCATAATCATGGCAGTTGGGGAGTGGTGGCTTTATTAAGTGGAGAAGAAAAAAATATATTTTGGCGCAGAAGTCCGACTCCTGAATTCGAGGATCGCATTGAAGCCGTAGATTCTTATATTTTAACTCCTGGAGAAATCATTACCTTTCTCCCCGATGCCATTCACAGCGTCGAACCTCTAGGGAATGAAGCCGCGATTACGTTGAATATATACGGAGAAACAAAGGTGGACAAGCGGTTTGAATTCGATTCCGTTAATCATACCGCTTGGAATTTTTAGAGCGCCAACAACCGAAGAGGAAAACAGTATACTGGGAAACAAAGCATTTATCCTCAAGCTAAAACCCATGCAAACCAGCGATCTGATTCCTTCAGCTTGGCAACAACTCCGACAAGGTAGTGTAACTTGTGATCAAGCCATTCAGCTATTAGTCGATAGCGATCGCCACCTTAACCTATCCTTACTTGATTCTGAAGTCAGTTCTCGGTTTTGGCGTGAATTCCCCGATCGCCAGAACCTACCTCCCATTATTCCCTTACTGCTGTGGCGCAACTGCTACTATCTTGGCTCTCCCGTGAGGGTAGAAGACAATCGAATCCGAGAAATGAGCGATCGTACCCTCACCGATATTAAAATCATCCCCATTTCCCCAAAAAGCTACAGCTCTTGGCATCATACCCGTAATTTTGACCATACTCGCATCAGTGCTGCGCCCCTCGTTAACCCCATCACCGGGGAACTCGAACAAGAAAATATTACCGAAGTTACCGAACTCTACTTATCCAAAGCCGTCGGTCAAATTAGCCGCATTAAAACCATTATCTCCGGCGCTCTCCGCAACCGTGCCAGCGATATCCACCTTGAACCCCTACCCCACGGCTTGCGGGTTCGGTATCGCATTGACGGCGTACTCCGAGATATTACGACTCTCTCATCAGAAGTCAGCCGTAAAGTCATCGTTGCCCTCAAAGTCATGTCCAACATGGACATTGCCGAAAGTCGTCGCCCCCAAGATGGACGGATTGGAGAAAAATACGCCACCCAAGATAATCGAGAATTGGGCATGGATATGCGCGTTAGTACCCTTCCGTGTGTCAGTGGCGAAAAAGCCGTGATCCGCCTCCTTCCTCGGAAAAATCCCTTTAGTAAAATTGAAGACCTCGGCTTTAACCATAAAACCCAACCCATCTATCAAAACTGGCTCAAGCAACCCCAGGGCATGATTATCCTCACCGGACCCACCGGTTCCGGGAAAACCAGTACTCTTTATACCAGTTTACAATCCGTAGCCACAGAGCAAGTGAATGTAGTCACCGTTGAAGATCCCGTAGAATACATCTTACCCGGAATTACCCAAACCCAAGTCCACGAAAGAGCAGGCATGACCTTTGCCGCTGGATTGCGGGCCATTTTGCGCCAAGACCCCGATATCATTATGGTCGGAGAGATTCGCGACCATGAAACCGCAGAAACCGCAGTCCGAGCAGCTTTAACCGGTCATTTAGTCTTTACCACCTTGCATACCAATGATGCCGTGGGAGCCATTCCCCGGCTCAAGGATATCGGACCCGATCCGGGTTTGATTAGTGACGCGCTCCTGGGGATTATTGCCCAGCGTTTAGTACGCCGTGTTTGTACCCATTGTGGCGCGCCCTATCGCCCTAGTGAAGAGGATTTAAAGAAATTAGGCATTGGTTTACATGAAGCCAACCCAGAAGAATGGCGTAAAGGACAAGGGTGTGTTAAGTGTTTTCAGTCGGGATATTTAGGACGAGAGGCCATTATTGAGTTGCTTAATGTAGACGATCCCATTCACGAGTTGATTTATGAAGGGGGAGTCACTGACTTGCGCCGACATTTGAAAAACACAGATTTTATGTCCTTTCGCAAAGCAGCCACTGATAAGGTAACCCTGGGTAAAACGACGGTGGAGGAGGTGGAGCGAGTTCTCCCTCGCAGCGCCATGCAGTATAAGTTGACTTGAGAACCGAAACCCAACCTCGTGCCGTGACTGGCCAAAAATCATGTATTATACCCCCTTCCTTTTAGTGCTGTAGTACTATGGCAGCTCATATTTCTAAAGCGCTACAGCAACTTTATTAGAGTAATACGATTTGTAGTAAAATAGCTATAATTGTTGGTTAAGAGGGTAAATGTACAAAGATTGTCCTGGGTGAAAACACAATGAGAAAACTGGCAACAATCGAGCAAATAAAGTCTTCGCAGCCTGTGCCCAATGCTGATTCGCTGGATGTCGTTCAGGTACGAGGCTGGCAAGTGGTAACCAAGCGCAATGAATTTCAGGTGGGGGATCTGGCTGTTTACTTCGAGATTGACTCTTTTCTCCCCATTCGCCCTGAATTTGAATTTCTCCGATCTAGCTCCTTCAAACGTATGGGAGAAGAAGAAGGGTTTCGCTTGCGAACCGTCAAGTTGCGCAAACAACTTTCCCAAGGTTTGGTTTTACCTGTGGCGACATTTCCGGAACTTGCAGCGCTGTCTTGCTCCGTAGGGGATGATGTCACTGAGCTATTGGGGGTGCAGAAATACGAGCCTCCAGTTCCAGCCTCTCTATCGGGGTTGGTGAAGGGAGCATTCCCTAGCGTTATTCCGAAAACTGACCAAGAACGGATTCAAAACTTGTGGGAATCTTATGCCGCTACTCTCCAGGATGTTGCCTTTGAGGAAACCGTTAAGCTGGATGGCTCTTCCATGACGGTGTACGTCCGAGAGGGTGAGGTTGGAGTTTGCTCGCGTAACCTAGACCTCAAGTGCGATCGCCCCGACAAGCCCCGCAATATTCTCTGGCAAGTCGCTCTGAAGCTAAATTTGCTCGAATTGCTGCCTCCACTACATCGCAACCTAGCCATTCAAGGCGAGTTGATCGGCCCTAACATTCAGAAAAATAACGAGAAGCTGACAGAACCAGCTTGGTTTGTCTTTGATGTTTGGGACATTGATCGCCAGCAATATTTCCCGGCATCAGAGCGGCTCTCTTTTATCCAACAGCTCGGCTTGCAGCATGTGCCCGTCGTCTCTGAATCGATTCAAGTCTTCCGCAACTTTTCTTCCCTTGAGGAGTTGCTCTCTCATGCCGATGGCCCATCTTTAAATGCCAGTAGACGAGAGGGCTTGGTATACAAATCCCTAGAGCCAGTTGATGGAGAGATGTTTTCTTTCAAGGCGATCTCCAATCGATGGTTACTCAAGAATGAATCAGGTTAAGAACAATGGTGAATCAACTCCCTTGACCGAGTTGACTGGTAACCGTAAGATAGCTTTGATGATGATGGACAATTGCCCAGGTAACGGCTAATACCATTTCTCTATGAAAGCGCAAAGCGCTGTATGGTGTTCCGCCAGGACTTCCAGAATAGCTTGGCGATACTTGTCTAATCTTTCCATTCCTCCTAACCAACTTAATAAGGAGGAGGTATACATGGAGTTGCTGTGATATCGTATAGAAATGCGGACAAGTAATGCATAGACAGATGGACTAGGAGTACTATTACGCCACCAACTAATAAGGCTAAGGAAGGGTTTGCTGATAAAATATCGTCGCCAAATTCCTTAGCTCCATTAGCAATAAGTAGTTCAATAATTTCTTCCCTATCCCCCAGTTCTCTGGCTAAAGTTAGCGGACGTTTGCTCGAATGCTCTGTATTATCGTTGCCATAAAAAGTATAATAACGAATGCTACCTAAGTATACACCGCGATCGATTAACACCTTCACTGCTTCTGGGTAATTTCCTTGAATAGCCTCATTGATGGGAGTCTTACGAGGCCAACCGAGTGCATTTATCTCAGCTCCATTATCTAATAGTAGTTCTATCATCTCTACATGACCGTATCTACAGGCTCGATGTAACGGCGTGTCTTCTTTTTCTGGCTCGGCATCAAGCTTGGCTCCTTTTTCAATCAACAATTGAGCGACAGCGAGCGCATTATACTTGGCAGCATGGTGGAGAGGAGTATCGCCTGATTTATTGCGAATATGAATGTCGGCTCCTTTTTCAAGCAAAAATTCGGCGACTGGCATCGAATCTCGGCAGATTGCCAGATGCAATAAGCTCGCTCCTCCGAAGAAAGGTTCATTTCGCTTGATGTTGAGAGAATTAATATCGTCCTCGTCAGCGAGCAAACGTTTTAAGTTTTCTAGATCTCCCAACGCTGCCGCTAAATAGATATCGAGTTCTACTCCATTCTTTAAAAGGAACTCTACAATGCGATCGCGCTTGTGGTAAATCGCTGCAAAAATTGGCGAATAGGCTGGATAACCATCCGATGCTTTTGGATTAACCTCGGCTCCATACTCTACCAGAAGACGAACAACCTCAAAATGGCCCTCTCGTGCTGCTAAATATAAAGGGGTTATCCCGCCAACTGCAATGTTGGGACTTCCTATGTATTGCAGATAAATGTTCAGCGACGGAATATTGCCTTCTTCGGCTAAAAAGTGGATTGTCTGATAGCTTTGGGGTTCCAAGCAAGATTTCCGTAAGGAGTTCCAGTCCAAATTCAACTTCCTCCAATCTGTTAATAACTCGTTTGCTGATATTGCGATCGTTGATTCTTTTCTTGGTATTCCCTAATCTATTCCCCAATCCTAATCGATCGCAAACTCGGTAAACTTGCGAGCATTGGGGTCGTGAAAACCCAGGACGATCGCTTTTTTGGGTACGCCTAACTCAATCAGTTGATTCGCCACGCCAATTTCCGTACCATCATGCTGAATCCAAATTTTATCACCTTTGATATCGATATGAATTAAGGAACTAAATATTCTGCGATCGCCATTCCAGCCAATACTTGTCAGTTGATAATGGTCGTTTTGCGTATCGCTAATAATAAATTGTTCTAGGTCACCATAAGACGATTTATATTTATGATGTTCTGCTATGACTTTCAGAACAGCTTGGCGGTACTCATCTAATCTTCCCATCGTACAATAACCTCTTTTTCGGAATCAAACACGAGAATTTTCACCTGGTATTCAGTAACACTCAATTGCGCCAGTTCTCCAGAGAAAAAACTACAATATATTTTAGCGGGAACGGCTAAAAACAGAACTCGATTTGGCTCTTCCTGTTTTAAGGCAACTCGATAGTTGAGAAATTGACCTAGAGCACGATGAAATTCTGAAGTTGGAGAAGAAGATAAGAAACTCTTGATTTCAACAGCAATTTTGACATTATCTTTTTCAGCAGCAACCAGTTGCTCTGCACCCAAATCGATTTCCAGCCTACCAGAAGATAACTCTAACACTAGTGGATCGTCGGTGATTGTCCAACCTTCTTTTTGCAAGGCTACTTTAACTGTATTATGATAAACATCTTTAGCAGACATGATGCGATCGAATTCAGTGTTGAGCTTCACTGAATTATATCAAAATTTTCTATTCCTTAACCTATACTGGACGGCATTGAGTATGAAGTAACCTCAACCCAATGGCTATAGCATTTTAACTCACATTTTGCACGACAAAATGTAGTACAAATCCTCGAGTAAGGGTAGTGAGTATTTAAGCTGACCCAAAAAAGCGGTAACAAAGGCTCCTCCAGTTTTTTTCCAGGGCAAATATTCCCTATAATTCAGAACTTGCTTGTACTGTTGAGCCATAAGGCTTTTAGAGAAATGATATTCTTCTGCTTGTAATGCATATTTGAGAATTAGTTTAGTTAAAAATATACGTGCAAAGGATTCAAATTTGTGGTAGATAAAGTCTCTATTTTCACCGTCGCGACAATTTTCTACACTATGGGGTTCTTCTTTTAGATTGAGAATAATATGATGCTGTTCATACTTATCAATTGGCTATGATCGTAGCATTTAAAAGCCTATTGGTAAAGTGAATTTTAAGAATGACTAACTCACCAGGACATTGATAGTTACTCAAGAATGAATCAGGGTAAGAGCAATAGTGAATAGACTCCCTTGACCGAGTTGACTGGTAACCGTAAGATCGCCTTGATGATAGTGGGCGATCGCCCGGGCAATGGCTAATCCTAAACCTGTGCCTCCTGTGGTTCGAGCGCGATCGCTGTCAACCCGGTAAAAGCGATCGAAAATACGCGGTTGTTCTTCTTTGGCAATCCCTATTCCCGTGTCTCGAACCTGAATCAAAGCCTGACGTTCTTTGACGGTTAAGCTCACCACGACTTGACCTTGACTAGGGGTATATTGAATGGCATTAGCGATTAAATTAGAGACTAAACGGTAAAGTTGAGAATCGTCTCCTAAAACCTGAATTGGGCGATCGGGGATGTGCTCAATGAGATCGATATCAGCCCTCATAGCCACCTCGGAAAATTCTTCTACCAGATCCCCAACTAAATCGTTTAAACAACAATACTGAAAAGAGGTAGAAGGGACTCGATCTTCCAGACGAGTTAATAAGAGTAAATCTGTAATTAGATGGCTTAAGCGTCTTCCTTGTCTTTCTAGAGTTTGCAACATTGGGGTTAAATCTTCGGGTTTTGAGGAGGGTATTCTTAACATGGCTTCTATGGTTGCTAACAAATTAGCTAGGGGCGATCGCAACTCATGGGCGGCATTAGCGGTAAACTGTTGTTGTTGTTGATACGATTGATAAATCGGTTGCATGGCTAACCCGGAAAGCCACCAACTCGACATCACCACTATCCCTAAAATTAGGGGAAACCCGATCGCTAAGATCGTTTGTATGCGTCTAACTTCAGCATCAAAGGGTTGTAAAGTTCGTCCCAGTTGCAAATAACCCCAAGATGATTTGTGCTTGTGGCGATCGCCAACGGAATGAGGATAAGCACTGTGTAAAATAATCGTAAATTGGTGATAACGAATCCCCTCACTGGTGAGAGTTTGCCAGGGAGTATCCTTTAAGATGCCAGAAAGATTCGCCGGTTGATTGGGAGAAAAAGCTAGCAGTTGCCCCTGATGATTAAACAGCCGTAGGAAATAGGTGCTGCGATCGCTAATACCAATGGTATGTCTTTCAATTAAAGTCGGATTAAAATTACACGGTTGTCCCACTAAACACAATTCAGGCAAAATCTGCCTTAACACAGTGGTGGGGTTTTCTGAGGCAGGCAACATCGGTTCTAAGCTATCGTGAAGTGTTCCCGCGATCGACTCCATTTCCCGTTCCATTGCTTGCCAATTCGATCGCACCAGGGAACGATACATACCCAACGCCGATACACTTAAAATTGCCCCCATCACTAAGGCATACCAAAACGCTAAACGAAGGCGACTGTGACGAAAAAGTGGAGAACTTTTCATAAATGGAACTTAAACAACAGACATAGCTCTATAGCACTTCACACTAGGCAATAGTTTAAACCCAAAAAATAATAAGAAATATATTTATCCTCTTCTGTCACTTTCCCTAAAAGGGGGTAATATCAAGTCCGGCGAATCAATTAAAGTTTGCCCTAGCCTCCGCAGCTTGACGAAAGGATGCAACCGAAACTAAACGATTTGAATCTGCGTCCCACAAAATGAATTGGGCACAGTCAAATAAATCTGTGATTCGGAGAATCTTGACATCCGAAAGCAGATGACTATTTTCACGATGACAAGCGGCGAGATAGTAATTGGGAATTCTTTCGGAAAGATGATGAATATTGTGATAGCCAATGTCTGCACTAAACCATCTGAGAATAGCTGGTAATTTTAAATAACTGCTGCCCTTAACTGCACCTGAAATATAGTCCCAGCCTTCCGTTTTATGAGCGTAAGCACCTTCAAAAATGTGCTGGACAAAAAAGATCCAGATAAAGATCGTGGCAGAACAAATGATGACCATAGAGTAAATACTCCAAAACAATTCAAATCCCCATAAAGAGCTTAAAATAATCCAGCTACTGACCACAAAGATGTTGTTGAGCAGGAGATCCCAAAATTCAGCAGATGACTGCCAGTATTTGGACTGGTGGGCAGAAATCATTTGCGCTAATTTAAACTCCGAACCCTGCTTTAAATCAGTAAATATATGATGGATTAAATCATAAACTCCTAGGCTCAAAATCAGCCTAGGCTTGATGACAAGATAGAAGAAGCCGCCGGGAATCGCCATAAGTGGATGTCGCAGGACTTCATATAGTTTTTGATGGAAAGGATCGAGCTGAGAAAACTCCTCGGTGGACAAGAAATCGGCAACGCCTCGATATCGCTCCCAGTCGCCATTGGTTTTGTGATGGTAGGCATGATCTCTTGACCAGCCATATTGGGGAATCGCATTGATCGCACCCAGCAGGAACCCAATAATACGGTTTGCTGATTTTGACCGAAAGAGAGAATTGTGTCCACAATCATGCATCAAGGAAAAACAGCGCAGTGAAAAGAGAACTAGGAGTACAAGGATTGGGGGCAATAGCCATAGAGAAATTGATTGAGCCTGTATGGCTAAAATCCATAAGAGAACATAAGGCACAACGGTATTAAGAATTTGGTAAGTTGCCCGCAGGTTGCTGCTGTTGATGTATGGAGTCAAGACAAAATTAGCTTTTCTGAGCATATTTCGGTGGTTTTAGTTGACGGGAAAATTGATATTTAAAAAAGGGATGAGCCGGTATTGGGATCTATTCAGTATTTTTGTTCATACAAATCTCCAGGGGATTGATCGAGTTGGAACTCTACCCAACGCCGTTGCACCTGTTGGTAACAATCAACTGGAGCAACTTTGAGGTTTCGCAGTAGGTTAATATCTGCCTGTCCGTCTTCATCAATTAACAACAGAATTTCTTGAACGGGATCATAGGTTTGAACCGTATCAAGCAGCCGTTCAATAACTGTTGTTTTTAGATGGAGCGTTTGCAAATAGGCTGAGACATGCAACAGGGGAACAAACCGGACAGTATGCTCAACTATGTCACTGTTATAATCTACAGATCCAGTATCGATCGCGGCCACATCGCAAGCTACCATGCCCCGTCCCTCAGTGATAAACCCCTGCCATGCTGCATGTCCTAAGGGTAACAGGTTTTCCCGAATAAATAGGTCTTGCCAGTAGCCGCAATCGCCCTGCCATATATCATTCCTGAGTCCCATGGCTCTCCTCCTGAATAAATTTTGCGGCAGCCACCCTGTTTTTCAGAGCCGGAATCACTTCTTCCCGGCAGCTCCAAAAGGCTCCTAATGCCTTTTTAACTTCACGATTTTTATCAATGCGGGTATACCCCAGCGTTGTAGCTTGAATGGTCATCAGTTATCGCTTCCTAAAATTCTGTAAGTCAACCTAAATACTAGCTGTCTTCTGATTGGTAAACAGCCCATAGTTAGATATAGTGAGGGTACTAGATGCGATCGCCAGCACAAAACTTGGCTACCTTTACTCAGATAGCTTGATTGAATATCAACCTGACGTTCAACTTAGAACGCTACAACCTTAAATGTTTGACAAAAAGCTGATCGCAAAAATTTGAAGTCTTCATCATCTGTACCTCGCAGATGTTTATGTGATGGGTTTACACCTCGGCGGGCATTCTGACTTAAAGAGTTGCGTCTCTCCTCACAGTTGCGGGACAGCGCCGGATTTACACCGGACTTTCCCCGTTACCTCTAGCGGGTATCAGGCGCTAGAACCGAGCCTGAGTAATATACCCTATTTATTTTACCTTGACAATAACCCCCAAGCAGCCTAAATAGTCCCAGTGCAGTAACGATAACCTTGAACTCCCAGCAATCACTCTGCACCAACACAGTTATACTGCGGAGTACGATCGCCCACTAAAGTCCTTGATCAATGCTGGGACAATGCGGTGACTCGCCAGCCTAGCCCCAAATAAGTTGCGAGCCACCGGCCCCAATTGCAATGCTGCGGCTCCCCCCATAATGAAAAGATTGCGTCCTGCCCAGCGAAGCCGAGCATCTAACACGGGTAAGCCATTAACCAGGGGTAAGGGGTGAGTCGCCCGTATATTGGCTAATAGGGGCCAGCGATCCACATCTAGCGTACTACCCGTTGCCAGCCAAATGCGGTCGATCGCTTGTTGGGCAATGCAGTGATGAATACCCGGATGGTTGCAGGTTACTCTCCAGGCATTCTCTTGCCACGTGGCGGACTGAACTTCGCACTGCTCGTAAAACGAGAGCTTGCCCTGTCGTTCTTTGCGTCGCAATTGGGTGAGAACGGCTGGGGTTAGGGAACCTCCATTACGGGCAGTTTGAATCATCCGCCAGCGCGTTTCCCAATCCGGTTCGGCGTGAAACCCTTTGAGGTATTTGGGGCCGAGCCATCCCGGTTCGGCATCGAAGAGTTTCTCGTAAAAGGTGCGCCGCGCCATCACGATCTCCTTTGCGCCCCGAGCGATCGCCCCCAATGCTAGGTGTCCGCTCGTCAGCCCACTGCCGACAATTAAAATCGTTTCTCCGGTTAACTGCGGCCAATCGCGCAGATCGACCTGATTGGAGTGCAGGAGGCGATTTTTTGGGGGGGTTGAGGGCAAGGCTTGTACCCATGCAGGAATATTGGCTTGACCGCCGGCGATCGCCAACACAACCCGCTTGGCTGTCAGCACTCCACCGTCGGCGAGTTCCAATCGAAACCGCTGCCATCCTTGCTGACGAAACAGTTCGATCCGCTGTACCCGAGCTGGAATGACTCGCTCGTGTAATTCCCAGCGCCGAATCACTTCTTGACAAAAGTCATGGAAGAGTTGGGTTCCCGGTAGGTCGTAGGGAGCAAAGAGTTCCGATGAACGGGATTCAGCAAAGGTTCGCAGGGCATGGGGATTGGGGTCGGGATGATGGACTACCGGCGATCGCAGGTGGGGAATATTGTAGGCAGCAAACTGGTGTTGCCATTGCTGTAGCCAATCCCCCGCTGGATCGAGTACCACAAAGCGGTTGCGCATGGACTCCTTCTTTTGCAGCAGATGCGTCACTAATGTTAACGCCTGGGGGCCCGCACCAATTATGGCAATATCTACCTGGTCTACCGTTCCATTTGAGGGGGCCGTCTTCCAATTACACATCACTTTCTAATCTCGTTCAATTCACTTGTGATGATGATTATCATTCTACTTTCTGTAATTCTATCTTAAGCCAAGACTGAATGGACTACTCAAGGGGTGACAAGGCAGCTCAAATGTGGAGATCACATAACGATAACATCAGGTTAGAGGGTTACTTGCCCGAAAAATCGTTGAGATTTTTTCGCCATGTTAAAATGCTCATAATCAAGCTTAGTCTTAGATTCAAGCCTGTTGTCATCCTCTGAACCAATCAACTTAAGTATTTCAAAGGTTTATCAACCTCTGTACATAATCACGAGCATCATCAGGATTCCATTGAACTGGTGAATTTCCAAATAGATAACTCATTTCGTTTTGGCATACAAAATCTTGGCAATCACCCTTCTTTAACTTGGTACTTAGCCAATTAAGTGAATTTTCAAATGTCGATTGAAAACTACCGCTAAACTTATGGTTTGGGACATTGTATAAAAGACACTCAATAAAATAAGAGGGAAATTGCTTTGGAACATGCAAACCTGCATTTATACAATTTCTAGCATTCTTGAAAACTCGAACTGTAGGCTTATACCACCCACCAGTCTGTTCCTTGGAGTTCTTATTTGCACCATTATCATAATGGCGTTTTGGGAAGTTGCAAATTTGTTGCTCTCCAGGTCTTGTCCAAAATGTCATACCTTCTGCGACTAATTGCATCTTCTCATAATGCTCATAAGTTGCCGACACAACAATATCTGCTTTGATCCGCCCACTATGAGGTAGC
Source organism: Cyanobacteria bacterium UBA2566 (assembly GCA_002340255.1). Lineage (GTDB taxonomy): Bacteria > Cyanobacteriota > Cyanobacteriia > Cyanobacteriales > Desertifilaceae > Roseofilum. Next base: position 76,019 of record DDLS01000175.1, read on the forward strand.
AACTTGATTGACTTACTACCTGATGTATCAATATATTGAGAACCATAATATCTGGATAATGCAGAAATTACATCCTTTTGAAAGTCAAACCAAGTATAGCCAACAGGGAACATTCCCAACTTCGATTTCTCTTCTGTGGTTAAATTTGAGTAAACACTAGAAGTGAGTTCTACTACAAGATCTACATCACTATCACCATAAATATTGGTTGAATTCCTATATGATCCTTGCAAGTAGGTGGTGTAATAGATATCTAAAGTCCACTGATAACTTTGTAGGGCATGTCTAATAGACTCATGAGTTTTTTTCGCCGATACAGTTGCTCCTTGATGAGACCAAGTTTGAAGTTGGGATTGAGATATAGCCATAAGATTAGAATCGTCATCAAAATTACTGAGTTACTCTTCTTAAAGCCTCTACTCGTGTCAAATACTCACGAGAGACACGCTTGAATTCCATTTTTCCGATATTCTGCCTCCCACGACCAGTGAAGTAATCTCCAGCCAATTCCTGACCGTCTGGAGATAGCTGTAAATTAGCCGTACCTCGATGAGCATTCATAGTATCGATGCTTAGAGCAGATGGTTCATTCATATACTCATACTTCAAACAAGGCTCTGAAGATTTATGTGTATTGACTGTTCCCATAATAGAATACGAACTGGAATTTTGAGTAGTCAAACGCACGTTTAACTGTGTCCAGGTTTGCCGAACATACAAAATCACATCTGGGATATCGGTTGTTGTATCTGGAACATTAGTTTCACCACTATAAGATGAGTGAATAACACCTACCCAAGTACCTTGAAGATTTGGGATCGATGAGAAGGATATGAATTTAAATTGTTGACACCACAGATATTTATCAAACCACTGATAAATTAGGCCGTAAAACCCCATGACTGATGGCGAGTCAAGCCACCAAGGAGCTTGCAATTTCGTCAACTGCAACCCAGAACTCAAAATTAAAGAAGCCACTATAGCAAAGAACGCCAGCCAAATTGGAGTCGATTTTCGCTCAGAAGCGTTTGTTGCATAGGCGTGCATGTAAAGCTTACTCCAGGTGTCTCATTCTATGTGTAGTTTTTTTCTGAGTTTAGTAACACTACACAACGATCTAGTTTATCTTTAGGTTAGTACCTAAGAACTACTATGAAGGTAGGGATAACCCTACCTAGCATGATTGAATTAAAACGCTGGTTGCGCCATCCAACAAATCGCTAAAGGCAAGACTCAATGGAATCCATGATGTTGATTACGATCTCCTCATCCGTGCTGATGCCAATACCCCTAATTTTGTGGGCGATCAGGGTTGACCTTTGAATGCTGAGTGACTCCCCATAAAGTGCGATCGACCCTTACAACCTTAACTCTAACCGATAATCTCTATTGCGTCCGCACCAACGTAATGTTAGGCGGCTTCAACGACTATATGGCTGATCAACGTTTAAGCCAGGAATGACTCGATAGTGCTTTACGTTGAAAGTACAGAGAGTAGCATTTCGGCCAACGGCACAAGCGGCAATCAATGCATCAATTAGGCCGACCTTATGAGACAGATAATAGGCTGTGAAATCAGACAAAGCACGAGCGCAATCGGTTTCAGTAGGCCAAATAATTTGCAACGGAGCCACCATCTGTAAAGCTTTACGAACCTGTTGCTTGTTCTGAGCATCGTGAATCAGTTCCATGACAACAAACCCAGGAATGCTTGGCAGTTCTGAGACAGAGGCGAATCACGCAAGCGCAGGCGCGTAACCTCGCTGGATGTCAATCATGACATCTGTATCAACTAAATACATTCGCTACCTAAGCCCGCTCTCGGTTTTCTGTCTGGTTACGCAACCTACGCGCGTGTTCCTGACTATCAATGACATCAGATCGGGAACCAACCACCCCGATGCTTTCCCAGTAAGCCACGAGTTCTACACCGGTTTTAGGAGGATTTTGAAGGAAAGGGCGAAATGAGAGGACGCGCAAAATATACTCTACTAAAGGCAACTTGAGTTGAGATGCCTCAGTGGATAGTTCATCTTCTAAATCTGGAGGTAGCTCTATACTTATATTGATACAGTTTGTTCAAAGCACTCCTACACTACTCCTATCTTACTGATTTCCTCACCTCATTAGCAAACCATTACTGAACAGACCAAGTTGCGATCGCCAGCGCCCCTAACCCAATTCCAACAAGCGCTGGCACCAAACGGCTGCCCAAAATTCGCCACTTTGCATTCATCGGTAGCTTCCCGGTTTCCCAGTAAACCCAGTCATCTCCTAACTGGCTTGCCAACTCTAAGTTTCCTGAAATGAGGAGAACGATACCATTGCCTGTAGCAGGATTGACCCGCACCGTATGCCCTAACGCCGGCAAATTCCCCCCATCATGACCTACAGTATATTCATCAGCACCATGAGCAACATACAAAGTATGTCCTAAACCCCAATCCTGATGTGCCCCTGGCTGAGGGTTGATCATTTGCTTTAGTGTTTCTTGTTTTAGGACTAAGTTCGTTCGGCTATAAGCTTGAACGAAGCGAGCCATATCTTGAGGCGTTGCGTAAAGAGATGCCGCTGCTGTAGCTGTGTATCGACGATGAGGACTCGGTTGAAGTTTTTCATCGAAGCTGGTTGCTAGCCGATCTGTACGACCAGAAGCAGCGATCGCCTCCCAGTCAAAACTTGATTCTCTCATACCCAAAGGTTCTAAAATAGCCTTTTTCATATAGTCCGAAAAAGACTCTTGCGTGACGTCCTCAATCAATAATTGCAAGACGGTGTAACCACCGCCAGAATATAGCCAGTTTCTTCCAGGCTCTCTAGCAACTGTCACTCCACGAGGTTTTCCTGACATAGAATCTTGGGTCAAAGTCAGCGACTCTTCAAGGGATTGAATCGATTCACCGGGCAGAAAACCAGCGTAGCCAAAAAGGTCGTCTAATCCTCCTGTATGACTGAGTAGATGTCGAATGGTTACCTTATCGCTATATTGACTCACGGGAAATTGCCAGCGTTTCAGGTACTGATTGGCAGGCTTATCTAAAGCGATCCGTCCTTCTTCTACGAGCTTCATGACCCCCCAAGCGGTGACCATCTTACTCACGGATGCCATTTGGTAGATTGTGCGATCGATCTGGACGGGAATTTTTTTGGCGGCATTTGCAATCCCAAAAGCATGGGCTGCAACAACTTCACCCTTTTGAATCAGAATGAGAGCTGCACTACCCAGTTTCGGCTTACCTGGCTGACTCAGTTTTTGGATCAAATACTTTTTGATGGTTGCCAAATCTCCGCGCGGTACTGCTGGACGGGCAATCCAAAATACTTCAACCATGACAATAGTCATGACGATCGCAACCCAACGTGCGATCGAGCCTATTGTCGTGAATATATTGATACTCATGCTTTTGAAGAAAATTCAGTGGGGAAGGGAGTGAGAGCGATCGCTTCAAGCGCAGCGTAAAGTTTAGCATTTTATCTCCATCAAGGAGTGAGCGGCATAACGACCAAGATGAGCGGTGGCAGATTGCTTTTGCATGAATACCAGCTTCCTTTAGAATCCAGTATGGAAAAGGAGAAATGACCGATAGCGATTAGAGAGACAAAGCCTCGATCGTCACTAGACCACCCTCGATTGCTTGGATTCGCAAATCATAACCTCGCAATAGCTGCATTCCAATGAGAGGAACCGTCTCTGACTCATTGACATAAACCTCACGGTATTGCCCGTCCCAAATTACCAGCCCAAGGTAAACTTCAAAAGTACAAAAAGTTCCATCGCCTAATGTCGCCATATCTCGACCTTCCCAACTGAGTGCTAATGTCGAGATCATCTCTGATGGCAAGGTTAAAAAACCGGAGAAGCCTGTATCAATTACGGCATCTACCCTTTGCGTTGTCTGATTATTCCTAACGGCGATCGCCAACATTGCTTCACAACTCTGATTCACACGCCCTTGCATCATTGCTTTGGTCTCAAACTCCGTGCCCCAAAACGATCGACTGCTGGATGTCCAATGCGAACAAACCAGGTTTGAGCATCTGATACTCTTGCTGAGAGCTGTTTTGATGCTGTGAGTAGATCGTCAGCGATCTCAAAAGCTCCTGTTTCGATGTCGATCGCCACAATTTTGCCTTGGTTGCCTTCTTCGGCCTGTTGACGCACCTGAGACTCATAAATCTCATCGCCACGCCGAGCAAACTCTTCTTTGCTATAGCGGGGTTGACGAACTGCCATAGACTGAACCTCGGTTGCAAGATTGTCCCTAAATTTTACCCTAAGCAGAAAAGAAGGGTTAGGAGATAACCAAACTGCTCAAAAGTTTAATTCCCAACAGATCGCCCTTGGCAGCATCAAATCACCCGTATATCCCGTATCAATAACCGATCTCAGTGCTTTAATTGGTTTGCTATCGTTATCCTATTGCCTCATTTTAGTCGTGTCACGGCAGTACGGTGCAGAGTATCTCCCTATTTTATCACTCAATCGCCCGTCCCAGTTCTATTTCGTATCTGCACTCTTCCTCTGACGAAATGTTAGGTTTGCCCGGTAAAAGAATACTTTCTTCATGCCCAAACCCGCTTCAGCGTCAGTGTAAACCCCGACAAAACCTGCTCTCCTGATAGCTGGTTCGGATTCTCTAACACCTCAACAGCTTGACCTAGACGATAAATTTCCACCTGCTTATTTTTGGGGTTAATTAACCAGCCCAACTGCGCCCCATTCTCCAAATATTCCTGCATCTTTGCCCGTAGTTCCTTGAGGCTGTCGGTTTTAGATCGCAACTCAACCACAAAGTCCGGGCATAATGGTATAAAACCGTCCTGCTGTTCGGGGGTAAGGGCATCCCAGCGATCGTGACGAACCCAAGCCGCATCTGGAGAGCGGTTCGCACCATTGGGGAGTTCAAATCCTGTTGAAGAGTCAAAAGCTCGACCTAGGGTATCGTTGGCTTCATACCAAACACTGAGTTGACCGGTGATGCTGAGGTTACGATAACCCGTATTGCCACCTGTGGGAGGATTCACAATTAATTCTCCTGTTGCAGTTCTCTCCAGTCGAAGTTCGCGATTTGCCGCAGCCAGCATGGCAAACTGCTCGGGTGTCACATGCAACGTCAATTCTTGGGGAAGTTGCAGCCATAGGGATTTAGATTGAGGGGAAGCTTGGACGACCATTATTGCTACCTCATACGGCTATTTCGTCACCATTTTATCTTGCCCTGGAAGAGTTGCAGGAGAAAATGCAAGCCGCGATCGCCTTTCAACCTCAGTCCCTATTCCTTCTTCCTGTATCAGAAAAAATTCCTGTTCTAGTCCCAGGCGACGGTTAAGGACATTCATATTTTCTACTTCATGTATAACTCGACTATACTAACCTGAAGAGCAATTAAGCCAAATCCGGATAAAATGACTCCAGAAATACGGTTAATCCAGCGCAAGCGATGAGGGGTAATTTTATTTTTCATGAAGCCAACGGCGGTAACCAGGACGAACCACCACAGAGCTGACCCAGAAAATACACTCAGAACGAGGATAAGAGCTAACCCATAGTGTCCGTTAGTATTTCCAGCTCCGAATCCGGCAAAGATAGCGGCAAAAGAGAGAATAGTTAAGGGATTGGTTAAGGTTAGAAAGAGGGTAGAAATATAAGCTCGCCATAGGTTTTTACCGTCAATTTTAGCTTCTTCTTTACTGGGAGACGAGCGAAAAGTTTGGATACCTAAATAACAGAGGAAAAGTCCACCAATGAGGCGTAATGCGATTTGATGTTCGATGAAAAGATTGGAGATGAAGGTTAATCCAAATCCGGCAATACAGCCATAGAAACCATCGGCAGTGGCTGCCCCTAAACCGGAAACTAATCCGGCGATTCTGCCTTGGCTTAAGGTGCGACGAATGCATAAAATGCCAATAGGGCCAACGGGTGCGGCAATGGATAAACCGATGATTAATCCTTTGAGAATGACTGAAAGTTCCATGGGGAATTATTGTGCTATGCGCTGGGGAATAGGGAATGGGAAATGGGTTGCTCCTACTGTGTTTTAGAATAACTAAGTCTAAAGCGGAATTGAATAGAGATTTGAAGGAAAATGAAGCGATTTTTGGAGAATTATAAGGTAAAATTGAGTAATGACTTTTGATTCTGAAAAACTGCTCGATCGAACCGGATGGCGGATTCTGGAGATCTTGCAAGAGGAGGCAAGAATATCGTTGGCGGAGTTAGGGAGAAAGGTGGGGTTGTCTGCTCCAGCGATCGCCGAACGGGTAAAACGAATGGAAGAAGCGGGTATCATTATAGGATATCAAGCCCAGGTCAACCCGGAAAAAGTGGGCTATGCTATTGCTGCTATTATTGCCCTCACCACGACTCCTCAGAAGTATCCGCAGATCTTAGCCCTGATTGAAATGTTGCCAGAAGTGCGATCGTGTCACCATGTCACGGGTAACTTCTCTTTCTTTATGGAAGTGACGGTATCTTCAATGGGGCACTTAGAGGAGATAATCAATCAACTGAGTGAGTTTGGACAAACTTCGACTTCTATTATTCTTTCGTCACCACTTCCGAGACGAGGCATTATGGATCGTCAATAGGTTAGGGCGATCGCTGCAAATAATCCTGGGTTACTTGCATAATAATATCTAAGCGAAAGTTATCAAATAAAGCAGTCAGTGCTTCAGATAGGGCTGGGTGAGTCGGGGCAATTGATTGGATCAAGAATTCAACTTGTTCTTCATTCACTTCTCTAGCAGTAGAATAGAGAGCCTGTACCCAGGTTGGTGACATTTGAGTAAACTGTTCTCCCCAGAAGCGATCGCTGCGTACCCGATGTTTTTTAAGCTTCCTTTTAGATTTTGGCATCGTTTCATAAATGTAAGAAGCCTCTAAATAACGAGATAAACTATTAAAAATCACCTGACTCTTAAAGGGTTTACAAATAAAATTATCGGAACCAGCCTGTATAATTTCTGTACGCCTTTCTTCAAAAGCACTAGCAGTTAAGGCAATAATCACTGTTGACTTTAGACCCTGCTGCTGTTCTTGCTCCCGAATAATGCGAGTCGCTTCTAAGCCATCAACCACAGGCATCCGAGTATCCATGAAAATCAAGTCAGGTTTACAGCTCTGCCAAAGAGCGATCGCTTCTTGACCATTCGTCCCTTCAATTACTTCAAAACCGACAGGGGAAAGTAACTTGACCAGCAGCTTGCGATTTTCTGGGGTATCATCAACGACTAAAACACGGTACATCTTTTGATTAGGACTTAACTCTACGACTTGGCGAGTATCCGTTTCCCTAAAATTAAGTAAAGATTGATGGCCTAATTTTAGGGGAATATCAAACACAAATACTGTTCCTTTTCCTACTTCACTGCTAACAGAAATTTCTCCTCCCATTAAACGCACAAACTTATCGGTAATCGATAAACCCAAACCCGTTCCTTGAGCAGAACTTATCCCGGTTGACGTTTGCACAAAAGCCTTAAATAAATCCTGTTGTTCTTCCTGTATAATCCCTGGGCCTGTATCACTCACTTTAAATTCAATAAATTCAATATTCCCATTATGACCCCTGTTTTGTTGGAGCGTTACACTCAGTTTCACCTGACCGAGTGCTGTGAACTTAATTGCATTGCCGATCAAATTAATCAAGCAACTCCGTAGCTTTTGCTCATCTGATTTGATGTATTGTGGAACTTGAGGATCAACATTAAATTCTAGATGGATATTTTTAGATTCTGCTTTGATTTCAAATAAATCCTCTAAGCCATCTAATAAATAGTAGATGTCCAAGTCTTTTTCATTTAAATGAATAATTCCTGCTTCAATTTTTGATAAATCAAGAATATCATCAATCAAATCTAATAAATGTTCGCCACTTCGATTAATGATTTCTAAATATTCTCGCTGTTCATCATTAGTTTGGTAATCCCGAAGCATCACTTGAGTAAACCCTAAAATAGAGTTTAAAGGGGTTCTGAGTTCATGGCTCATATTCGCTAAAAATTGACTTTTAGCCTTAGACGCTGCTGCGGCCTCTTCTTCAGCTTTCTTACGTTCTTGAATTTCCTGTTGCAGAGTTTTATTTTGCGCTTCTAGCTGGTTTTGCAATCGTCGAATCGTTAATTGATGTTCAATGCGAGCTAAAACTTCTTCCACCTGAAACGGTTTAGTAATATAATCTACGCCTCCAACTTGAAACGCCCTGACTTTATCTAAAACTTCATCTAATGCGCTGAGAAAGACAATAGGAATATTCTGAGTCTGTTCGTCTTTTTTTAGCTCCTGACAAATTTCATAGCCATTCATATCCGGTAATTTAATATCTAAAAGGATTAAATCCAGATTTCCCGATCGCGAAGCTCTGAGAGCCATTTCTCCTTTCACCGCTCCTTTAACTTTATATCCAGCCTCAGACAACGTTTTAGATAAGACCTGGAGATTTTCCAGTTGATCGTCAACAATTAAAATATTCCCTTTGTAAGTATCCACAGTTTTTACAAACTAGCTCCTCATCTTAATCAAGAATATCAATATCGCTCTCCTCAATCAAACTTAAGATTTGATCGCAGCGAAAGGTTTTTACTAAATCAGTTAGGGCGTTAGCTAAAGCAAAATGCGGCTCAGGAATTTGGTCAATCAACTGTAAAAGCCGATCGTCATCAATGGCATCTGCTGCCTGATATAATGCCTTTAGCCACTGATTGGGCATAACATTTAGGCTATGGGCTGTGAGAATAAATGGGGATAGAGAAGTAGTGATTAATTTTTCCCTTGGCTGTTCTAAATGATAATCATAAATATAACGTACATCTAGATATTGGGCAATCTTTTCAAAGATCAGAGCTTCTGTGAAGGGTTTCCGCACACAATCATTACACCCTACCCTGACTATACGCTCGAGTTCGTCCTCTAAAATACTTGCAGTTAAGGCAATAATGATGGGGGATCGATCGGTTGCTGGTGTATTCGCTCTAATATGCTCAGTCACTTGATCTCCATTCATAACTGGCATCCGGATATCCATCCAAATTAAGTGAGGTTTCCAACTTTCCCAAATGGCGATCGCCTCTTGTCCATTTTCTGCCATTTTCACTTCAAAACCGATCGGTTCTAAAATTTGTAACAAAAGTTGCTGATTTTCCCACTGATCGTCCACAATCAAAATTCGGTACACAGACTGTTCTGGTGCTAAACCCACTACTCGACGACTTCCACTGCTCGGGACGACTTCATTTGCATCAACCGTACAGACTTCAATCGTAAACTGAAATTTACTCCCATAACCCACTTGACTTTTAAGAGTGATTGTGGAGTTCATCAGCCGAACAAATTTTTGGGCAATAGTCAAGCCTAAACCCGTTCCTTCTTGAGACACTTTTCCCGTTTCACTTTGCACAAATGCCTCAAATAACTTTTGCCGATCTTCTGGAGCTATTCCAGGACCAGTATCTTCTACTTCCACTTGCAGAGCCACTTTTTTTGAGAGGTTTAATTCTTCATTCTCGATCGCTAAAACACGGAGAAAGACTTGCCCTTTTTGGGTGAATTTAATTCCATTATTGAGCAAATTAATCAAGACCTGGCGCAATTTGACTTGGTCTGCACAAATGTAGTCTGGAACCTCTCGATCGATGGCAAAAATTAATTCTATATTTTTTTGTTCTGCTTTGAGCTTAAACATATCCTCCAGATCGTCAATCATCCTCCTAAAATCAAAACAGCCCTCATCTAAAGTAACTCTCCCTGATTCGATTTTAGATAAGTCTAAAACATTATTAATTAAAGTCAACAAATGTTGGCCACTCCGATTCATAATCCGAACATTCTCTTGATGTTCTGTTGGTAAAACAGGAGAACGGCCCATTAATTGACAAAAGCCTAAAATCACATTTAAAGGCGATCTCAGCTCATGACTCATATTAGCCAAAAACTCACTTTTAGCCCGATTCGCTAATTCTGCGGCTTGTTTTGCCAGTTCCAACTCTTGGGTTCTTTGATAAACTTTTTTCTCCAAATCCTGATTCAGTTCCCTGAGTTCTGTATTGATCAGTTGTAAGGTTTGATTTTGCTGGGCTAATTTTTGATCTTGGTCATAACTTCGTAATGCCTCAAGGACCGTCAACTTCAGATCTTCCTCATCCCAAGGTTTGGCAATATATCGATATAATTTAGCATAATTAACCACTCGTCCCACAACATCGGCACTAGCTTGACCCGTTAATAATATTTTCAATGTTTTTGGAGATAAATCATGGATTCTAATTAATAGCTCATCACCCGACATTTCCGGCATCATATGATCGGAAATGATTAAAGCAATATCCATTTGATCCAACAAACAATCTTCAGCAATTTCTAGAGCTTCCATTCCGCTTTCAGCTTGCTCGATAAAATAACCGTAAGTCAACCATGCTTTCAGTTGTCGCTTTAAGCTATCTAAAATAATGGGGTTATCATCGACACAGAGGATAACTCGATTAGAGGTCATAAATTTAGCACTCGATTAATTTTTAAAAACAACGAAACTTCTGAACGTCTATAGGGGGATTCTTATTTTGTCTTCTAGGATCAACTGAATTTATGGCAAAAATATCCATAGAGACTTACAATAGAGGGCAATCACAGATATGTTATGAATCAAAAATAACTTTAGATTCACAATCGCTCTGTTTCTGTCTCTCAAACCAAGTTCCCCTTTGGCATTCATTGTCTGACCGATCGCTGATGATTAAGCAGGAACCTATCTCAGTTAAACCCAATATCCTTGTGGTTGATGATATCCCAGCCAACTTGCATTTGTTTGCTAAGATGCTCTCTCAAGAGGGCTATAAGGTGCGATCGGCAGTCACAGGTGCATTGGCAATATCGGGTGCTAAAGCAATACCCCCTGACTTAATTTTACTTGACATTCTAATGCCAGAACTTAATGGTTATCAAGTTTGCTCCTTGCTGAAAGCCGATCCCGTAACCCAGGATATCCCGATTATTTTTATTAGTGCCCTAGGAGAAGAAATCGATAAGGTGAGAGCCTTTGAAGTCGGAGCGGTTGATTATGTGACTAAGCCTTTTCTAAAGTCTGAGGTGCTTGCCCGGATTGACTATCATGTCAGAGCCTCTCAAACCCGACAAAAACTGCTCACTCAGAATTTACGTCTACAAGAAGAAATTGAATATCGTCATTTGATGGAAGCAAAACTGGAGCGCTTTAGCTTTCATCTGAAACAGATCCACCGTTTAGATACATCCCATTATCGCACGATTGAAGCTTTGTTTCGGGATTATCTGCAAACGGGATGTTCTATTTTAGGATGTTCGGTTGGCGCGATCGGTCACATAGAAGAGGATCTGTATGTGATTGATGCTGTGGAATCCACCCTGGACGGTATCAGTCGATGCTCGAAACTCGACTTTCAAGATACTTATTTAGATTGGGTGATTCGCAGGGAAAAAACCATAACCCATGAACAACCCAATCAAGGGTCTAGACAACACAAACCCCTCCATTTGGGGAACTACACTTTGGAATCGTTTATTGGTACACCCATTTGGGTACAGGATGAACTTTATGGTGTTTTGGTATTTGGGTCAACTCATGATGCCCTAAATACATTAGATACTCAAGCTCAAGAAATTCTAGAGCTAATGGCTCAAGGGTTAGGCAAGTGGATTGGGATTCGACAAACGGCTCTGAAACGGCAACAGGCAGAAGAGGAGACTCAATTATTACTCAAGGTGACTCAAGCGATTAGCCGATCGCCGGATTTTGAGAGTGCCCTTCAATCTGCCCTGGAACATCTCTGTGAAGCCAGCGGTTGGAGCTACGGTGAAGCTTGGCTACCGAGTGATGAGGGTCGCAGTTTAACCCTTAGTCCAGCTTGGTACTCCCACAAACAGGAACCGCCAGAGGTCTTGAGTCATTTAGAACGGTTTCGCTTAGTTCGTCAAGGCCAGATTTGGAGGAGTGGAACGGGTTTGCTCGGGAAAGTTTGGGTAACGGGAAAGGCACAATATGTGCCGGATGTGCCAGAGAAATCGCCGGACATTTGTCAACACAAGGATTTAGCCGCTCTGTGCCATATCCAGCAAGGGTTGTGGATTCCCATTCTCTCCGTCTCAGCAGAGCAACAGCAAGAAAAAGTTGTCGCAGTGTTGGTGCTATTTCTGTCGGGAATCTCAACCTTAGATTTTCACCATCAATCCCATCAATTACTGGCCTTTGCTTCGGCAATCGCCTCCCAACTCGGAACTGTAATCCGCCAAAAACAGATTGAAGCCGAGCAAAGAGCGATGCTCATGGCTATGGATGATGTAGTCATGGTGTATAACCAGGAAGGGATTTGTCTGAAATTCATGACCAATAATCCCTTATTTCTCCAGAAACCGCCGGAAAGTAAATTAGATAAAAGCTTGTATGACTGTTTACCCGAAGCCCAAGCAGATGCCCACTTAACGGCTATCCGACAGGCGATCGCCACCCGAGAAACCCAAACCCTTCAATATCACCTCATGATTGGCGATCAACGGATTTGGTTATCCGCTAAAATTTCCCCCTTATCTCACCAAACCGTCCTGTTAGTCGTTCGAGATATTACCCCTCTAGAAACCATAACCACCGCCCTTCAACACAGTGAAGCCCGGTTTCAAGCCATTTTTGAACAAGCGGGTATTGGCATATATATTACTACTTTAGAGGGCCAGATTTCACAAACCAATGCTGCCTTTGAATCCTTCCTCAACTATACTTCACAAGACCTTCAAAACCTTCAAATTAAAGATATTATTCATCCCGATGACTATCAAAACGATCCCAACTTTCAAAATTTATTACTCGGTAGAATTCAATCCTATCAAGTCGAAAAACGCTATATTCACCAAAATGGGGAGATCAGATGGGGAAGACTGACGGTTTCATCGATTCAAGATAAAGATGAAATCCAGTTTGTTTTTGGCATGGTAGAAGATATCACAGAAACTCATAAAATAGAATGGGCACTCAAAGAGAGTGAAAGGCGATATCGGGAACTAATTGAAGTACAAAAAGATGTTTTAATTTGCCGCTGGAAACCCGATACAGAACTCACTTTTGTCAATCAATACTTTTGTCATTTTTTCAATCATAATGCTGAAGACTTAATCGGCAAAAAACTTAACTCATGGTTGGTTAATGCCCAGTCAGTCGAAGAAGTTGAAGATAATATTCTCGAACTCTTAACTACTCTAAATCCCAAAAGTTGGGAATATAAGTATTGCTCAGGGACCGGAGAACATCGATGGTTAAGGTGGACAAATCAACCCATTGTCGATCGTTGGGGAACTTTAGTTGATATTCAAGCCTTTGGTGTTGATATCACAGCACAAAAGCAACGGGAGTTAGGCTTAAAGTTGATTGCTGAAGGTATTGCTTCTGCTACTGGCAATGAATTTTTTAATAGTTGTACTCAATATTTAGCTAATGTTTTACAAGTCAAATACGCGTTACTGGCCAAAGTCTCCGATCCCAAGCTTCGCAAGGTAAATATTTTAGCTTTTTGGAATTCCATAGAATTAGAGAAAATTGATGAGTTTGAGACTCTAGATGCCCCTTGCGATCAAATCTTATCTGGAGAATCAGTTTACTATCGAGATGAATTACAAGAAAAATTTGGAAATCATCCACTAATTTCTAGACTAAAAGCCAAAAGCTATTGGGGTTTACCCTTAAGAAATACCCACCAAGAAATTATTGGTTATCTGGCCATATTAGATACAAGACCATTGGAAATAGACTCCCAAAAGCAAGTCATTCTCGATATATTCTCAGCCCGAGCAGAAGCAGAATTAGAACGAAAGATTTCTGAAGAGAAATTAGAGAAAATAGCTCAGAAAGAACGGTCTATCGCTAAAATATTGGCACAGATGCAACCCCTATTAGATCTCGATAAAATATTAAAATCTACCACCCATGAAATCCGAAACCTATTTAATAGCGATCGGGTGGCTGTTTATCAATTAAACCCAGATTGGAGCGGTCAATTTATTGCTGATTCAGTGGCTTCAGAATGGGATTCTATCGTTGATATAAGAGATCGGTTTTCTGCTTCTTCCGAATTAATTAATGATGAAAGTTGTGCCATTAAATTCTGGATCGATACTCCAAGTCAATCCCCTCATCCTTTAAGATTGATTGGTTCAGATATCCCTCCTTATCCTCACTATCAATACCTATGTATAACAGATATTTATCAAGCAGGATTTCAAGTTGAGTATCTAAAATTTATCGAAAAAATACAAGCTAGATCTTATCTGATTATTCCCTTATTTTCCTCTCAAAAGCTATGGGGATTATTAGGGATTTATCAAAATAAAAATCCTCGTCAATGGCAAGAAGATGAAATTCAAGTAGCCATGTATATTGCCCACCAGATTAGTCTGGGAATTCAACAGTTGCAATTAGTGGATCAAATTCAGACCAAATCGGAAGAACTAAAAATTGCTAAAGATCGTGCCGATGCTTCTAATCGAGCGAAAAGCTCTTTCTTAGCAAAAATGAGTCATGAATTCCGGACTCCTCTCAATGCAATTTTAGGATTTGCACAAGTTATGGGACGTGATGGATCGTTATCTTCTATTCAGCAAGAACAACTCAAAATAATTAATCAAAGTGGCGAACATCTACTTAACTTAATCAATGATGTCTTACAAATGTCTAAAATAGAGTCTGGAAAAATCTCCTTGAATTATACTCATTTTGATTTACTCAAAAGTGTAGAGAAGCTTAAAAATATATTACAGCTTAAAGCTCGTCTTAAAGGGTTAGAACTGAAAATAAAAGTTGAAGATAAAGTCTCTCAATATATGTATGGAGACGAAAATAAATTAGGACAAGTCCTCCTAAATTTGGTGGATAATAGTATTAAATTTACCCCTCAAGGTTCAGTTACCCTAGAAGTCATGCTATCGGATACATTAGCAAGCGATCCCAATCAACATACTCTCCGGTTTAGTGTGGCTGATACGGGGATCGGTATTGCTCCTGAAAATATTGAAGTTTTGTTTAAACCGTTTGTCCAAAGTAAGGGATTAACTCTAATTTCTGATTCTGGGCATAACGATCAAGAAGGAACAGGATTAGGATTAGCGATCAGTCAACACTTTGTTGAATTAATGGGAGGTCAATTAAAGGTAAACTCGACTCTGGGGATAGGGAGTACCTTCTTTTTTGAGATTCCCTTGCAGCTAGGACAAGCTGAATCTATTATTTCTATTCATCCTCTACAAGCGATCATTGGATTAGCTCCAGATCAACCGGTTTATCGCATCTTAGTTGTTGATGATGAACGGGATCAGTGCTTATTGATGTTGCATTTATTAAGTCATGTGGGCTTTGAAGTTCAGACTGCCCAAAATGGTAAAGAAGCGATCGCCATTTGGCAAAGTTGGCAACCCCATCTGATCCTCATGGATATGCGGATGCCTGTCCTTAATGGCTTAGATGCAACTCATCAGATTAAGGCGACTATCCAAGGTCAAGCCACCGTGGTGATGGCACTTACCGCTCATGCCTTTCAGGACGATCGAGAACAGGTTTTAGCGGCTGGATGTGATGATTTTATCAGCAAACCCTTTCAAGGAGATATGCTATTAGAGAAAATTGCTCATCATTTAGGCGTTCGGTATCTGTATGAAACCGGTTCCCTAGAGTCAACGGTTGAACCCATGGACACCAAACCGACTCCACCGACGATCGCCTCAATCGGAGATTTAGCGTGGCCAACCTTATCATCGGAGAGCTTATGGGCCCTTCATCAACATGCTATTGAAGCCGATCATGAATCTATTCTCGATCTCACCAGTGAAATTGAAGATGTACAAATTTCCCAGTGGTTAATGACACGAGTCAATAACTTTGAGTTTGAACGGATTTGTGAGGCGATCGCTCCCTTTCTCACCTCTACATAATACCTTCGCCAAAATTAATCTTATTTGAGCTGTGTCTGTCTCCTACGGCGATCGTCCAGAGACACCACCTGCGCTTGACGACTCTCTCTAGCCACTCGCACCAATAACCCCGCAGATAACAGACTGGCAATCATCGAATTCCCCCCATAACTAAACATCGGTAAGGGTAAACCAGTCGTTGGTAATGCTCCAGTCGCCACCCCAATATTAATCAATGATTGTCCCACCAGCAGAAAAGTCGCACCGATCGCAATTAAACGATGAAACTTATCCGTACATTTGAGCGCAACCACCAACCCTAGAGTGGCATACACCCCCAGCATAAGTAACAACAGTAGACTGCCGACAAAGCCAAATTCCTCAGCATAGACTGCAAAAATAAAATCCGTGTACTGAATGGGTAAATAGAACCATTTTTGTTGAGAGAGTCCTAACCCACTTCCCCAAAACCCTCCTGAGCCGATCGCCATCAAACTTTGAGTTAATTGATAACCATTCTCCATCGGATCGGCCCAAGGATCTAAAAACGTCATAATCCGCTGCCGTTGATACTCATTAATGCTCAAGCTCAACATCCCCAAACCCAATCCTACTCCCCCAGTTGTGAGCAAGGAGCGATAGGGTAAACCCGAAGCCACGGCGATCGCAAACAACGTCATCCCACAAAACGTCGCCGTACTCAGGTTCGGTTGCAGCAAAATCCCCACCAACACAGCCCCAAAAATTCCCAACCATCGCCAGCGAATTGCCGGTTTCAACGACGGCCATAAACCAAACACTTGCGCCCCTTGCAGAACCAAAAATGGCTTAATTAACTCCGAAGGTTGTATCGGAAACGCCCCCAAAGATAACCAACGAGTGGCCCCATTAATCGTTATTCCCAATCCAGGAATCACCGTCACCCCAATCAATCCCAGAAACAGCAGTAGAAACCATTGGGCAACTCTCATCAACGATTTCAACGGCGTATGAACCATGAAATTAAACCCCACACAGCCCAAAACAGCCCAAGCCATCTGCCGCTTTACATAATAAAACCCATCCTCATAGTAGCTATTCGCCAGGGGATAGGATGCAGAAAACAGAATCATCAACCCAACCGACAACCAAAGGAATGTTAACCACCGCAATAGTCTGGCTTCTATTGCCCATTCCTTCACCGAGGGGTCAATCAAAAGAATTAACTGTTGGAACTTCAAGGACTGTTGTTATAGAGCTTCGTGCTGGGGAACAAAGAACTGGGAATAGGGAATAGCTTGGGGTACAGGCACAAATGAAAATTAGACCCTACTCCACAGGTAGAGGAAGCTACTGTATCCACCCAATTCTCTCTGGACTCTAACAAACAACAAAGCAAAAGTAAAGCTTTAACCCTTACTTTTGCTTTGTTAGAAAACTCTTGTGCAGGTTTTGTCAACAGGGAAAACCCTCATCCGGAGCGCAACTGATACAGAATTAGATCAAACCAGCGTTGGTTCCCACTTTACCCGTAGCCAACTCCACTTTGAGGATTTTGCCACCCATTTTCATAATTCGCTGTTGTTCGCGAAACCAATTATCATAAGGAACCAACTTTGTGAAGTAGGTATTTTGAAGTTCTCGTTGCGTCCGAATTCTGCTTAAACTGGGCACACAAGCCGTTACCTTAAACATCCGCATGGGCTAATCTCTCCTAATTGTGATTCAAAAATGCAGAAAAAATGGTATTAAAACCTTTTTACTTTACCCTCCAAAGTCTGGGAGTCAAGAGCCAATTCTAGACCATTGCGATCGGCTATTAATCACCGAGACAAACCCTTTCCATAGATTAGGCTTGTAACGGTCTAGGACTTACCCTAGACTTCCCAGACTCCACTTCTGAAGGGAGTTGATAAAGTACCACCTTCAGTTGAAGCACTTAGCCTAGCTTAAGCCAGAGCAGATGTAATCGAAGTAAACGCCCATTTCTTTACCAGCGTCAACACCAACTAAGCTAGCCGTAACATCTTTCATAGATTGGATGGCTTGAACCGTGGAACCGATGGGAACACCCAAAGAGTTGTAGGTTTCTTTCAAACCATTGAGAACCCGCTCATCTAAGATAGAAGGATCTCCAGCCAACATTGCATAGGTGGCATAACGCAGGTAGTAATCCAAATCACGGATACAAGCAGCGTAGCGACGGGTGGTGTACATATTACCACCAGGACGAGTGGTATCAGAGTACAGCAGAGACTTAGCGACTGCTTCTTTCACAATGGTAGAAGCATTAGCACTAATTGCCGTAGCTGCACGAACCCGCAGCTCACCTGTTTGGAAGTAGCCTTTGAGCTTGTCTAGAGCGGAAGTATCAAGGTACTTACCTTGAACGTCAGAAGAATTGATAACAGCAGTAATTGCGTCTTGCATGGTTGTGTTCTTGATGAAGTTACTTAAAATGGTCAGTTGTAGTTAATGCTCAAAACCTGAGCCTTGGCTAAAACTTGGGTGAAGTCTAGGTCAGACCACCTTTGACATAATCGAAGTAAGAACCGGCTTCATTTGCATCTTCACCTGACATCAGGGAAGTTGCGACAGCTTTCATGCAACTAACACTTTCAGCCACTGCATCTATGGAAGTGCCCAGAGATTTGTACATCTCTTTTGCACCAACCAAACCGATTTCTTCGATGGGGGTGACATCACCAGCCACGATTCCATAGGTAATTAGACGCAGGTAGTAGTCCATGTCCCGCAGGCAGGTTGCGGTCATTTCATCGCCATAAGCATTTCCACCAGGAGAAACCACATCCGGGCGTTTTTGGAAGAGTTGGTCACCAGCTTCCTTAACAATGCGCTCGCGGGAGTCAGTGAGGATTTGGGCAATCCGTAAACGTTGCTCACCAGATGTTACAAAAGCTTTGATCCGATCCAGTTCGCCTGGGCTGAGATAACGAGCTTCAGCATCAGCATTCACGATGGACTTCGTGACGATACTCATGTTGTGGAGTCCTCCAAAATAGAAATTGTCACCAATTGGGTCTTATATAGATGGCTTGCGCCAAAGGGTCTGAGTCTAATTGTGTTGCAACTTCGGTTATGAACTTGCTTTTTTTAAGAGACCTTGGCATAGCTCAAGGAAATTAGCTTAAAAACACAGAGTTTGACTCAGCGATCGCCGGACATTAACCGCCGATATAACTCATTGGTTTTATATCCGTCCGAACTTATTGTCAGGCATGGAGTTCACATCCTAAATCACTTCTTAATATTTTTTAACATTTACCCTCATTTTGACCTCTTCTCTCATCCGGTTAGCATAGGTATTTAAGACCATTCAACTATGCTTCGATCGGTTGTTACAAAGCTTCACTATTTTTCCCATAAACCACAAAGTCCATCAGGGATTGAGCCTTAACTCTTCCCCAATGGACACCCCTCTCACCCTCTAGGGGGATTGAGTTCAAATTTCAACCTCGATTGTCGTTAGACCGGTTCAAAGCTAGGAATCACAATCTCCTTACTTTGCTTCGTCAACTGGTTATAAAGTTTCTCCGTATTCGGGAAGTTAGCCGCAGGAAGCGTATTGTACCGACAATAAGGAACCACATCTTCACCAAAGGCTTGTAGATATTCCATACTATTAACCATTGCCCCAATAAAGGCACGAATACCCTCACTAGACAAAATCTGGTTATACTTACGAATCTCCGCTTGATCTAAAGGCGCACGACCCAAGAAATGTTTGGTTCCCAGCTCAATCACCTTCGTATTCGGGAAAGGCGTATAGAACTCCTTGATATACAGATCGGAACAACCTAACCCTTCAATAAACTCCTTGACCGTGATCTCACCATTACCCAAACGACTCTCTAAACTAGAGAACTCATTGCTGACCACAAACGGTGCTACATCGCGCTCAAAGACTTGACGATAAGCTGCACCAATCAAGATCTTCACGGCTGGAACATCCGTCAAATTGGTCAACTTAAAGACCTTACGTTGTTCCCGTTGCTTGCGAACCCCTTGAGTAATCCGCTCTTGTACCTCGATTTCACCCCGTGGTGAAGTGACCGCGCCTAGCTCAATAAAGCGTGGAGTCTCTTCTGGTTTAACCAGTTGACCCATATCTTCACGCAGAGTACCTACCCGCATCGAGCGTAAAGACAACCCTGCTGGAGTCAAATACCGCTCATAAGGAACGGTATCTTCTCCGAAGGACTCAGCATACTCAACGGAATCAATAATTGCATCTACCAGAGCATAAAAACCCTTCTTAGAACACAAATCAAAATACTGATTCATTTCCGGACGGCCATAGGTCGGACGACCCAACAACCGACGGTGGATATACTCAATCGCCTTCACCACATACAGAGAACTCCAGTACAGATTGCGGAAAACATCTGACTTAGCCAGCGCTTTGATAAATTCCCGAACTGTAATTTCTCCATTTTCCAGGCGAGTCTCCATCGCCTTCAGCCGTTGACCGTCATAAACATCCCGGCCAAAGACCTGTAAATAACAGGCGCGAATTACCGCTTGGGTGGAAGTTTCCGAGAACTTGATATTAGTTCCCGCTTTTTTACTCACCGTTGCCGGGACTTGATCCAACTTAAAGACCTTCGCCCCTAAACTACCGGGTGCTTTACCCCGTGCTCCTGGAGCTGAAATCTGGCTATCAATCCCTGCGCCTCGATGAATCAACAAGCGGCGCGTATCCTTACCAAAGGGTGCAGGACTATTACTGGGATTGCGGGTTTCTTTCGGGAAAATTGCTCCAAACTGAATTTCCAGAGGATCATTCCCGGAACCATACACATGCTGATCCGGTAAGGGACCGTTGTAGGCCGCAAAGGTGGTAATAAATTGGGGTACTTTGCGGAAGGGGGCACTGTATTTAAACAGATCCTGTTGGGGCCCCCAGTTGCGGCACTCTTGGGCTTCTTGTCCTAAACCGCGCAAGTAAGGAACTGTCTCTTCTGCGAAGTAATCGGCGTATTCTTGGGAATCGACTAAAGCACCCACTAAAGCGGGGAGTCCCCCATCAGAAACAATGGAGAAATACTTTTGGAACTCTTCGCGACTCGACAGACCTCGACCGAGAATATGACGGAAGGCTAGTTCTACAACCCGACTATTGACAAACGGTTCATAGAACTGCTGGCGATAGAGGGGACTCAGACATAAACGACGTATAAACTCCTTCATGGAGATATCGCCATTTTTCACCTGAGATTCTAGATAAGAAATGGATTGGGAATAGGCACGAGTAATATCTCGTTCAAAGATTTGCCGATAGGCTGCCTTGACCACTTCCTGTTTTTCGGAAGAGGACAATCCGGGCTTCATGACAAATTTTTGCCGACTCTCAGACGCATTGAAATAGATTTGAGGGAGTGTGAGTCCTTGTTGATCTAAGGTCTGGCGTTGACGGATTTTGTTTGACGGTGTGGAAGCTTTGAATTCTGAGATCACTACGTCAAAGTATTGTCCAACGATATCACTGGCTTCTGCGTCATTTTTAACATATGCTAAAGCGCCAGCTCGCATTTCCTGTAGGGCTACGAGGGTTGCAGCCGTAGAACAAGCGCCTTCAATAATTTCTCTGAGTCCTCGGACATTGACGGAGAGAATATTGGGGTCTCCAGCAACGATCGCATAAGTGATATAACGCAGGAACCAACTTAAATCCCGTAGGGATTTGGTCATATTTGCCGGCCCATAACGGGAAACGTTAATGGGACGGAATCCTGGAGGGACGGGGCCGGCACTGGCACCGCTAAATAAAGACCCGAATCCAGAAAAGAGTCCACCACCGGACTTGCTTTCTATAAAGGTTTCTGTGCCTTGCGTGCGTTGACCTGCTCCAACGAGCATGGGTTCGGGATCGGCAGGCTTTTCCAGGAAAGCCATGGGAGATCCACCGGTAAAGATCCGATTGGCTGCTCGTGAAACAATCAGTTCAGAATTTTTGGTGAGGACTTCGGCGATCGCCAACCGTTTGAGACCCGACTCGAAATAGGTTGAAAGTTCACCGAGTTCAGTCCGTCCTAAGAAACGGTCTTGCTGTTCAGCAACAGAAATTGTTGAAACAGCTACCGTTTGATACAGTTGCGGACGAGCAACGGAGCTTCCACCACTTGCCTTGATAGTCATGCGCTCTTCTTCGCTCCCTTTGGATGTTTACAGCAATTGCATTAATGCGTTAAACAGCTTTTGGCTATCCATGGCCAGTCCATTGGACTGATCCTTGAATAGCTATTGGTGTTTGATCTTAAGAGTAGTCTGGGTTGACTCCCCTTGTTTATTAAAAAGCGTAACGATTCTACATCATAGGCGATCCCAGTCCCCTGACTGAGAAAAAAGATAAGTTTTGTTACGTTATCAACAATTTCTAACAGCTCTAGGAGTCATCGAATCCTCTCTTCCCCCGCTCTAGCCGCTCTTATCCTACTCCTGATGGGCAAAATTTCTCATTATCCCTGTGGCCCAAATATTGGATAATCAGATCTGGCAGAAATCATACGCTCCTCACTATGTCCGAAGCTCAAGCTATTAGTAACGCCGTCGCGAAACTGTACGATACCTATCCCTTTCCTCCAGAACCCTTCCTTGATGAACCTCCTCCGGGATACAACTGGCGCTGGAATTGGCTGACGGCTTACCAGTTTTGTACGGGACGTAAACCTCCTCGTCAAGATATCCGTATTCTGGATGCTGGATGTGGCACGGGTGTGGGTACAGAATATTTGGTTCATCTGAATCCCCAAGCCTCTGTAGTGGGCATTGACTTGAGTGCTGGAGCGATCGCTGTGGCTCAGGAGCGTTGCCAGCGATCAGGGGCTGACCGAGTGGACTTTCATCACCTCAGTTTGTACGATGTGGCCCAACTACCGGGACAGTTTCAGCTCATCAACTGTGTGGGAGTCTTACACCACTTGCCCGATCCCATTCGTGGCATTCAATCCCTAGCTTGTAAGTTAGCGCCTGGGGGAATTCTCCATATTTTTGTTTACGCCCACTTGGGACGATTTGAAATTCAACTGATGCAACAGGCGATCGCTCTGCTGCAAGGAGAACATCGTGGAGATTACCAGGATGGCGTAAAAATTGGACGCGATCTGTTTTCCGTATTACCGGAAGATAACCGCATCGTGCGGGAAGACAAACGGCGCTGGGCCTTGGAAAATCATCAAGATGAATGTTTTGCCGATATGTACGTTCATCCCCAAGAAATTGATTACACCATTGAGACTCTGTTTGAATTGATCGATGCTTCCGGATTAGCCTTTGTGGGCTTTTCCAATCCCCAGTATTGGACCATTGAACGCCTGCTTGGGCAAGCCCCAGACCTGATGAAACGAGTAGAGAGCCTAAGCGAACGCCAACGCTATCACTTGATTGAACTGCTTGACCCAGAACTGACCCACTACGAATTCTTCCTTGCTCGTCCTCCCCTGGATCGCACCGACTGGTCGGACGATCGAAGTCTGGCCGCAGCGATTGCTGAACCCAATCCCTGTCTCCATGGATGGCCCTCCCGAAGCCTTCTCAATCAGGACTATAAACCCGTTACCCTATCCGAGGAACAATTCCAACTGCTTCAAGCCTGTAATGGTCAACAAACCATTGCACAGATTCTGAGCGAAACCCAACACAACCTAGAACAGATGCGATTTCTCCTAGAGCAAAACTTGATTCTTTTAACGCCCCCAATCTCGGAAGATAACCCCACAAATCTTTGAGGATAATTCCCTATTTCCTGATGCCCTCAAAGGATTAACACTTTCTTCAGAAACTGATCCCTCTCCGTGATATGATTTCCAGGGAGTCTACGAACAGACCTCTCAGGGTCACCTGAAAGAACGTTTGGCTAGATCCTCTGTGGCTCTCCTGACGGAGAAAACTCCACAGAATCCTTTTCCCGCAAAGGAATATCCCTTTTTACGCGGTGATGGAAAAACGCAGACCAACAACTCAGGTTAACCAGTCGAAGTGAACACCTCCGACGAATCTCCGAAAACGGAAACGCTAACAGCAGAAGACCTGCCCCAAACCCCTCTCCCCAGTGCCTCACCGGGCGCAATGGAAGAGTATTATCAACTACAAACTCAATTGTATGGTTGGACATTGGGAATGACAGGAGTTGCCTTCGTGTCTGTCTGGTTCTTTTATTCCCTGGGAACCGCCCTCAGTTATCTGATCGGCTCCTGTGCGGGGATAGTTTACCTCAGACTGTTGGCTAAAAACGTAGAAGGACTCGGACGAGCAAAGCAACGTCTTGGCAATACCGGTTTAGCCATTTTCATTGGCGTGATGATTGTCGCCTTCCAATGGAAACAGCTAGAAATCGTGCCCATTTTTTTGGGATTTTTAACCTACAAAGCTGCGATCATCGCTTATGTTCTCAGGACCACCTTAACTCCATAATCAGCGAGCGATCGCCCCATGGATGATCGGTAAAATCCTGTAAAAAGGCAAGCCACTTCGATCAGTACCCTAACTCTGAACCCTCTTTAATAATGGATATGCTTAACTTCCTGGACGCTTATCATAGCCTCCCGTTCGCCGAGCTTGAAGTCGGTAAGCATCTCTATTGGGAAATCGGTAATCTCAAAATTCATGGGCAAGTCATGATCACCTCCTGGTTTGTGATTGGATTGCTTGTGATTGCCTCAGTCGCCGCCACTCGAAACATCCAAAGAGTACCCAGCGGAATGCAAAACTTCATGGAGTACGCTTTGGAATTTATTCGAGACCTGGCCAAAAATGCCATGGGTGAAAAAGAATATCGACCCTGGGTTCCCTTCGTCGGTACTTTATTTTTGTTCATCTTTGTGTCAAATTGGTCAGGGGCCTTAGTTCCCTGGAAAATCATCCATTTGCCAGAAGGTGAACTAGCTGCGCCAACCAGCGATATCAATACCACGGTCGCCCTAGCTCTTTTGACCTCCCTAGCGTATTTTTACGCCGGTCTCAAAAAGCTGGGCTTAGGATACTTTGCTCACTACGTTGAGCCAGTGCCCTTCATGCTCCCCTTCAAGGTAATTGAAGACTTCACTAAGCCTCTATCCCTGAGCTTCCGTCTATTTGGTAACATTCTGGCTGATGAACTGGTGGTTGGGGTGTTAGTCTTACTGGTTCCCTTGTTTATTCCCTTACCTGTGATGGCATTGGGAATATTCTTAAGTGCCATTCAAGCCCTCATCTTTGCTACCTTGGCAGCCACCTACATTGGGGAAGCTCTAGAAGATCCCCATCATGGCGAAGAAGAACATAGCTAGCCGTCAAGGGACAAGGCTCATCCCCATCCCAACAGAGAGAGAAGCTCACTCTGCCGATCTTCGGTCTCAAGCCGAAAGAAAAAATCCTATCAAGTGTACTCAATTTAAAAAAGGAGATTGAACCCATCATGGATTCACTAATTGCTGCTGCTTCCGTTATTGCTGCTGCCCTTGCTGTTGGTTTAGCTGCTATCGGTCCTGGAATTGGACAAGGAAACGCTGCTGGTCAAGCCGTAGAAGGTATTGCCCGTCAACCCGAAGCTGAAGGAAAAATCCGAGGCACTCTCCTGCTGAGTTTGGCATTCATGGAAGCGCTAACCATCTACGGTCTGGTTGTTGCCCTCGTACTCTTGTTTGCTAACCCCTTCTCGTAAGCGATCGCGCTGACGAACAGTAGAGATAGGAACGCTTTCTATCTCTACCCTAATCTAACGAAAGCCAATCGCCGAGATTGTCAGTTCCGTTACAGATTAGGCCAAACTCCCTAGAAACGCTAGGGAAACCCTGCTCTGTTAACCAAGAACAGGATAAGTGTAAAACCAGAGCAAATCGTTAAAAACTGGGGACGATCGCCAATGATCGATGGGACAATACTTCTTGCAGTAGAAGCAGCGGCTGAGGAAGCAGGAGGTCTTTTTGACCTAGATGCCACTTTACCTGTAATGGCTATCCAATTCCTTATCTTAGCAGCTCTACTGAATCAGATTTTTTATAAGCCTCTCGGCAGTGCTATAGATGAACGGAGCGACTATATCCGTTCTAATTTAACCGAAGCTCGCGAACGTTTAGCCAAAGCTGAACAGCTCGCGAATCAGTACGAAGAAGAACTCGCAGGCGCTCGTAAACAATCACAAGCTGTGATTGCTCAAGCTCAAGCTGAAGCCGATAAAATTGCAGCTCAGAACATGGCTCAGGCCCAGCAAGAAGCTCAAGCCAAACGCGAACAAGCCCAGCAAGAAATCGATCGACAAAAACAGGAAACCCTAGGCGTTTTAGAAGGACAGGTAGACCAACTCAGTCGCCAAATCCTCGATAAGCTGCTCAAAACCTGTTAAGGATCTTGCTGCTTAACCTTCGATACCCACATAACATTTCGGACTTCGTTTGTGTCCCAATCCTGGGTCGAAAACGAGGAAAACCTGTAGAAAAACTGCGCTCAAATGGACTTTCCTAGCATGGGTAATTTGTGGTTGCTGGCAACAGAAGCAACAAAAGGTGGATTCGGACTCAATTTTGATGTACTTGAGACGAACCTCATTAACCTCGGTATTATTATCGGAGTGCTGGTGTACTTCGGTCGCTCGGCAGTGGGTAAAACCTTAGCCGACCGGCGCGAAGCCATTGAAAACGCCATTAAAGATGCCGAAGAGCGACAACAAAAAGCGGCATCTGCGCTCAAAGAACAAGAACAAAATCTCGCTCAGGCTCAAGCTCAAGCGGAAAAAATCCGTCAACAGGCGGGTGAACGAGCCGCATCGGTAAAAGCCACCATCTTGGCTAAATCGGATGAAGACATCCAAAGATTACAAGAAACAGCCGCCCAAGATCTAGACGCTGAACAAAGTCGAGTGATTGCTGAACTTAGGAAACGGGTGGTAGCTTTAGCGATGCAACGGGTGGAATCCCAAATTAGAGATGAATTAAATGACGATCTTCAGCATCAACTGATCGATCGCAGCATTGCTAGGGTAGGAGGAAACTAATGGCAAATAGTTCCATGATAGGTTCAATTGTAGAACCTTATGCCCAAGCGCTAATGTCCATCGCCCAAAATCATGACCTGACCGATAAGTTTGGTGATGATGTGCGTCTGATCTTAGAAATGTGGGAGAGCAGCGAACAGCTCCGCTCGTTTTTAGGTAATCCCTTAGTGAACCCCGATGCAAAAAAAGGGGTTCTCAGACAAATTACAGAAGAGGGAACGGATGCTTATGTTCAACGGTTCCTCTTCCTGCTGGTCGATCGCGGACGCATCCAATTTTTAGATGGCGTTTGCCAAACCTACCTGGCCCTATTGCGGAAACTGAATCAAACCGTGTTGGCCCAGGTGACCTCAGCCGTAGAACTGAGGGAAGAAGAACGCACAGCGATCGCCGAGCGCACTCAAGCGATGACCAACGCTAGGCATGTAGAAATCGAAACTCGCATCGATCCAGACCTGATTGGTGGCGTAATCATCCAAGTGGGATCTCAAGTGATTGATGCCAGTCTGCGAGGCCAACTGCGGCGCATTGGTTTAGCTCTGGCCTAGGGTCTCCTCCCTGGAGACTTGAGCGTCCTAAAGCTCAAAATCTGAAGTACACACAGCACCTCTTATATCCCAAAATAGACGCATATGGTAGCTATCAGACCAGACGAAATTAGCAGTATTATCCAACAACAAATTGAAC
Source organism: Cyanobacteria bacterium UBA2566 (assembly GCA_002340255.1). Taxonomy (GTDB): domain Bacteria; phylum Cyanobacteriota; class Cyanobacteriia; order Cyanobacteriales; family Desertifilaceae; genus Roseofilum. The sequence continues at coordinate 103,594 of DDLS01000175.1, forward strand.
AGTACGACCAAGATGTAAAAGTCTCTGAAGTCGGTACAGTTCTTCAAGTTGGTGATGGTATTGCGCGGATTTATGGCTTAGACAACGCCATGGCCGCAGAACTTGTAGAATTTGAAGACGGAACCGTTGGTATTGTCCTCAACCTGGAAGAGGACAATGTGGGGGCGGTATTGATGGGTGATGGAACCAATATCCAAGAAGGTAGCTCCGTTCGCGCTACCGGCCGGATTGCCCAAGTCCCCGTTGGTGATGCCATGATTGGCCGGGTGGTCAATCCCCTGGGTGAAGCGATCGATGGGAAAGGCGACATCAATACTAGCGAAAGTCGGTTGATTGAATCTCCTGCTCCTGGAATTATTGCCCGTCAATCGGTTTGCGAACCCCTGCAAACGGGAATTACGGCAATTGATGCCATGATTCCCGTCGGTCGCGGCCAACGGGAGCTGATTATTGGCGATCGCCAAACCGGAAAAACCACCGTTGCTATTGATACGATTATCAATCAGAAGTCCGAGGATGTAGTTTGCGTTTATGTGGCGATCGGTCAAAAAGCTTCTACGGTAGCTCAAGTCGTTGCTACCCTGGAAGAAAAGGGAGCCATGGACTACACCATCGTGGTTGCCGCTAACGCCAGTGACCCCGCCACCCTACAATATATTGCTCCCTATACTGGAGCAAGTATGGCGGAATACTTCATGTACAAAGGCAAACATACTCTCGTAATCTACGATGACTTGAGTAAGCAAGCCCAAGCCTACCGTCAAATGTCCCTGCTCTTGCGTCGTCCTCCCGGTCGTGAAGCCTATCCTGGAGATGTATTCTATCTCCACTCCCGTCTGCTCGAGCGGGCAGCTAAACTCAATAGCGAGCTGGGTAGCGGTAGTATGACGGCTCTACCGATTATCGAAACCCAAGCTGGGGATGTTTCGGCTTACATTCCCACCAATGTAATTTCGATTACCGATGGTCAAATCTTCTTATCGGCTGACCTATTCAATTCTGGCTTACGCCCAGCGATTAACGCCGGTATCTCCGTATCCCGTGTGGGATCGGCAGCTCAAACCAAAGCCATGAAAAAAGTGGCTGGGAAACTGAAACTGGAATTAGCTCAGTATGATGACCTGCGAGCTTTTGCCCAGTTTGCGTCTGACTTAGATAAGGCAACCCAAGACCAATTGGCACGGGGACAGCGCCTGCAAGAGTTACTCAAACAGCCCCAAAATTCACCATTGAGTGTACCCGAACAGGTGGCTAGTGTATATGCAGGATTAAATGGATATCTTGATGATATTGCGGTAGAAAAAGTCGCAACGTTTGCCCAAGGATTGCGGGATTATTTGAAATCGAGCAAACCCAAGTTTGGCGAAGTGATTCAGAGTGAGAAGAAACTCACCGATGAAGCAGAAGGCTTGTTAAAAGAAGCGATCGCTGAATATAAGCAAACCTTCTTGGTGTCTGCCTAGTCTTCAGATAGTGGATAGTCGATCCCTATCCACTATTCCCTGTCCCTATCTCCTTGTCTTTCCTATGCCAAATCTTAAAGCGATCCGCGATCGCATCAAATCCGTTAAAAATACTCGCAAAATTACGGAAGCTATGCGTTTGGTGGCCGCAGCAAAAGTGCGTCGCGCCCAAGAACAAGTGTTAGCCACCCGTCCCTTTGCTGACCGTTTGGCTCAAGTCCTGTATCGCCTGCAAAGTCGCCTTCAGTTTGAAGATGTTGACCTCGAACTGCTCAAAAATCGGGATGTAAAAACTGTTGGCTTAATTGTCTTTTCCGGCGATCGCGGCCTCTGTGGCGCATACAATGGTAACGTCATCCGTCGCGCCGAAATGCGAGCCAAAGAACTCGAACAAGAAGGCCTCAACTACGAATATGCCCTCTTAGGCCGTAAATCTGTTCAATACTTCCAGCGTCGGGATGTCCCCATTGCTACTACCCGCACAGACCTAGGACAAATACCCAGTGCTGAAGAAGCAGACGAAATTGTAGATAACATTCTCGGATGGTTTATCTCTGGTAAGGTAGACCGGGTAGAACTCATCTATACCAAATTCGTCTCCTTAATTAGCTCCAGACCCGTTATTCAAACCCTACTTCCCTTAACTCCCCAAGGGTTAGAAGTCGTTGATGATGAAGTCTTTCGCTTAACCACAGCCAATGGTAGCTTCAATGTTGCCAGAGAAAAAGTTACGTCTTCCTCTGAAGAGAGTTTCCCCAGAGATATGATCTTTGAGCAAGATCCTGTACAAATCCTGGAAGCCCTCTTACCCCTATTCGTTAAAAATCAATTCCTACGCGCCCTGCAAGAATCAGCCGCTAGTGAATTAGCTGCTCGGATGACAGCGATGAGTAGTGCTTCGGATAATGCAAGTCAAATGATCAACACGCTCACCCTATCCTATAACAAGGCTCGGCAAGCTGCCATTACCCAAGAACTCCTAGAAGTTGTCGGTGGAGCCGAAGCCCTCAACTAGATTTAGCGCTACGCGCTGGTAATGGATAATTCCATTAGTTATCGGTACAGCCTGATAGTCTCTAGGCTGTACCGATTTTTTTATGTATAGCGCTTTGATAAGTTAGTATAATTAAATACTTTATCAATTTTGCTCTGGTCGTCTTTAGGATTCAATCCTGCTGATGCTGCTCCCCAGGATGGATATTTACCCATGACTGCTAAATAACCCGAAGGAATACCCCAAACCATAAATCCGACAATGGCACGACCCAAATTATCGGTCTGGAAACTGTCAATAACATAGGCAATTAAACAAATGGTCGAGCGTCTTTTATAAAGGAAACACTCGTTGCCCTAAATCCACAATTTCTTGCTTTTCTTCTACTAAGTGTACACAGATAAATATCTTCACTAGGCATTAATCCATAGTATTCAATCTGATTGATACCTAACTCCTCCGGATAGCGATCGACAAAAACAGAGAAACCCGCTTGTTCCAATTTAGTTTGATAATCCTGACCATACATTCTGACATGATCGTGATGACCAAAGCGTTGTCTCCGCTCCTTGGGAGTTAAGTCACGGGTTCCTTCAACCGTTTCTTCTCGATCGCGATCGAGAGGGACTTGTAAAATTGCCCATCCCCCAGGTTTCAACACTCTGCATAGTTCACGCATTGCTTGAGTATCATCTGGAATATGCTCTAAGACATGACTACATAAAATAACATCAAAGGAGCTATCTGGATAATCAATCTTAGTGATATCCATTTGCAGCATCGCTTCTCCAGGTTGGATATCCGCAGTCCAATAGGTTAAGTTAGGCACAGTTTTTAATCGTCTTTGCAACCAATATTCTGGAGCAATGTGCAGAACCTTTAACTGCTCTGAAAGCAAAGAGGTTTTATTCTGCAAATACAGCCACATCAATCGATGTCTTTCTAGAGATAGACATCCAGGACACAAGGCATTCGGGCGTTTATTTGCTCCAAAAGGTAGAAACGTCCGAAACTGCTGTTCGCAGCACGGACACAATACGCGATCGCCTGCATACCAGAGTGCTGATACTTTCAGGATAGGGGAAACGATCTTAAAGAACAAAGACCGCTTTCTGAGTAACTGTTCATAAATGGATAATACGGAATTTTTATTCATGGGTTTTCCTCTTGAGCTTAATCTAACAAGGGTAATTTTTTTGAAAATATCAGCAGCAGACCACCGGGTAATGAAATAATCCAAGCTAAAACCGTAATTGTTAAAGAAAGGATTACGGCAGATTCTGCGGTTAAGTCAATGCGTAGAAATAGATAGACCCAGAATCCTTCTTTTATTCCTAATCCGCCTAATGAAAAAGGTAAGAGACTAACGATGGTAATCATTGGAATGAAAACTAGAAGCTCAAAATAAGAAATCTCAATGTTGAGTTGTTGAGCGACTAGATAATGATAATAAATTACACCTAAAATGAATAATGTCGCATAAAATAGGGATAAATTAAACACTCGTGAGTTGCGCTGAAAAGAAATACCAGCTTGTTGAATTTTGCTTAAACGATTGCCTAGATTTTCAAGAGGAAATAATGTAAATACTCTTTTAGTTATGTTAAACAACCTAGGGCTGGTAAGTGTTAACCATACCATACATAAAAAACCTGTAGTAATCATAAACACTAAAAGGATATCCCATTGATCGATCAGCCTCCAAGCAAAAGGCAACCCCAGCATGGCTAAAAAACAAAGAGCGATGAGACCTGTAAATCTCTCCAGCAGTACCGAAGCTGCTGCGACTTCGGCATTTTGTGTTTCTCTAGAGACTTGAAAAGTTCTATAGACATCTCCCCCGAAAGATCCGGGAAGAAACAAGTTGAGAAACATGCCACAAAAATAACTCTTGAGTAAATAAATAATCGGGAGTTTATAGCCACTCGACTTCAAAATAACTTGCCAACGCAAGCAACTAATCCATTGTAATAGGGTATAATAGAATAAACAAAATATAATAAACCCAATCGATAAATCACTGATTTTTGCCCAGATCTGTTCCAGATTAACTAGACTAAAGATCGCAACAATTATGGATAGGCTAATCAGAGCCTTAATCGCAGTCTGTTTGATTTTATTCATAATTATTCATTTTGGAGTATAGGAAAGTTTTAATTCTCTGGTTTCCATAATTTCACCTGAGCGCCGAAGGTTTCAAACTGAGAGTCACCCAAAGTCTTATAAAGATTATGCTCTTTTGCATGAAGAAAACTTTTAGGCGGTTGCAAGCGATCGAATTGATGAATCCATACTCTATTGTGATTGGATAATATACTGTTGAGTTGATCGAGATCGGTTAAGAGTTTACCCCCTCCCCAACGGTCAATGACTTCTCCATTGCGAGCATATACTGCATCAAAAATAGAAAGACGATGGGGAATATAATAATCTAATCCACCAATGGAGGTATATACAGCAGAAGTGTTGGATATAATGATATCTCCAGGTTGTTTGTGGGATTGAATATAATCAAGTATTTCTGTGTTGCGGATGGCGATCGCATCTGAATAAGCACCCACAACTTTTTCGACCTCTAGATTTCCTAGGAGTAGAATGGCTAGAAAAATCCAGGTCATTTTCTGAATTACACGCTGACTGCTTAATTGTTGATTCCAGGGTTGACTGATAGTCCCAATCAAACAAGTTGCGCCATAGAGAGAGAGGATGATAAATAGAGGATAGATGGGATAAAAATATCGGGCAGCCACTACATAGACGAGAAGGGTTTGACAGAGAAGATTAACGCCAATTACAGTATACAAACACAGGATTACTTTCTGGGGATATTGGAGAAAATACACTAGCCCAGCTATGAATAAAACAGTATAAATCAAATTCATCCAATTCGGGCCAATGAAGAAATTGGTAAAAAATCCCGTTACGTCTGATAATCTCGGTTTCAAGTAAGAATCTGTGGTTGTGGAAATAGCAACGACTGGTGTTAAGCATTTAACTATAAAAAAGCCAATGTTGTAAGCATACACTCCCATGACTGCAAAACAGCCGATCGCAATGGACTTATCTTTACGCCATTCCAAGGGAAAGTAACTACACAGAAAGCAGAGAAACAATCCAGGAAGTAGGGTTAAACTACCTTCCTGAATGAGTAACATGATGATTACTCCAACATAAAATAGATATTGGTAGCGTTTCTGTTTTCCTTCAATAAAACCTTTAATTAAGAACCAAATGTTGATGAGGGTTACAAATTGCAACACTTGATAAAATCGGATAAAGCGCGAGTACCATAATTCCCAAGGATCGATCGCCAAAATGGCCGTCACCACTAAGGCTAACCCGGTTTTTCCGGTAATGGCACGAGTCAGAAAAAAGATAACGACTAACGTTGCTGTTCCAAATAGTACGGACAAAAACCGGGCATTCATCGTCGAGTCCCCCACCCACCGTAACCAGAGAGCCAAAAGATAGTGAAAGATGGGGCCTCTGGTATACCAAATGCCAGAAGTGGTTACGGGTGCGCCAGTGGCTAAAATGCCTCTGGTGGCATCTAAGGAGGTATATTCATCGGCTTCTAAATCCATGGCATCAAGACGATAAGCTCTGAGGATAAAACCGCCTAGGGTAATGGCCACTAATACCACTTGATATCCCCATTGAGGCCAGTGTTGTTGCCAGAAGGTAATGCCATGAGTCCAGATGCGCTGAGTCTGTTGCCAAAACAGTAGAGCTAGACCCCATAAAATGAATCCACTAGCGACTATCCACACCATGGGCCATTGAGCTGTATTGTCTGCTAAAGCTAAACCCAAGGCGATCGCCCCAATCCAGGTTAAGATAAACCACAGACTCCATAGGATGACCCCACTGATGGGTGTAGGAGATAACCCTAGATGGCGATTAACAATACAACTCCAGAGTAAGGTTAAGCAAACTACTCCCAGAAATCCCAGTAAAATCAGCACATCACTATGGGGTTGGGCAAATATTAGCCATCGTTCGGAAATGCCATAGCGATGTTTAAGCAATTCCATTACGCTTAAAAACATTGTTCCGGGAAAGAGCAAACCTGTACCAATGTCTAACGTTGCTCCTTTTATTCCTGCTGTATCTCGCCAAAACACTCCCAGAACGAAGCTATAAATAGAGATGAATAGACATCCTAAGCCCCACCATATACTTTGATGCCATAACCAATGGGGATAGTTGAGAGCATAGCTATCTCCCTCAAGCGATCGCGAAAATTGGTCAGGATTTGGTAAATTGAGTTGAATGGCCGCTTCAGCAGCGCCTATTCCTTGTTCCCAACCCCTAATGGGGGACTCCAGACTCTGCCAACTCGAATCCGTCTGAATAATCGATTCAGGGGTTCCTTGAGCATTTTCCACCCATCCATCGAGCCAAAATTGAGAGACAATTTTCCGTTGGGGGGGTTCATTAAAAGCTACATGCCAATCTTCCGTTAATGGTGGCGTTAAATGAACTGCTAGGGTATTGATTCCCGGATGTAAAAAACGACTCACCTCTGATAAATGCAGGGTTTGGCTATCTTCAGTCGGATAATGCTGAACCAGCAACCCATTAATCAGGAGTGAACATTCATTCTGAGCGACCCATCGCATCCAAGCCTGTTGGGGTTTAACGGAAACTGACCAAGAGGTTCTCAGCCAGGTTTCGCCAGAGGGACTCAGAGAACTGGTAATCCAATGTCCTGTTAAGGGACGGTCAAATACCAGGGGGCTTAAGCGGCTATAGGTGGCTTCATTGGGGGGATCGAGAGTGGTGGCTAGAGGCCAGGTTTGATCGGGAAAGTCAGCATCAAACCAGTGTAGCCGTTGCCGACTCTGGAACCGTTCAGACACTTTCCAGGCACTGGTTCCCGTGCTGATATCGATCGCCTTTTCCAGATCCCCCACTGGATAAATTTTCCCTTCTAAGAGTAAACGGGGATGCTGTTGGGAACTTTGCACTTCAACGGCGATCGCATTTTTTCCCGGTTGCAGATAGTGGGTCAGATCGACATAATACGTGACTTTCCAATCTTTGGGGGCCCGTAAATAAACCCATTCCGGACGTAGGGAGGGAAAGGGGCGGAAATCATTCAGTTTTTGCGGCCAGTCTTGCACCAATCCCCCTAATCCTAGGGTATTGCGTAGGATACTCACTTCTTGAGTCAATACCTTTCCATTCACATATAGCCGAAAATCATTATCCGCGCTCAGGCGCAACCACCCTCTTTTGACGCGATCGGGTAAATTAAGGGTTTGACGAGTGTAGAGACGATAGCTAGGGTTGGGTAAGCCTATCCAGGTCACTTGAGGAGACCAATTGACCGGAGTGGGTAGCATTGGAGGCTGATCCCAAATAGAGAACCCCAACATTCCCACCAGATAACCGGTAATGGCAATTGAAATGATAGAGAGCCAAGAAAAGGAATGTTTCATGAGGTAGGATCGATGAATTTTTCCCAAATTTTGCGATCGACCGATTGACGATAGCGTTGCCAAGCTTGATCCAGGTCTTGGTCGTGATAATTTTCCCAAGATAAATGTAAATAGGCCTGGCCAACGACTGCTAACATGGGTTGCTGAAAATAAGGTTGTAAATTGATTAGCTTTTTGGCAATTTGGGCCGATCCAGGAAAGTCCCAATTAACTACTCGAATGACCATCAAAGTATATAAAGCCTCTAAATGATTAGGAAAAGATTTTAAACTTTCTTCGCAGTATTGAGCTGTTAACATTGGCTTGGCATTATTGGGTTGTCTAGCTCGGTTTTGATAATTGGGGCTATCTAAGAGGTCGTAGGTATAGGGAAAGGGCTTATCCCGTTGTCTTTTAGGCACAACAGGTTGCTTGAATTGATCGATCCCTTGATTGAGTTGAGTAGTAGCTAAATACCCTTGGGCTAAATAAAAATGGGGATTGAGGCGCAAGGCTTGTTGAAAGTAAGAAATGGCTTGGGTATAATTATCTAAACGATACCGTTCTAATCCTTGGGTAAAGGCAATCAGAGCAGGATTGGGTTGCTTACTGTACCATCCAGCTTTTGCCCATCGCTCTAGAAAGGATCGATCTCCTTCCACGAGGGGATACCAACGGGCTAAACGTTGGGATTGCACCATGACTTGCTTGTAGTGTCCCTTAGCAAACTCGGTCTCTAGGTGATGGTTGAGCAAGTTAACAGTTAATGTGGAGCCAAGAATGAGCAGGAATATCGAGATTATCCAGGGGGATAAGCTGCGAATATCATCAATCCAAGCAGATAATCTTCGATCGCCTAACTGGAGATAATAGGCTAAAAGGCTAAAGCTTAATCCCAGAATGGCCAAGCTCCAACCGCGCCCAATGGAGTTAAAAAAGGCATCGCTATAACCAAAGATTGATTTGACCATCCATTCCCAAGAGGAGGGTTGAAACACATAACGGTCTCTAACTCGACTTTCAAAGATAGAGGGAACTGGTTGATAAATTCCCAATTCGATGTTCTGTTTCCATTGAGATTTAATTTCAGGAAAGTTTTGCTCTACGTGCAGAGTAATGGGTTGCCGTTGTTGGTAGAGAGATTTAGCTAAAAAGAAGATACGCGGCGACCAAGTGATCGTATAGTAAGGATACAATAATACTAAGATCAGTAACATCCAAGTCAGCCGTTGATGCAATTGGGTATTGTGCCATCCCAATAGGACAGAAAGCATCAATCCTAGGGGAATCAACCCTAAATAACGCCATTGATTGAGATTGGCTAGATCAACATCAAAGGCGCTTAAGGTTTCTGGGGGCAGGGTATACCACAGGTTGAGAATACTTTTGAGCAGGAATAAAGTGGCGATCGCCATCAACAAGTGACTTCGCTGTATCTGAGCTAATATTAGCCTGATCTGCTCCATTTCTATACCTCTCAAAAGTTTGACTTCTTCTCCATAGGATTACACTATTAATTAAACACTAGAGTTTTTCCAGAATCATTAATTGTCCATTCCTGAAATTTAAGGCATAGGTTGTTTTACAAGTCTCCATGATTTCTTGAAGGGTTTTGACTGACCAGAAATTGACATGAAACAAAGACCTCTTTTCTTGAAGCACAAGAGGCGCAATGATTATCTTGCCCTGTGGATTAAGATAGTTTTGGAGATTCCACAGAGTATCTTTTATTTTCTTTTCAATAACGATATGCTCAATCACATCTATCATAACGATTAAGTCAAATCGACCTATTTCTTGATATTGAGTGATATCTTGTCTCTGAAATGAGAACTGAGGAAATTTATCTCTCAAGTCTGTAAATAAGACATCAGTAATATCAATGCCTAGATAGTTTCTTGCTCCTAAATCTGCCAAGATTTGGGTGTAAAATCCTGTGCCACAGCCAACTTCTAGAATACGAGCTTGGGAAATGTTTATGTTGGCTTGAGTACAAGCTTGAATAAAAAGTTGACCCGCTTGAGTGTATTCTTCCTGGTTTTCAAGTTCCGATCGCCCCTCATGGCCGACTCCCTGTAACGATAAACCATAGCGCGTCAGGCGATCGCCCCAATAGCGCTGGGCATCATAATCCCCATTTTGACCATAAATCCAGGGCGCGATCGCCCATTTATACAGTCCCTTGGTCAGACGTTCTAAATTTTGCAACATAGGTTTTATCCTCCGTAAGAATTACAAATGGGTAATTAAAGCATGGGTTGGCTGGTGGGGATGGGTTCGAGAAGATCGCCCGGTTGTAAACCTTGGGGATAGACCACAATGATTTCCCCAGCAGTCAGACCATCCAGGACTTCGCGCTGATTGCCATAGGTGCGTCCCAACTCGATAGAACGCAGAATAGCTTGTCCTGACTCCACCACCATCACCATCCCTCTAGCTCCAGAAAGTTCGCTAACTGCGCTCTCTGGAATCACCAAACTGGAGTCACTGGACTGAAAACTGGCGACTCCTTGTAACCCTGGTGGCATTTGCGCCTCATCCACGGCAATCCAAACGGAATAGGTATACTGGCGATCGATGCCAATTTTTACTGGGGTAATGGCCTGGGTTTCAATGGTGGGATTGACGCGAATGACTTCTCCTGTATAGGTTTTTCCTGGATAGGCAGTAAAATTCATTTGGGCGCGATCGCCGATTTCAATGGCATTGAGTTGGGCTTGGTCAATAAATGCCTTAAAGACCATATCTTCTGCTAGGGTCATTAAAGGGTCAGGAGCTTGAGGTTCAGCAATTTCTCCGGGATGGATATACATCCGACTGACTAAGCCATCGGTCTCGGCATAAATAACAGAGCGATCTAAGGTTCTCAACGCCTCTTGCAGTTCCAGTTGCAAGGTTTCAATTTCCAGTTGATTGACGGCAAATTGCTCGTCAAAGTCGCGCCTGGCTTGATTGAGGGCTTTTTGGGCTGCGATTAGTTGGTTTTCCCGATCCAGATAGAAATCCTGATTACTAAACTGGCGGTCTTGGGCGATCACTTGTCCCCGTTGGGCTTCTAACCATTCCTGTTGACGTAGAGCATAGAGGTCTTGCATTTCCAGGACTTGAAATTCATAAATTGCCCCTTCTAGAAACAACTCTTCCATTTGTTTGAGCTTTTGTTCGGCCACCTTCATGCGCTCGCGAGCCTTTTCTACGTTTTCCTCAATTTCTTGCTGGGCAAGGGTTTGGATTTGTTCGACTCTCTCTTGGGCTTCTTGCAGCCGCGATCGCGCAATGGCCACATCTGCTTCTAACTCTTGTATGCGCTCTGGAGCCGAGAGTTCTAGGGTTTGTTGTCTTTTTGCGGCGATCGCCAATTGGTTACGAATTTGATTGACTCGTTCTTCAAAGGGAATAGAATACAGCTCAACGAGGCGATCGCCTTTTTTCACCCTTTGCCCTTCCACCACATAGACTTTTTCCACCGGCCCAGAAACTAACGGACGCACATCCACTTGTTGCAAAGGCACAAATTCCCCTGGCCCAGCTAAACGAGTTTCTAAAGGAATACTTTGAACAGAAACGGTTTCCACTGGAATCGGTTTTCCTTGACTTCGGTAGCGACTGGGAACCCCAAATTGAGAGAAGTAAATACGAGATTGGGGATTATTCAGAGCTGGTAATAGGACAGTAAACCCTAAACTAATCATGATGACTAAAGGAATGGTAATCACAAGTCCCCAGATAATTGTGCGATACATTTGGGAAGGCAAATTCGGAGAAGTCATAGCTAGAAAATAAGAGAGTCATCTGCTATGATCTCTGAGGAGTTACTGTTGCTTAGGGCTTGAGCGAAAACCTGAGACCACTGATGGGTAATTCGGCTCCAGTTAAACTGGGTTTGGATATGCTTTAATCCTTGGCAACCTAGTCGTTGTCTTTCTTCGGGGCAATTTAGTAAATCTGTAATTACCTCTGCTAATTGATGGGGATCTTTTTCCGGGACTAACCGGCCGGTAACGCCATCAATAATTACATCTTTAATCCCTCCCACATCACTCGCGACTACCGGTTTACCATGGGCTAAGGCTTCAATCATCACAATTCCTAATCCTTCCGTATCTCCTTTGCGATCGACAATGGCAGGCAAGACAAAAATATCGCAAGTGGCATATTCCTGGGCTAAGGCTTCTTTAGAGAGTACCCCTAAAAACTTAACTTGCGCTTCTAACCCTAGCGCTTTGCACTCTTCCTTAAGTTCACTTTCTAAGATTCCTTGACCGACAATGTGTAATTGCACTCGACGATCTCGTAAAATTAGGGGCAAGGCTTGCAATAGATAAGTAACCCCTTTGCGTTCATCCAAACGTCCCACAAACAGCAGTTGCGGAATCGGGTTAGCTGGGATTTCTGACTCTAGTTGAGGCGTGATAGTAATCCCATAAGGAATTACCGTCACCGGTTCAGAACTGAGGTTACCAATCAAGGCTTGAGTAAAGGAAGAATTAGCTGTTACCCCTTGACTTTCGGGAATTAACTGACGCAAAATACGGGCAACAAACCCAAATTTTTTTGCTAACAGCAATTCTCCTCCATGAAAACTAAACACCATGGGAATTCCCAAGAGTTTAGCTACTGGGAAAGCCATTAAACCATGGGGAAATGGCCAGTTAATGTGCAATAAATCGGGTTTCAGTTTCCAGCACAACCCAAAGAGTTGCACGGTTCCCAAGAGGATATAAAGAGCGGCTGGAATCAGATACCAGGGTTGGCGCTGAATCTTGGTGGGCGCACCATCTCGGACTAAGTTTTCTAAGGGTTTAGGGCAATAGCGGAATCGATAGACGAGTACATTATCCAGGGTATAGTGAGGGCAACCTTCATAGGCAGGGGCAAACACATAAAAGTTAGCTCCTGTGGGTTGAAGTTTGAGAATCACTTCACGAATAAAGGCTCCATGATTGCCATCAGCAGTCAGGGGATAAACCGAGGAAACGACGAGAATTCTTTTTTTCTCTAGATCGTGTATCATCATTAGTGGATATCATCAACTTTAATGGGAATCAATTGATCTACTGATAACTTGATTTTTTCTTGTATCTTAAACTGAATAAACCAACTCAGTAGCTTGATGAAATCTAGAGCAGAAGTCAATAATCGACCTTTACCAAACTTAGTAGTTCCAGAATATCGGGTATGCCAGGGAGTAGGCACTTCAATGATGGTATGTCCAAATCCAGCTAAGGCAGCCAGCAGATAACGATGGGTGGTTAGGTCTAAGAGTTCAGGAGAAATTAAATCTCGTCGCACTAATTTAATCCAGTTCATGTCGTGAATTTTTAAGCCTAAGAAAGAGCGACAGACTTTGTTAGCAATTTTGGAAGTGAAGAGCTTTCCGTCTTGGCGGTTTTGTCGCCAACCCGCTACTCCATCTACTCCTGGAGACCAAGCAGAGAGAAGCAAAGGAATATCGCTGCGTGGGTCACTTTCTAGGTCAGCCTGTCCCCAAAAAATCCAATCCGTTTTGACGCGGGTTAAGGCGGTTTTCCAGACTTCGGCAACACCTCGTCGATGGGGGTGGCGCACAACGGTGAGAAAATCATAGCGCTGTTTGAGATCTTCAACAATTAAGGGGGTGTTATCCTCACTGCCATCATCGACCAATAAGACAGGGAACTGATAGCCGAGTTGGTGAAAAGTTTCCTCTAGAAATTGAAACAGTCGTTTCAGGTTTCCCTCTTCGTTAAAGGCAGGAATAACTACAGTGACAGACTTCGGAAAAGAATTCATGATGACACCATTAATCTATGAGTAAAGGTCAAGTCAATTGTTCTCTTGTAGCAAAACATCGCTTTAATTAGCGAAATAAAATGAAGTTTAGCTCAAGTTAGATACCGTAATTTATCAAATAAAAAGCGAGTCATATAGCCCACATTTAATTGTTCTTTTTGTAAAAACAGCCTAGTTATTATGGGTCAGAGTTTAGGCTCTAATAATTTAAGTCAACAACAAAAATCAACAGGCAGCAGAGGAACTCCCTTTGCTGCCTGAAATCGGTTTATACCAACATCGCGCCACCGGAATGGGTCGTACCATCCATTAACCAGAGAGCGTTATCCCCCGTGGCACTGTCGCGCCAGAAGATATCTGGGGAACCGTTGTTATCAAAATCTCCTAAACCGCGTACATCCCATCGGGCGATCGCCCCACTGAGGTTCTGTCCAGAGGCGATCGTGGTATCATCAATGAACCACACCGCATTGCTTCCAGAGCCATTACGCCACAGAAGATCGGCTTTATTGTCCCCATTGAAGTCCTCTGTACCTTGCAATTCCCATCCGGCATTGGTACGCCTGATACGCCTACCAGAGACCAGAGACAGTCCATCCATCAGCCAGATAGCATTAGCTCCATTGCTGGAGTCATTCCAGAGAATGTCAGTTTTGCCATCAGCGTTGAAGTCATCGAGAGCTGCAACTTCCCAGTTGGTTCCGACAGAGCGGAAGTTACCGCTATTGACGCGAGAGCTACCATCCATGAACCAGATAGCGTTTTGTCCCGTGATGGGGTCGCGCCAGAAGATATCGGCATTGCCATCCCCATTAAAGTCTTCCGTACCTTGCACTTCCCAATTCGTGGCAGCAGAGCGGATGGCATCAGTGCTAGTGACACTACCACCATCCATCGTCCACAGTTCATTGGCTCCGGTAGAGGTATTGCGCCACATTAAGTCCGCATCATTATCGCCATCGAAGTCATTGGCTCCGACCAGTTCTAGAGTTGAGTTACTGAGGTTAACGGTGGAGGAGACACTACTGCCATCCATGAGCCAGAGTTCGTTATCTCCAGAACTATTGCGCCACAGCACATCGTCTTTGTTGTCAGCGTTGAAGTCAGCCGTAGTAGCAACCGTCCAGGATTGGTCTTGAGTTTCAATGGCTGCGGGGTTGACGGGTTCTTCTGGCTCTTCATTATGGTTGCCAAAATCGATACCAGTAACAATTTCACCAGAATTTAGCGTTACTGTATGTGTACCTTCAATGTGTACATTATTGGAAGTTCCATAGATATTTAACTGCCAAGAGTTCCAAGTACCAATGTCTACAGACTGTTCATCTGAGACCTTCAAAGTCCATTCTCCTAGAGAGGACTCTCCCCAATGGCGAGCAGAAGTTAATACCCAATTTGAGTAGTTATCTTGTGAGTCTTTGTGAGATTCCGCTAGAACTGATTCAGTACCGTCTGGAGAAATAAGAACAATTTCTAAGTCTCCTCGTGCCGAGTGAGTCGCATCGAATACAATTTCAACCCACTCAATATCAATGTCATCATTGATGGTAAAAGTTGAAGAAATTCCAGTGGGGTTATTATCCGGAATGTCTTGATTAACATCGAGTCGTCCAGAAGTTGTTGAGATTTCTTGTCCTACAGTCACCCAATCAGTAGCAGCCTTTACTGCTGCTGTGGCATCAATTGCGCCAAAACCATATTTATGATTAACCAGATGTCCAGCTCCATTGGTCGTCCAATCTAAATCAGATGGATCGTTGTGTTCGGCTGTTTCTACCAATATATGTTGTACGTCTCGCCAACTCAAATTTGGATTGATGTCTAATAGTTGAGCAATAACACCAGCAACTAAAGGAGTGGCTGATGATGTCCCACCAAATCCATTGGCACTGTTATCTGTATAGTCGCCAGAAAAATATCCATAAGAGCCTAACAAATCAGTCGTTGCAATCCCTGGAGTATCTGGCAAACCTGCACTAGAATAACCAGAGATTAGAAGTGGTGCTCCTGATTCACTATAAATAGCTTGTTTCCCATTATGATCGATTGCTGCAACAGCAATAGTGTAACGAGAATTAGCCAAGCCATTGTAGTTGACGTTTAAGCCATCTTGTCGATCGTTTCCTCCGGCAAATAAATAAATACTTCCCAATCCATCTCGACCATTAATCACTCCATCTTCCATTGCTGCTAGAGTTAATGGGCCGGGACTCAAAAAAGAGGCTCCTGGTTTCCAACTGTTGTTATATATATCAATGTCTTGATTCATGTAGGACAAAGCATTTGCATTCATCCAATCATTGGAAGGGCCAGCATTTAACCGCAGTCCAGCGAGGGACGCTTCTGGTGCTGAACCACTCACTCCAATACCATTATTGCCACTAGCTGCTGCTACTCCTGCCACGGCTGTTCCATGAACTTCAGAGCTAAAAACTGGTGATGGATCGGCATCGTTATCATTGAAATCGTAGCTTAAGTCTTGTCGATAACGGGAGTTAAGATCGGGGTGTGCATATTGCAGTCCGTCATCAACAATTCCGATAACTACACCCGTTCCTTGAGCCAAATCCCAAGCTGTTTCTATGTTCGTATCAGCTCCAACAGTTCCACCCATTTGACCTGTATTCACTAAGTGCCACTGATCGCTAAAAAGAGGGTCATTTGGAATGAATTGTTTTTTGAGTTGTTGCTCTACCAGTGGGAAGAAGAAGGTTATATTTGATAAGGAATTCAACTCATCCTGTATTTGAAGTCCATGAGAGTGTTCGGGGAATTCAAAACGGTAAGTATTGGGGATAAATCCTGTTGCCCCTAGATTAGTTGCTCCTAAACTTCTAGCTAAGTCATCTGGAGATTGATTAGGCTCCAAACTTACCACCCATTCAGTTACAGAACTTAGTTTATTCGATTCATAAGTTTCTAGATTAGAGGCTCTAGCAATTGCTAATTCTGTTGAGCTGAAACCCTTGTTCTGCAATCTAGGTGTAGGAAGTCCGATATTACCTGGAGATGTTTGCTTCCAACCCCTCTGCATCTCTTCTGCCACATAGTACGTGCCTGGTGCCAGATCGGTGAATGCATAATTACCACTAGCATCCGTGATGGTTGATAATTCACCAGCATCCCGTTGACCATTTTGATTCTCATCTAGATAGATTGTCCAATCTGCTAGCCCGGGTTCTCCTGTGTCTCGAACTCCATCTCCATCAAGGTCGTTCCATTTCAAGCCTCGAATTTCACCCAGAGTTACGGGAGTAGTGATTTCAATGGCTTCAGCATCAGTGTTGTCATTTTCATTGGTCTCGCTAATGACATCACCTGAATCAATGACCGCACCAATATGATAAGTGCCATCTCCAGTCCAGAAAGAATGATTAGCATCGGGTAGGGTTAAGTTTTGCGTCAGTAGTTCTGTTGTGGTATTGCCAGTGAGACCGTCAATAGAGCGAGTATCCAGAAGAATATCATCATTGTTACCAATCGTAGAATCTTTGGAGAGGTAAAACTCTACATCAAAAGCACTGGCTTCTCCTGCTTCAGTATTTTGAATACTAAACTCAACTTGGAAGTTCTCATTTGGATGAAGTGAGTTTTCTACTATATTGAAGGAATTACTTACTAAGTTAACCTCATCAGGAGTCTCCTCAATTAGGCGGTTGCCAAAATTAATATCAGTAATAACTTCGCCGGGGTTGAGGATGACCTCGTGGCTTCTGGCAACTGGTGGTTCTTCTCCCTCTACTCTCAGAGTCCAAGAACGCTCTTCGGTCATCCACTGAGCACGCATTTCTTCATCGCGTACCAGGTCTGTATTATCTACAACTTCTGCCTTGAGCGTATAAGTTCCTGGTGTTAAATTCAAAGTTGATGCTCGATCGAATGTAGTGCTTGTTGCTCCTGATATAGGCACTTCATCTAAGAACCACTGAACGTCTAGATCGTGCGAAACTGGATCGACGGGATCGACAAAAAACGTATCATCTACACCATAAAATCCTGATGGAGTAGCATTATCAATGGGCTGAACAACTTGATAAGCAGTTAGGATAAATTGCTCTATATTGACCTGTTCAAAAGGCTGACCCAGACTCCGCATTTTAGAGTTTTCTGTGGGTCTATAAATGCCTTGTTCGCTGTAATTAGCTCCTTCAAATGTGCCAACATTGGGTTCATCTAACCAACGATACCATTTGGTCTGTGATGCTTCCATCTCATTAGCATTATAAATGCTGACATTAGCTACTTCGGGTTCTGGTCCTGTATAGTTGACAGGACCACCATAGTCATATTCGTCAGCCAGATTGGCAAATGAATGGCCAAATTCATGCAAAAGTATTTCGCTGGCAAAAGTAGTTCTCGCAGAAGCCGTACCAACGTCTTCACTTGGCCAAGCAACACCGCCATGCTTTGTTGAATTACCGATCGCTAATATTTGGTCAACATCTGGAGCATTTTTTGCAGCTAATTTCGCTTTATCGAGATCGAGAATTAATCCTCGATCAAGACCTCCTCCCCCAAAACCCATATCTAATGCTGTATCTTTCAATACTCCATTTGGATCGTTATCTACCCCTGATTCATTGGAAATAACATCGACTCGATGCACATTGAAGAATTTTGAGTAGTTATCAAGTGGAGATTCTGCAAAGAATGGAGAGAGAAGATTATTGACATCATCTTGGTATGTTCCTAGCTCAGAATTTGTATATCCGTCTCCAAGAAAGACAATATCAATTCGATTATCTGTGGGGCCATTATCGAGTAATGTAGAAACATTCCATGGAGTTGGTTGTAAGGGAGAATGAATACCGTTATTCTGGGTTGAGTTATCCGTCTCTAACTCAGTAATTCCTCCAGTTAAAGTACCATTGTCCAGAAAATCGTAAAATACGACTTCAGGGCCAGGATCGACATTTTCTCTGAGTTGTCGCGCATCTGTAGTTGTATTAGAGTTCTCGATAGGAGCTGGAAAAACGTTAGGTGGTTCTGGGTATGTTTGTTCCCAACCACTCTGCATTTCTTCTGCCACATAATACGTGCCTGGTGCGAGATCGGTGAATGCGTAATTACCACTAGCATCCGTGAGGGTCGATAATTCACCAGCATCCCGTTGACCATTTTGATTGTCATCGAGATAGATTGTCCAATCTGCTAGTCCGGGTTCTCCTGAGTCTCGCACTCCATCTCCATCAAGGTCGTTCCATTTCAAACCTCGAATTTCACCCAGAGTTACGGGAGTAGTAATTTCAATGGCTTCAGAATCAGTGTTATCATTTTCATTAGTCTCACTAATGACATCACCTGAATCAATGACCACACCAATATGATAAGTGCCATCTCCAGTCCAGAAGGAATGATTAGGATCAGGTAGGGTTAAGTTTTGAGTCAGTAGTTCGGTCGTGGTATTGCCAGTGAGACCGTCAATAGAGCGAGTCTCCAAAAGGAGATCGTCATTGTTACCAATTGTAGAATCTTTGGAGAGGTAAAACTCTACATCAAAAGCACTAGCTTCTCCTGCTTCGGTATTTTCAATGCTCAACTCAAGATTCAAATTATCGCCTGGATTGAGTGAATCTTCGACTATATTGAAGGAATTAGTTGATAGATTTTTATCGGTATTTTGTACAATATCAACCGTTCTATCTCGAAACTTCAGGGTTTCAATATTATCTAATGTATCATTAGATAATGAACCTGAGACAGTGGCCATTGTTCCATCAATTGTGATGGAATAGTCATTGTAATTTCCGTCATATATAGCTATATCATAGTCATCACCACCATTTATAGAATTGTTTCCTACAACAACAGCAATGGTGTCATTACCGCTACCACTATCTATATTATTACCACCGCGAGCAACAGTTATGACATCATTACCGTTACCACCATCTATATTATTACCACCGCGAGCAACAGTTATGACATCATCACCAGTCCCA
The DNA here is from genome assembly GCA_002340255.1 of Cyanobacteria bacterium UBA2566. Classification (GTDB taxonomy): domain Bacteria; phylum Cyanobacteriota; class Cyanobacteriia; order Cyanobacteriales; family Desertifilaceae; genus Roseofilum. The sequence goes on from DDLS01000175.1 coordinate 123,188, forward strand.
CCATCTATATTATTACCACCGCGAGCAACAGTTATGACATCATTACCGTTACCACCATCTATATTATTACCACCGCGAGCAACAGTTATGACATCATCACCAGTCCCACCATCTATATTATTGCCTCCACTACTAGCATTAATAGAATCGTTACCCTCACCTCCGTCTATACGATCAGCTCCACTGCCAGCATTTATGGTATCATTACCTTTATAGCCAAAGATTGTATCATTACCAGCAGTTCCATTGAGAAGATCGTCCCCATCAGTCCCATGAATATTGTTTGTACCTCCAGAACCAAGATTAAGTTGGTATGATGCATTACTACCAGACGAATACACTTGCAGATAGTAATTTCCTTCTCCTAAACTTCCCGCGAGATTGAGTATTTTTTGATAAGTCTGCACGCCGTTAATGCTACTATTCCTAATACTCAGTGAAGGTCTCAATCCACCATTAGATGACAGAGACCCATTTTGTAGAGAGACGATCCTCTCCCCAGCATCTGTCTGTCCATTGTTGTTAGCATCTCGATATAGCCCAAGATTATAATTTCCTCCATCAATTTTTAAATCAAAACTGCTATTTGATTCCAGGTTAAAGCGATAGTAGTCATTCGGGTCACTTGGCCCTACAAAGTCATTGAATTGTCGAGATGTACTCAAATTTCCTAAATCTCGTGCTGTGCTTGGAGTATTGTCAGTCATAATGAAAATTCCTCATATCTCAGAGTATCCAAAACAATTCTGAGCTTTAGCTCTAGTTGGAAGTTGGATACTGTGATTTAATCAAATACCAATTAGTTTATCCACTCATATCTCATTGGTATTTTTTGGAAGCCAACCTAGTTTTTGTAGGTTGGAATTACAGATGTCCAAAGTATTTCTGAGCTGTAGCTTAAGTTGGATACCGCAATTCAATCACATCCCAATTGATTTATCTACGCATATCTCATGGGTGTTTTGTAGAAATAAACCCAGTTTTCATAGGTTATAATTACGGGTATACTGAGTTTCAGTTCAATCAGAGTGCAAGCTCATACAAAACCTAGTCTTATGCTTTCTGCCTGTCAAGAAGCCATTAATGCACAACCGACCTTAGATCTCGATGCACTTATCGAACAAATGCAGAAGATTAAGGGCAAACCTTTATCTAAAGCCGAGCAAGAATACTTGGGTTGCTTAATTTGTGGATATACTGGATACGAAATGGCGTTTCGTCGTAGATACAAGCGCAACCCAAAACTTGCAGAAGATTTTGGTCAGAAAGAGATTTATCAAAAATCTAAAACTATCACGAGCGATACAGCATCTAGGTTTATACGTGACGTGCTTAAAGAAATTCTTAATCTTGATTTAAAGCAGGAGAGATTACCTAGTGGCGAACACTTAATCGCTTGTCTCAAAGCAGCAGGATTTGAGAAGGAAACATCTCCGTCTCTAGAAGATAAAGATCGCCAGATCCTTAATATTATGTTACAAATCCCCCCTGAAGTGATCCTAAGCCCACAACAGCGTCGTCAAGCGATAAAACTCCTAGAAGAAATATTACCTGGAAAATGTATTGGTTTTTTTCAATCACTGGAAATTAAGGAATAAGCTACTGCTATGTCTGACCTCAACTCTAACTCTAATGTCAATTCAACGGCTTTGGTTTTCCAAGGCGACGATCGCGCCTATGAGAGATTGCAAGCTCTCTGGCAATCTGGCGAGCTTGAACAGATGCTGGGTTTTCCTATTGCTCAAGTAGGACTGTTACCAGAAGTTCCCAACCTCAACTCTCAACCTCACAATCTTGGCCAGTGGCTCAAGGGTTCTCTCTTCAGGGATGGTTGGAGAATGGCTCAAGGGACTCTAGTTACTTTGCTCAATCTTTATTCTCCCCTGGCTTCTGCCTACCGCAGTCCAACTCAAGCTCGGCTGAACGAACTTACTTCCAGCCCAGATTCGCCAGCTAATCGAACAGATTTGGAGGAACTTCTTCAGCAAGCTGCATCAGATCGAGTGAAATTGGCGGTTATTGGAAAAATAATCGATCGAGACCCTGAGAATGCAGTAGCTCTAGAAGCTCTTAAGTTACTGTTGGCTAATCGTTCTGAACACATTCGTCGCTTGGCTGCTTTTTATTTAGGGCAATGCACTGCTGAAAATTCTGGTATTCTAGATGCTCTAGTTGAGCAAATTCGGCAAGAAGAGGATAGCGAGGCTTGTTGGCAAATGGCAATGAGTCTGGGTCAAATTGCACCAGAACACCCAGAAGCGGCGATCGCACAAACCAAAGCGCTCCAACTTGGCAGTTATCCCCTTGTACTTCTAGTCGCTCTTAAATTGAGCCAAGCACAATCCGATCAAATCGACATCTTGCTACAAGTCAAACCAGAGGGAGAAGAACCAACCAGCTTGCCTGAAGGGTTAGAATTAGTGGTATTAGACAGCAATGGCAATAAAGTCCCCAGAGACTCATCTTCATCAGAATATCTAGAAAAAGTAGCTCTCGCTGATGAGATTTGCTTGCCTCTAGAACTTTATGGCTCTCCTGGAGAAGAATTTACAGTCCGTCTCAATTATCAAGAGGACAGGATCGCTGAAAGGTTTATTATCTAGTCTCCAGCAAAGTTTTCCTGCAAGAGCTGTTCGATCTCTGGTAAAATCCGGTTTAATTCTAGGAACGTCGGGCTATTTTCCGATAATTCTACCATCATCCCCCGCAATTGCCGGATTGCATTTCTGGCCAACTTCTGAACTTTTGTCTCTTGAAGATTTTGTCCTGCCGATGCCAGCATTTGCAGCTTTTCTAATGCTTCGACGCGATCGAGATCGTCCAGAGAAGGATCGTCGATGACTGTAGCCTGTAGTTGTTCCAGTAGCTCTGCAACTCTAGGTTGACCGACACCTCGCAGCTCCTGCCAAGTCCAAGGAATTTCAGCCGGATTTTGACAAATTACAGGTAGCCAACTGGCACAGAAAAATTGATTGTCTAATTCCCTTAACTTTTCTCTGGCTTGGCGAACCGATAAATAAAGGGACTCACCACGAGCAAACGTATCCATAAAGTATTGCAGAAATTTCTGAGCAACAACATCGGGTACTGGCTCTCGCATCACGATAATTTGCGGGATCTGTAATCTGGCTAATTGTTGAGCTAAACCCAAACCATCACAGGAGTTAAAAATGGCTAACTTTAGACCTTGCTTAATTCCTGTTTGCAGCGCATCTTGCAACTGTTTAATCGTCAAACTGTCGGTTCGATTAATGTAAATACATCCCGTATCTCTATCTCCTTGACTTTCGCTGTGTCCGGCGAAAAAGAGAATATCCCATCCTCTGATATCTTGAAGGGTTTCCTCTAATTCAGCCTGCTGAGGTTCAACTAAGCAAACAGTCTCTGCGGTTTCAATGCCTTCTAGTAACTGCCGGTCTCGCTCGAGATCGATACCTTCCGAGTTACCGAGAACAATTAACACTCGAACATTATGCCTTGTATTGGGAGATTTTTCAACTAGATCGTAGGCTGTCGTACTCAGAGCAATTTCAGCCTTTTCATAAGTTTCAAACCAGTTCCATAGCTGCCAAGGCAGTTGCCGCAGCAGAGGATCTTCAGTTTGAATCAAGACTCGAATCTCATAGTTATAGGGGAGCTGGGCCTGTAATTTTTCTCGAACTGGAAGAAATGCTTCTGAATTTAGCCATTCATTGATAGCTTGTGATAACCTCTGAGCAGATTCATCTAATTCTCGCTGAAATGAAGTGTTAGGAATTTGTTTTCTCCGGCCACCTAACCTCAAATTTTGTCCCACGGTGCGGTAAGTATCTTGCCAGGTTAATAATGCAGTAGGTAACTCCGCAGAAGGGGGAAGCTGACCAGGCATCTCATTGGAAGGCAGTGCAGCATAATCACCAACTTGTAAGATCAGAGGAAAACCTGTCTCAAAGTTGCCTGCTCCAATCTTCAGCATTACTCGTTTACCTACATAAACTTTATTATCCAGCACTTGGGAATCTTTAAAGTTTGTTTTTATCATTCCCAAGAGCATCTGAACTTTACTATCTCGATCGGCAAGCATAGATAAAAATTTCCGATCGGGGGAAGATTGAAGGCGTTTGTACTCTCTAAAGTATTCGGCATGAAGTTGCGATCGGTCAGTACCCTTTGCCACTTTTGCTCTTATAAGAAGTTGATCTTGATTTTTGCCTCGCCGTTCGATTGAAACAATTTCAAGGTTTGCTTCTGGATGATTATCCATTAATCGATCTAGTGAAATTGCAATTGCCCGTGGATCGATATCCTGACGATGGTAAAGATCGAGAGTCTCTTTGAGAGGAGTGATAAAATCAGCAAAATCGCCGGGTTCAAATATTTCGTTACGATTATCGGGTTTACGACCTGTATCTGGGTCATCCTCAGTTGGTAAACGAGTAAAGATAAATTCACATCTTATATTATCTAACTTGGTTTCAGCACTAATACGCCAGTCTTGAATAAAAGCACCGGTCAAACAAGCACCTGTTAAGTCAGCTCGATCGAGTTGAGTTTGCACGAGCTTGGCAAGAGATAGGTCAGCACCCTGTAACAAGGTGTCTCCCAAATCAGCACCAATAAAATTTGCCTTTCTAAGATTAGCATCGATCAGGTTAACACTTCTCAAAGACATTCTTTCAAAATTCTTGTCTTCACCGTTTCGAGTAACCGCCAATTGTAAAATTTCGGCTTCTTTCAAGTAACTATTACCGACACTAGCAAAATCTAATCCCTGAGTGTTCAGCCAATTGGTATGTGCTATTATGGCATGGTTCAACCGAGAATTTTTGAGAAATGCATTAGCGAAATTTGCACCGGTCAAGTCACTAGATTGGAAGTTAGTTCCGCCTAATGATGAAATTGATAAGATTAATTGTCGAACAATGGAGAATTTTTCCGATCCACGAACCGCTTGCCTACTGATGTAGTTACCCAAAACAATTAGAATTACTAATATTAGAATAGCCAGTAAGATTGCCCACTCTCTTTCACTTTCAATGACCGCAGCAACTATTGCTCGAGAAAGGTTCAGTGCGCCAAACTGCTGACGAAGTTCGGATACCACAGTATCTAAATCATCGCTATTTTCTATAATATTGGATGAATATTTAACGAGTTGCTGGATGGCTCCAAAGCCAACAAAACAGCCCAGAGTTCCTAAAATAACATGGGTAGGATACTTGGAATCTGTAACTACAGTAGCCAGTCCTGTCGCGATCGCCTGCAACAAGCTGGCAACTACGATTAATGCAGAAACTAGGGCAGTGGCTCCAACCCCTGGTAGTATTCTCAGAGCTGTACCGACAATGGACAGCACAGTGACAACACTAGCAGCTAATGTGAGAATTCCTGGAATATATCCTCGCCATACTGTAACCACAGAGAACGTTACCAAAACTAACCAAGCAATAACGCCAGATATTAGACGGTAATCTTCAAAGTTAATAAAGTAAGGTTGCAACATGCCTGCTGCGATCGTACCTGTTAAACCACTCACAAGACCTGCTAATATTGCTGTCGCAACTGAAGTGAATAGCCAGAAAATAATCCAATGATTTGGCAGTCCACAAATAACATGGCTAAAGTCAGCTCCATTGAGTTTTGCATTTTTGAAGTTTGCACCACGTAGGTCTGCATGACTAAAATTACTACCTTCTAACTTTCGATCTCCGAAGGATTTGCCCTGGAGATTAGCACCACTGAAGTTGTAATTCATATTATCTTTAATTTAAATTAAAACGATCGAACATATAGCTAAACACATTTAATAAATAGCTGTAATTATTTTAAATTAAAGTAAGCATCAATATCTTCCAATATCTCGATCGCTTTAGGTGATAATTCAGATTGAGATTGCACCTCTAGAAATATCCCTCTTAACCATTGAACAGATTTTCTCACTTTCCTAACAAAATGTACTTTCCCCAAAATGGCACAGTCTAATATTTCTCTCAATTGAATTATTGCTTCTATTTGGTCAGACTCTGATAGGTCTAGATTAATAATCAATTGTTGAAGTTCTAAGATTAATTGACTTAATCGATTTAAGCTGAACTCATTAGAAGATTCAATTATCATAATTGCCTTTTCCAAATCAGCGTTGGTTGACTCTAAACTTCCATAAACTCCTTGAATCATACTTTCGATGCTCTTAACTCTCTCATTAGGGATGTCTATTAAAACCCTCGGATCGTTATGAGGTAGAGATTTGAGTAAATTATAATCCCGAAAATATTCTTGGCTTAACCTGGAGAAATCAACCCCTTCACTTGTTTTTGCTCTTAATAGCAATTTGCCTTCTCCTTTTCTCTCCATTGCCAGTAGTTCAATGTCCGATTCAGGATGGTTTTCTATTAACTTTTGAAAGGCAAATGCTACGGCACGGGGATCGACTTGCTGGTTGTGATATAGATCTAAAGTTCTGACTAACGGAGCAATGAAATCAGCAAAATCTCCATCTTTAAAATACTCCTCTCGATTGTCCGGTTTACGGAAACAATCGCGATTATCGGGTGTTGGGAGTCTCATATAAATATATTGACACTGAATATTATCTAGCTTAGTGTCAACAGTTATTCCCCAATCTTGAATGTATGCTCCGGTCAAACAAGCACCTGTTAAGTCAGTTTTATCTAAGTCTGCTTGGACTAGTTTGGCATCAGATAAGTTAGCATATCTCAACCATGTATTACTTAAGTCTGCACCAATAAAGCTTGCCTCATGAAGTTCTAAGTTGCATAGATTCAGACCCTGTAAATTCATGCGATCGAAGTTTTCACTTCTGCCTTGGCCTGTCAACAACAAATTTCTAATTTTTGGATTGTCTAAATAACTAGAACCGACGAGTGATGTATTGAGATGTTTAACTTCTAACCAGCAAGTACGATCGATTTTTGCTTGTCTAAAATTACAGTTTCTCAGTACAGATCCTGTTAAATTCGCATTTGATAACTCGGCTTGACTAAAATTTGTACCTCCTAATGCGGCCATTGTTGCTGCCAAACTTCTAATCAATGTAAATCGCTGGTCTTCAGCTATTGTCTTTTGACCAATGTAGCCACCAAGTCCCAAAATTAGACCTGATATAAGAATAGCAGATAGTTGACCTAGTAATGGTTGATTCGTTGCCGTAATTGTAAGAGCTTTCGCGATCGCTCCATCCCCTGATTCTGTAACAGTTTGAGCAATAGACCAAACAACAAAACTGAATATCAATCCAGATATCGAACTCATTACAGCAGTCAGTATCCTTAAGGGTCTAGATCGATCGATAAGAAGACTAATTGCTACAGAAGCTGAAATAGTTATGCTACTGACGAAAAACCAAGCAACAGCAAGAGCTATCGCACCAGTACCTGCAAGAATTGGTTGAATTAAGTTACCTAATGGGGTCAAGGTAGAAATTGTAATGGTTGTTGCAACGCCTCCTATAAGTATTCCGGAAGAGAGCGTCATTATTGTAAAAACACTTAGGGAGATTACCATAATGACTGATGGTATTAAAGTAAACTCATCTGTAAATCTATTAGTGGCTGTACTCACGATCAGAATTCCTGACTGTATAGCAGCAATCGTAGCTATTGCTGCTAGAGTAATCGAAAAAATGGTAAGACCAATAATCCAACTATATGATTGTCCTGCCTCAACCTTACAAAAGTGAGCATTATCTAATGTTGCTCCTTTGAAATTTGTACTACGAATATTAGCATCATTCAAATTTATATCAGGTAACCCTTGGCCGGCTAGGGATTGACCCACCAGATTAACACCCTGAAAATTTCTTCTTCCTAATGAATATAACTTGATCAAGTCTTTAGCTTTCATCTCTTATTCAACTCAGGCTTGACAATCAACTAGGGTTTCACAAAAATCTAGTAATCGATTCATCCCCCAAAAATGATCTTCTAAATTATTTGTTTTACTAATGTGGCTGATATGCCCACCTTTTTTTGTTAGGATTAGATGAGCATTTCTATTTTGAGCCATTCGCTGTTTCATCTGCGGCCATATGCTGGGTTCAAAGAGAGGGTCATTTTGGGAATAAATAATTAGATAAGGAAGAGCCAACCGATCTAAAAAGTAAAGAGCGCTAGTTTGGTGATAATATGCAAAAATGCTGTTAAAGCCGTAGTAGTCAATAACCATTTCCCGATCATAATTATCGATTGAAGTGATGCATTCTACAGCACCTGGTTTTAAGGTATGGGGAAAAAGTTCTCGGCGTTTTTCTCCTTCAGCGCGGAAGTTGCGAACAAAACTCTGCTCAATCTTTCTACCGATTGATGTTTTTCGTAAATGAACCAGAGAAAGGTTAGACTCTAGGTGGGTTGAGAGAGTGGCTGCACCACATATTTTGGAACACTTTGTTTCCATTGCCGCTCTCAATCCCCATAATGCTAATTGTCCTCCCATTGAGACACCAGCGAGAATAACTGGGGGTGGGCAACCCATTTTTGTCAGTTGTTCTGCCAGATGGATTTGGTCTTGTCCTTCTCGCCAGCCGTAGGAGGAAGGAACGGGAGAAAGTTCTGCCGTTTTTCCGTGGCCTCGCCAATCATACAGAAGAATTGCAAAATTGCGGTTGTAAGCTTTGCGGGCAAACAAGTTAGCATACCAGGCTTTTTTGACAATTCCATTGAGACCTGTATTGAAGATGATAGTGCCTTTGACATGGGTAGGACAACTCCATAATCCCCAGAGGGGAACCCCTTCAGCACCAGTAAATATCTGTTCTTGCCAAGCATAAATTTGAGGCAGGTGACTTAACCAAGGAACGTGATCGCCCCACCGTTGCCAGGTTTTTCCATACCAGTATTTTGTGGCGAGGGTTTGGATTAAACCATCATTGAAATATAGGGGAGGTTGATATTTAATCATTCTCTGTCCTAATTCCATTGTTCTGTTTCTTTTCTCAGATACCACATTGACCAACGCCAAACACGCCTACTCACTACAAGGGAGGCGATCGCCCAAGCTATTGCGATCGCTAGAGCATACTGTGGTGCAATCAATCTCATCAGCAGAAGCAAGTACATTGTAGCTTCCTTGCTGGATAGCGATCGCCTGGTCTAGGGGCGAGAGAATCATAAGGAAACACCCGTCTACCTAGCTCAACAATTGGAAAGTGAACAAAGAAAACCGGCCTTAAATCCTCTAAAATGAGGCCAGTCAACGACTACGCTCAAGCCCTGAGTCAGTTCAATTGCAACGCGAAAAGATTACCCTCTCCCAGCTAGAAACCTTTCTATTCAAGGCCGCTGATCTTCTGCGCGGCAACATGGACGCATCTGAATTTAAAGGGCATTTCTATTAATTGACTATAGCCTAAATTTATGAGAGAACCAAATTTGTATTCTAAACTACAAAAAACTAACAAAAAAGCGTGTAATATTCCGTGAGGAAATAATCTAACCTGTCAAACCCTTGGCACAATTATTGTCACTCCCCCATTTTCCGGCTCGCACCCTAAAACTAGACAGTGGCTTAACCCTGATCCATCAGCAAATGTCAGCCACCCCCGCAGTGGTTGCGGATGTGTGGGTAAAAGCAGGGGCAATGCAAGAGCCAGAAGACGCACCTGGACTCGCCCACTTCCTGGAACATATGGTGTTCAAAGGAACAGCTCGCATTGGCCCTGGGATATTTGACCAAGTCATCGAAAATCGAGGTGGTGTCAGTAATGCGGCCACCAGTTATGATTATGCTCATTTCTATATTAATACCGCTGTTCATCATCTGGCTGATACCTTACCCTATTTAGCCCAAATTTTACTCCATCCGGCGATTCCGGAGGAGGAATTTTTGCAAGAACGAGAAGTGGTGATGTCAGAAATAAGACAAGTTCAAGACGATCCCGACTGGCTAGGATTTTCTTCGTTGCTGGAAAATTTATATCCCGATCATCCTTATGGACGCTCCGTACTGGGAACGCAAGCGCAAGTCTTAAACCATACTCCGCAACAAATGCAGTCATTTCATCAGCAGTGTTACCAACCGGAGAATATAACTGTGGTGTTAGTCGGAGATATTACTGAAACTGAAGCGATTCATTTAGTCAGTAAAAGTTTTGTGGGGTTTAAAAAAGAAAGGAGCAGTGAGAAAAAAGGGCGATCGCACAAGCAATGGGTCGCATTATCGCCGCACCATCTCACCCCAGACAATGGCAAAAAAAACCGAAAAACGCCTTCGATTTTTCCTCTAGAAACGATTCGCAGAAAGGAATTCAAGTACCCTCGCTTAGAAGAAGCCAGATTAATGATGGCATGGCTAGGGCCAGGAGTCAATCGCCTCAGTGACGCTTATGCTCTGGATTTAATTTCCGTACTTTTAGCCAGTGGACGGACTTCCCGTCTCGTGAGAGAATTACAACAAGAACAGGGTTTAGCTTATGGGATTGGCAGTGATTTTTCTCTGCAACAGGATTCTAGCTTGTTTACAATTACGGCTTGGCTAGAGCCGAAATATCTGAACGATGTAGAATTTTTGATTCGCGATCGCCTGGATACCCTCCGCACGACCCCCATTTTGGAGACTGAATTGCGATCGTGCCAGCGTCAACTGTGTAATGATTATGCCTTCTCTACGGAAACCCCTAGTCAATTGGCCGGATTATATGGATATTACAATACCGTCGCTCAAGCCAGGCAAGCGGTGAGTTATCCCCATCGGGTACGATCTCTAACTGCCGAAGAAATTCAGCGTGTAGCTGGAGAATATTTACACCCCGATCGCTATGTTGTCACCCAGTTGAAACCGTTGTGGAGATCGGGGAGTGGGGGAATGGGGGGATAGGGGGACTCGGAGATCGCCCATTACCCATGATTTTTAATTTTTAATTGACATGACAGTTACTCTTCTCTCTTCACTTCAATCGAATCGAGCCTCTCGCTTGCAACTGAGCAATGGTATTGTGCTGTTAGTGGTGGAAAATGCGATCGCCGATATTGTTTCGAGTCGTTGGTTTTTGCGCTCTGGATGCAGTTGCGATCCCCCAGAAAAAGCAGGTATCGCTAACTTAGTCGCGTCCTTACTCACCAAAGGAACCCCGGACTTTTCTTGGTCAGATATTGCCGAACAAATTGAATCGGTGGGAGCAAGCTGTGGTGCAGATGCAGCCGCAGATTATTTTCTCATGAGTCTGAAAACAGTTTCTGGGGATTTTGTGCCCTTATTTAAGTTAGTCGCCCAGTTGATGCGATCGCCCACTTTTCCCCTAGAGCAAATACAATTAGAAAAGCGCCTGGTTTTACAAAGCATTCGCCAATCCCAAGAACAACCGTTTTCCTTAGCCTTCAAAGGCTTGCGTGAAGCCATGTATGGGGATCATCCCTACGGAAAATCCACCCTGGGAACCCTAGAAAGTGTTGAGCGCATTACCCAAAACGATTTACAAGCCTTCCATAAAGCCTATTTTCGTCCCGATAACTTAGTCATTAGCATCTGTGGACGGATTAATGTATCAGAAGCTGTTTCTCTAGTTGAGGAGATCTTAGGCGATTGGGAAGTCCCAGAAAAACCCATCCCTCAAGTGCCTTTTCCACCCTTGAATCTAGATCGGATGTCTAGAATATCTCCTGTCATTCAACCCCAGGACACCCAACAATCCATCGTTATGGTCGGCTATCCAGGCGCACCAGTCAAGAGTCCAGATTATGCCGTGTTGAAATTGCTCAATACTTATTTAGGTAATGGCTTATCGAGCCGCTTGTTTGTGGAGTTGCGGGAAAAACGGGGATTAGCCTATGATGTTTCCGCCTTTTATCCCACTCGTCAAGATTTATCCCAATTTGTTGTGTATATGGGAACTGCTCCGAGTAATACGGGAATTGCCATTACTTCCCTACAAGAAGAAGTCGAGCGCTTAAGTGAAACGTTCCTAACCTTAGATGACTTGAGTACGAGTAAAAATAAACTGCTGGGGCAATATGCATTAGGCAAACAAACCAATTCCCAGATTGCCCAAATTTTGGGATGGTATGAAACCATTGGGTTAGGAATAGAATTTGATGACCACTTTCAAGAAACGATTGCTCAAGTGACCATTAACCAAGCCCAGGCTATTTCTCAAACTTATCTTACTTCTGGCTGTTTGTCGATTGTTGGCCCTCAAGAAGTCGTGGGTGAACACAAGTTGGGTTAATAGGTTGGAGATCGCGTTTCATTCCCGGTCTGATTTCCAACTCTTCTAATGACTTATGCATTCCCAAATTTTCGGCAATGAAAGCGTCTTTCTTTTGACGGAGGACAAAGTCTACACCTTCTAAGCTGAACCAATCTCCCAACTTATCCCTCTTCTTCCACTCTTGGAAATTCTGAGGAATTTCCGTCATTACAGCCCGCGAACTCCAAGGAAAGAATCAGGGTTTCACCCCCCTTTTTTGGAAAGTGACAGAAGAGGGATTAGCCTTCAAACTGTACCTCATAGAAGAGAGAACCGCTATAATACTCTTATCATCTTCGCTTAATTTCGTTTCAATCGTAATGCGATTGGGAGCTTTTTTGATTTCTTCAAATGTTTTTCCAGCATGACTTTCATCCAGAGCATCGAGCACATTAGCCAACCCATTCATAAACACTTGATTAATTTGCCCGTCATAGCATTTCACGGCGGGAATCTCCCCATCTCTTTTTACAATTTTAATGGCTGGGCGTTTTTCGTTAGCTTTGAGGCGATACTTTAAAATTAATAAAGTTCAACATTTTCATTAGACATCTCCTAGAATTAGGCTGAAACCTTAATGCTGTCGTTTAAAAAACGAAGTTTTAGGAGATGTCTATTGTATTCAAACCATACTTTCGCCTGTAACAAGGAGCTTAGAGTAACTGCTCTCTTAAGGTAAGCCCCTTGTCTCTTAAGGAGAGATCCTATCAAGTCCAGTTAGGCAATTTATAATTTATTCAATGAACTTGATATTACCCTAATCCTTCGATCGCCGGATGGAAGAAGAACGCTAGCCCTAAAACTACATAGGTTGCCAGTAACAGAGACCCTTCCAACCAATCAGAACGACCATCGGAACTAACCGAGTTAGCTAATAGAACAGCGACAACCACGGCGACTAACTCGAAGGGATTGAAATCGAGATCCATGGGTTGGTGAAAGAATACTCCAGCTAAGACCAAAACGGGCGCTACAAACAGGGCAATCTGCAAACTCGAACCCATCGCTACAGAAACCGACAGTTCCATTTTATTTTTCATCGCCACAGTCACTGCGGTGGCATGTTCAGCCGCATTACCAATAATGGGAACTAGAATAACCCCGGTAAATAGAGCGGTTAAGCCTAAATAAGAAGTGGCTTCTTCCAAAGAAGCCACTAATAGCTCTGATTCTACGGCAACCACCAGAGTGGCTGCCAGCAGTACTAGAGACCACAAGGTGATATTGGGCTGTTCATGGGTTTCTTCTTCGCCTTCCTCCTCATTTTCTGCCAATCCCACATCATAGAGATAGGAATGGGTTTTCATGGAAAAGAGCAATGTGAGTAAATAAACCACAATTAAAACGATGGATACTGCCCCCGATAACGTTTGCATGGTTTCTTCGGCAATCCCATCAGAGGTGACATCGACGGCGGTGGGAACCAAGATGGCAATTACCGCCAAATTCATGGCTGAGGCATTCAGACGGGCTACCACTGAGGTAAAGTTTTGTTCCTTATAACGAATACCGCCTAAAAACATGGCAAACCCCATTACCAGCAATAAGTTACTGATAATGGAGCCGGTGATACTAGCTTTCACCACATCGACTAAGCCAGCATTTAAGGCAACTAGACCAATAATCAATTCAGTAGCATTACCGAAAGTAGCGTTCATCAAGCCCCCCAAATTGGGGCCCAGCACCACGGCAATTTCTTCGGTTGCCGTTCCCATCCAAGCCGCTAAGGGAATAATGGCCAAAGCAGAAGTAATAAAGATGGTTGTCGATCCCCAGCCCAGAAAGTGGCCGGCAATGGAGATAGGGACAAAGACTAAAAGTAGAGAAATGATCGTATTCGTTTTCAACATGGCGATCGCATCCAGGTTTACACCCTACCCATGCTACTCCCATTTTTAGAAAACTATCTGTTCTCAAAAACTTAGAGCCACTATGACACGTTCTAGACTAAGCTGTACACTGGTTTTCAAACCCCTATATTGGCCATTCAACCTTGACTTATTCTTGTGGTAAATTATTAGTCATTCACGGCAGCCGAGACCCTCGTCCCCATCAGGGTGTTTTGGACTTGGCGCAACAGGTTCGTACTTGTTTAGAGCGCCAACACAGTCGCCCCACTCGAGTAGAAACGGCAACTCTAGAGTTGGGTGAACTGACGTTAGCTGAACAAATTCAACAGTTTGGCGATCGCCTGTTGGCAGAACATATCGATTATCTACAAATCATTCCCCTATTTATACTTCCTGGAGTGCATGTCATAGAAGACATTCCAGCTCAAGTACAGCAGGCGCAAACCCTCTTGGGAGAAAAGATGACTTTAGAGATCTGTCCCTATTTAGGAAGTCATCCCCAACTGCACAACCGATTAGCAGGAGAAATCAAGACCACCGATCGCGAGATTTGGATCGTTATGGCCCATGGTAGTCGCCGACCTGGTGGCAATCAACCCGTCGAAACCCTAGCCCATCAATTGGGGATTCTTGATGCCTATTGGTCAGTGATGCCATCCTTAGATTGGAGACTTAGCCAATTAATGGATTTGGGATATCGTCGGATTGGAGTGTTGCCCTATTTCCTCTTTCCTGGCTATATTACTGATGCGATCGCCGAAACCCTAGCTGCAAAACAAGCTGGCGATCCTCAATTGGACTATATCCTGCGCTCTCCCCTCAATCAAAATCCCCATTTAGCCCAAATGGTACTGGATTTAACAGTATCTTCCCCTCTTTCGACCCTAATCTAAAGTTTACATAACCCACCGAACCCCTATGACCTCTTCATCCTCTCCCCTCGGTAAAGTCTATCTTGTTGGTGCAGGGCCTGGCGATCCCGGATTAATGACGCTCAAAGGAAAAGACCTGCTTCAGATGGCCGATGTGGTGGTTTATGATGCCTTGGTCAGTCCTCCCATTGTAGAGATGATTAACCCGAAGGCGAAAAAAATCCATGGGGGAAAACGACGCGGAAGACATTCACTCAAGCAGGATGAAATTACCCAAATTTTAATTGAAGAAGCTCAAAATCAGGCGATCGTCGTTCGTCTCAAAGGTGGAGATCCCTTTATCTTTGGGCGCGGTGGGGAAGAAATGGCCGATCTGCTCGCTGAGGGAATTCCAGTAGAGGTGGTGCCTGGTATTACTTCCGGAATTGCCGCTCCAGCCTATGCAGGCATTCCTTTAACCCATCGGGGGTATAGTTCTTCAGTGACGTTTGTAACTGGGCACGAATCCGTCGGCAAATATCGACCGAAAGTGCATTGGCCGGCGATCGCCCAAGGTTCAGAAACCATTGTTATTTATATGGGGATTCATAATTTATCCCAGATTATCCCCCAACTGCTCGAGGCGCAATTATCTCCCCAAACTCCGATTAGTCTGATCCGTTGGGGAACTTGTCCCGAACAAGAAACCCTAGTGGCAACCTTAGAAACGGTTATTCATGAAGTAGAAGAAAGCGGATTTAGCTCACCGGCGATCGCTGTTATTGGTCACGTTGTGGGAGCTATAGGGGATAGGGAGATAGAGAGATCGGGGGATCTTTCAAGGGAATGATTTTAAGATTCGAGTCAGGAAGACACGGAGAAACGGGGACACGGGGACACGGAGAATAAGATGACTCTATGAAATTTAGGGCGCTCTGAGGGTCTATGGATGCACAATCATGAAAATCATTCACTTGTCAGGATAGGGAGATAGCTTGCACCCTATTGCCTATTGCCTATCCCCCACTCCCCATTCCCCATTCCCCATTCCCTCAAAGTGGCCATTGGGTTAAACTTCAATTAAATTCAGCCATTGCCAGAGCTAGTCGCTATACTGATGGAATTCAAGGGCAATTATTCAGCATTTAGTTGGTCGAGGATACTGGTGGATATCCCAACATCAACCTCAAAAATCACGAGAACCTATTTTCAACGGCAGCTTCGGAGCTTGCAGCGGGATGTGCTACGGATGGGCGCTCTAGTAGAAAATTCATGCTGCCTAGCTCGTCAAGCCCTATTTGAACAAGACCTAGAAGCAGCCAATCAGATTCAACCCCAAGACAAGCGTATCGATCAACTCTATCGCCAAATTGAACTCGATTGTGTGACCACCATTGCTCTTCAATCACCTGTCACCCAAGATTTAAGATTACTCAGTTCTATGATGCAGTTAGTTAAAGATTTAGAGCGCATTGGGGACTATGCCAAAGACTTAGGAGAGATTGCAATTAAACTCTTTGCCTATCCTCCCCATCCCATGATTGGCGACGTGCAACTGATGTACGATCGCACTCAATCTATGTTAGCTATGAGTTTAGTTGCCTTATCCAATCTTGATGCTCAGGGAGGCTTAGAGATCAAAATAAAAGATGATGTAGTCGATGCAGACTATGAATATCTGTACCAAAAATTAGCCAATCAACGCCATATTCAAGGGGAAATAGAACCGATTTTATTGCTCGTTTTAATCATTCGTCATTTAGAGCGTATGGCGGATCATTCAACCAACATTGGCCAGCGCGTGGCTTATATTGTGACCGGTGAGCGTCATTAAATCAGCGATCGCCGATCTACTCGATCCCGATTAATGATAAACTCAAAAGAGTCGATTTTATCCTCGGATCAATTGACCAGCAATTCACCAAACGTTAACAGGTGGCAGCAAGTTAAGGGAAATGTACGGGTCTACTCTTTCCGGTTTACCCTAACGCAAGCTTATTCTTCAGAAGAAGGCTTGATCGTGCTCTGATAATCTTTGGGTCTGAGTTGAGACTCTTATCCGCAACTCATCATTTCCGTTAGTGCGGATAAACCTTAGCAAAAGACCATAGGAATATCTACCTGATTCCCGATTGGGTTGCCCTTAGCTCAAGGCTGAATTGTTTCCATACGGGTAAGAGTCTGCATCGCTCGGACTCTTGTTAAGAAACAGCCCCACCCTAAAGGCAAGGATTGGATTAAGATCGTCCCCATAAATTAACCCGATCTAATCCTAATTTGAGAGCTAGGCTGGTTCAATCTCCATGAACCGCCTCGCCCTATCCAGATAGCCAACTGGCTGTAAAGACACAGACAACTAAGGACGTATCGCTACATGGAATTCACGATCGCCAATTTGCTCTCCAATTTCACTGATGATAAACTGATTGCTCCTAAAGTCCTAGAAAAAAAACTGGGACTTTCGAGTGATATCAGTTTACGTCAACTACAAATCGCTCTGGACGCTCTAGAGAAAATGGGGATACTGATCAAAGACCGAGGACGGTATCGCCGGGGTCCAGGAAATGGACTGGTAGAAGGGAAACTGCGCTGTTCGAGTAAAGGATTTTGCTTTGCCATTCAAGATGACGAAGAAGCTGAGGATATCTATATCCGAGAAAGTAATCTATCCACTGCTTGGAATGGAGACCGCGTCTTTGTGCGTGTCCTCAAAGAAGGCTCCAGACGGCGATCGCCAGAAGGAGAAGTTTTCCTGATTATCGACCGTGCCATTACCTCGGTTCTCGCTCGGATAAAATGGCAAGATGGGGACTATAAAGCAGTTCCTCTCGATGACCGTCTACTCTTTGAACTGAGCTTACCCAACAATGGAACCCTAGAATCGGCCATTGAACATTTGGTGCATGTCTCCATTGAGCGCTATCCCCTCGGGCCTTATCCCCCCATCGGAGAAGTCACCCAAGTGCTGGGACTCAACGCTGAAGAAGCAGCCGATACCGAAATTGTTCGCTGCAAACACGACCTTCCCAAGATTTTTTCTCCTGCGGTTCTGGAAGAGGCGGCTAACTTACAACCCCAAGGAATAGGGCCAGATGATCGCCAAGACCTACGCTCGATCTTGACCTTCACCATCAAACCAGGAGAATATGCAGATCAAACCGATACCTTTGATGATGCGATTAGCGTAGAGCCGTGGGAAGGAGGGAATTGGCGCTTAGGCATTCATATTGCCGATGTCTCGGATTGGATTCCCCCCAATTGTGCGATCGATCAAGCGGCTGCCAAACGGGGCGTTTCCGTTTATCTGGGGCACAAAGTGCTACCCATGTTACCCCCAGAAGTAACCCAACACTGCGCCCTGATTCAAGGACAAGAGCGGCGTAGTCTCTCGGTTTTGATCATTCTCGATAGTCAAGGTCAAGTTCAAGAATATACGATTGAACCCACGGTCATTAGCGTAGATCATCATCTCAATTATCAACAAACCCAAGCTCTTCTGGTGGCAGAAGAACCCGTTGAAGACCTACCAGCAGTTCTGGGAGAAACGGTTAAACAGCTCTACAGCCTCACCCAGCAACTGCGCCAGCATCGTCTAGCACGAGGGTCTTTTGAGCTGAACTTACCCGATCAGAAATACCACTACGATGATGAAGGCTCCCTAGGTGCTTTGGTGGTTCCCTTCTCCTTACCGGCTAGAGGAATGGTGACGGAACTGATGATCTTAGCCAATCAACTGGTCGCCAAACATCTCAGAGAGCTACAAGTCCCAGCCCTCTATCGGGTTCATCAAGCCCCCCATGTGGAAGAAATCCATGAACTGATTAAACTGGCTGCTAATCTAGGGATCGGCTTAGAACTCGAAGAGGAGGAAGAGGTGAAACCGAGGGATTATCAGAACTTTACTGGGCAGTTTGATGGCACGTCAGCCCAGAAAGTGCTGACCTATTTACTACTAGGGGCACTCAAACCAGCCTTTTATAGTATTGCGCCCAAACCTCACTTTGGGTTGGCGGTGGATGAAGGGTATACCCACTTTACAGCTCCCTTACATCGATATTCTGACCTGTTAATTCATCGAGTTCTGCATGAAGTGTTTACTCAAGGTCGCGATCGCCGGAATGCTCGTGCTAAAGAAGGAGTAAACTTAACCAGCAGTAGCTGTCATGGCAAAATTAACTGGAATGTACTGCCCCCAGATACGCAAGCCGATTTAGAAGACCACTTTAGCGCCATGGTTGCCCATCTAAGTGAAGCCGAACGCATCGCTCAAGAAGCCATAGACGACTTAGATGGCCTACAAAAAGCTGAGTTCATGAAATCCCACACCGGAGAAATCTTCCACGGAGTGATTACCGGGGTTCAATCCTATGGATTTTTTGTCGAACTCGAAGATGCCTTAGTCGAAGGACTCGTGCATGTCAGCTCCCTGAAAGATGACTGGTATGAATATCGAAGTCGTCAACAAATGCTGATTGGGCGTAAAAATCGCAATCACTATCGCTTAGGCGATCGCGTCGAAGTCCAAGTCAAGAGTGTAGACTACTATCGTCAACAAATTGACTTAGTCGCCATTAGTGGCGGCAGCTATAGCCCCGATAGCTTTGATGATGAGGAGGAAGAAGACGAAGATTACTATAACTAGGGAATAGGTAATGGGTAATGGGTAATGGGTAATAGGGTCTTAGCCTCCCTATCCTCCCCATCCTCCTCTCCCTATCTCCGCGTCCCCGTTTCCCAGCGTCTGGAGTGTCCCCCCATCCCTGTATCCCTGCGTCTGGAATATCCCCCCATCCCCCATCTTGAAATCATGAACTTACCCTTAATCCTGGGGGTCTCTGGAGCCTCTGGCCTCATCTATGCTATCCGCGCCCTTAAGTACCTATTAGCGGCAGAATACACCATTGAGTTAGTCGCCTCCAAAGCGACATATCAAGTTTGGCAAGCCGAACAAGGGATTACAATGCCTGGAGACGGGCAAAAACAAAGTCAATTTTGGCGAGAACAAGCCGGAGAAATGGACAAGGGACAATTAATCTGTCATCCTTGGCAAAATGTGGGGGCGGCGATCGCCAGTGGCTCCTTCCGAACTCAGGGTATGTTAGTGATCCCCTGTAGTATGTCCACAGTCGCTAAACTAGCAGTCGGATTAAGTTCCGATTTACTAGAAAGAGCAGCCGATGTGCAGCTCAAAGAAGGACGAAAACTGGCGATCGTTCCTAGGGAAACTCCCTTAAGCGTCATCCACCTGCGGAACTTAACCACCCTAGCTGAAATTGGGGTTCAAGTTGTACCCGCGATTCCTGCTTGGTATCATAACCCTCAAACCATTGAAGACTTAGTTGATTTTGTGGTCGCGAGGGCACTCGATCAATTTGGTATTGATTGCGTTCCTCTCAACCGTTGGCAGGGCGGGTTAAAATAGGCAGATGAATCAAAAAAATGTGCTATTGGGAGTTCTAGGGATCGGTCTTGTTGCCGTAGCGCAAAATCTGACCCTCTCAATGTCCGTGGTGTTTTTGGGAGGGAAGTTACCCTCTCTGCCCCTGGGCATTTGGCTCTTTATTGCCTTTACCCTAGGACTCATCAGCTCTCGCCTGATTACCATCATTTTACAAAGTGCTGATGGAGTGATCGAATATACAAGCGAGCAAGAAATCTCTTCAACCCGTAAGACTAACGTCGCCTCGAACCCAGTCACTGATAGCAGTCGAAGTGAGCGCAGTCGAAGTGACCGGAGCGGTTCATCTCCAAAAGAAAGTAACCGCTCTCCAGGTAAGAATTTCTTTTCTAAATCTAAACGCTCTGTTGATTCAGAAGACGATTGGGAACAAACCCCTAAACCCCCCAAGGAATGGGAAGAAGAGCGCCTTAATCCAGTAACTTGGGGCAATGGAGAACAAGAGAGCCAGAATACTTATCGTAGTGTCTCAAAACCTCCAGAGCGCCCTACCGAAAAACCGAAGGATACCGTTTATGATGCCGACTACCGGGTGATTATTCCCCCTTATGAAGCATCCGCATCCTCTCCTCCTACTCCGAAGAAAGAGAACGACACAACCGACTGGGATACTCAAGACTCCAACCCTTCAGAAGATCGAGATTGGATTTAGAGTGCCACGCGCTGTAAAGTAATAAGTAATATTTTGTCGTTATAAATCACTTCAGCTGAATTAAGAATCGTTTCGCGACGCAGAATACAGCACTTTTCGATGTGATGAGGTACAGTAATCGAAATTTTCCTTGAGAGTGCCTTCCCATGAAAAGCCGGAAGAATGGGCATTATAGCGTGAAAAATGGTTTCCCTATTACCTATTACCTATTACCGCGCGAAGCGCTGTATTATGGGTGTGCATCATAGTTTAAGGATTGGCTGTATCATTCTTATATTGTTAATTGTTAATCCTTTGAGCCATGAACAACACCCTTAAACACTGTAGCCTTTTCCTCGTGGGTATGATGGGGGCTGGTAAAACTACAGTGGGCCAGGGTTTAGCTAAACAGCTCGATTATCGTTTTTTTGATACGGATACGTTGATTGAACGGGTGGCAGGTACTAAGATTCCCCAATTGTTTGCCACTCAGGGGGAGGAAGGCTTTCGGCAACTCGAAACCCAGGTACTAGCCCAATTATCTGCTCAAGTGCGCTCTGTGATTTCGACGGGTGGTGGTATTGTCCTAAAACCGGAGAATTGGGGCTATCTGCGCCATGGGATTGTGGTTTGGCTTGATGTTCCGGTACAAATCCTCTACGATCGCCTAAAAACCGATGATACTCGTCCCCTATTAAAAACGACCAATCCTCTGGAGACTTTACAGACGTTGTGCGATCGCCGTCAAGATCTCTATGCACAAGCCGATTTACATCTAACGCTCACCGGAGCTGAGTCCCCCAAACAAGTCGCCGATACCGTTCTGAGCCAACTCCCTCGGATTTTGAAATCCGATTCTGTTCACAATTAACAGTTGAGCCACTCGGCTTTCATTTTCCCCCGTCTCATAAACCGAGAAATTCCCGTATGCCCCTTGAAACCGAAGAGTATGACCAAAAATCCCTCAAATTCTTGAGCAAAAAACCCGACTGGCAAGAACTAGCCAAAGACTGCGTATGCTTTGCCAATGCCAGAGGCGGTGCAATCCGAATCGGCATCGAAGACGGTGAAACCCAGCCTCCTGATGGACAAACTATCTCGCTCCACTGGATCGAACGAATCAGCAAACGCATCAGCGAACTTACCCTCAACGTCACCATCGCCCCCCGCATCGAAACCGCCGCCAACGGCAGCCAATATCTCCACATAGCCATTTCCCGCGCTCCCAATGTCGCCTCCACTAGCGATGGGCGCTACTACCTGCGAGTTGCTGATGCCTGCAAACCTGTCCTGGGGGATGATGTCCTACGCTTGATTAACGAACGTCCCACTGCCCCTTGGGAAACCCTGACTACTCTGCAAGTCGCCCGCCATCAGATTGACCCCGGCAAGTTCTCAGCCTTCTGTGACGGTATCCGCACCTCAGATCGCGTCAAAACCTCAGTTAAAGAGAAAACCGATACTGAACTGCTCGATCATTACTTCCTCGCTCAAGGCGACTGGCTCACCAACCTGGGTATTCTCTGTGTCGGTCAACGGAGCGATCGCGCCCGCTTAGGAACTGCTCCTGTAGTACAATTCCTCAAATACAACCAGCAGGAGCAGAAAGTCAATAAACTACTGTGGGATGACTTTTCCCTCTCCCCCATGGAACTCGTCGAAGTTGTCTGGATGGAAATTCCCGACTTCCGCGAACGCTACGAACTCCCTGATGGTCTGTTTCGCCAATTCCTTCCCCTCTACGATGAAGGCGTTGTGCGAGAACTGTTAGTCAATGCATTGGTTCACCGTCCCTACTCCCAACGGGGTGACATTTTTCTCAACCTATTTCCTGATCGCCTGCAAATCGTCAATCCCGGCCCCCTGCCCCTCGGTGTCACGCCCCAAAATGTCCTCCACAGCACTGTGCGCCGTAACGAAAATCTCGCCCGCATTTTCCACGACCTGAAACTGATGGAACGGGAAGGTAGCGGCTTCGACCAAATCTATGAAATCCTCCTCTCTCAAGGACGCAGGCCACCCGTACTCAAAGAAGGCAGCGATCGAGTCGCCGTTACTATTTATCGACAAGTCTTGAAACAAGAGGTCATCAATTTACTGGCGATTTGCGATCAGCAATACCAACTTACCCAACGAGAAAAAATTACCCTAGGGCTGCTGGCGCAACAGGAAAGCCTCAGCACTCGCGAACTGTCCCAACAACTGTGCTTGTCAGAGGGACAACCCCTGACCTCCTGGCTCGGTCAGTTATTGGATTTCAACTTGATCGTGCAAACCAGACAAACGAAAGGAACTCGTTACTATGTCAATCCTGACTTACTGCGTTCTGCTCAAGTCTATCAGAGAACAACGTTGCAAAGAATTGAACCTCACCGTCTCAAGGCTCTGATTTTAGAGGATTTACGTCATTATCCAGGCTCTAGTAGTAGCGAGATCCATCGCCGAATTGCACCAGAAATCGAGTATATGAAGCTCTATCGCACGATTGCTGAACTTGCCAAGGCACAGCGAATTCGCTATGAGGGACAGAATCGATGGCGGCGTTATTGGCTCAATGAGCGATCGCCTTGAGCGAGGGAGAAGGTGAGTCTCTCTTTCAAAATGAAAGAGAGAGTGCAAGACGGATCTCTTCACAGAGGGTAAAACCCTTGTCTCATAAGGATTTATCTCTTTCACACTGTAAGAGAAGCTCTCTCTATTCTCAGCTTTGCTATATCGTTTGTTAAAGAGAAATCCGATTCTGTTCACAATTAACAGTTGAGCCACTCGGCTTTCATCCACAATCAGACCTTTGTTAAATCAAGGAATCTATTCATGTCTACAGCAGCAACTGACCATCTAGATGAACCCACTCGGGTTCGTGTCTTAAGTGAAGCTCTTCCTTATATCCAGAAATTTGCCGGTCGGACAGTCGTGATTAAATACGGGGGAGCAGCGATGAAAGATAGCACCCTCAAAGACCAAGTCATGCGCGATATTGTGTTTCTTTCCTGTGTGGGAGTGCGTCCAGTGCTAGTCCATGGAGGAGGGCCGGAAATTAACACCTGGTTGGGCAAATTAGGCATCGAACCCCAATTCAAGAATGGATTGCGCGTGACTGATGCACCGACGATGGATGTAGTAGAAATGGTGTTAGTCGGTCGGGTAAATAAGGAAATCGTCTCGTTAATTAACCAAGCTGGGGGCCAGGCGATCGGCCTGTGCGGTAAAGATGGTAACTTGATTACTGCTCGCCCCCAAGGTCAAGAAGGGATTGGATTTGTGGGAGAAGTGAGCAGCATCAACACTAAAGTTCTGAAGCCATTGTTGGAAAATGGTTATATTCCCGTAATCTCTAGTGTCGCCTGCGATCCCCAAGGACAAGCCTATAACATTAATGCCGATACCGTAGCTGGAGAATTGGCTGCGTCCTTATCGGCGGAAAAACTGATCTTGTTAACCGATACAGCCGGTATTTTGAGAAACTATAAAGACCCCTCGACCCTGATCGATAGCCTAGATATTCAGGAAGCTCGCAATCTCATTGAGGTGGGAATTGTCGCTGGAGGAATGATTCCAAAAGTGCAATGCTGTGTCCGAAGTTTAGCTCAAGGAGTCAGAGCGACCCATGTTATTGATGGCCGGGTTCCCCATTCCCTGTTGTTGGAGGTGCTAACTGATGCTGGAATTGGTTCGATGATTGTGGCTTAGGGAGGAAGGATGGAACTGTTGGAAAGAGGTAAACAAGCCTTTGAGCGTGGAGACTATCGGGAGGCGATCGCCGATTTAGAAGCCGCCAAGGGACAAGTGGCTGGCTCTTCTGCCTTGGGAGGTGAGGTGCAGATTTGGTTAGTCACCGCCTATGAAGCAGCCGGAAAGCGCGACGAAGCCTTATCTTTATGTGAAACCCTGGACAATCATGCCGATTGGCACACTCGCAAACAAGCACGCCGGTTATTAGAGATTTTGAAGGCTCCCCAACTTAATCGCCGTTCGGAATGGAATACTACGATTCCCGATTTATCTGCTATGGAGGAGAGCGATCGCCTTTATCGTCAAGGAACAGGAACCACCCAAGTTAAGCCTCCAAAGTCCAAAGAGGAGTTAGAACCGATGGATTGGTCCTCCGTAGAAACAGAAGATAATCGGTTTCTTTGGGTGGCTTTAGTGGCGATCGCCTTAATTATTGGCGGGTGGATTGGCTTCGGATAGGGGGATAATGGGAAGGCAGCCAACACGAGATAGACCAAAATCATGGGAAAACATCGATCTAGGGTTCGGATTTTCTGGCCGTTATATTTAATCGTGGCGATCGCCCTCACGGGATGCGTTAAGTATGATGTGGGGGTCAATTTTCAAAGCCCAACCTATGGAGAAATGGTGCAACGGGTGCAAATTTCCGATCACCTGCACGATTTCAGCCAAGTGGTGGCCGAACAATGGTTAGAAAGCTTGCAAGAACGTACCCGAAAATTGCGAGGCAAAACCCAACGGATTTCCGACCGGGAACTGCTCGTCACCATTCCCTTTTATAATGGTGCAGACTTAGCCTCCAAGTTTAATGAGTTTTTTAACCCCACTCATCTCCAAACCCAAACAGAGGATGAAACCCTACCCCAACTCACCTCCGAACTCAATATTGCTCAAAATAACTTTTGGATCGCCATTCGCAACCGTCTAGAAATGGATGTAGACTTGCGATCGCTCGCCGTTCTCTCCTCCGAAGGCAATGTTCTCGTCAGTCCCGGTTCCCTATTCAATCTAGAATTTGCCCTTACTACCCCCTGGGATGCCCAACCCATTACCGAAGCTGAAAATAGCCTCACTCCCATCTCAGACCCCGAAAATCATCAATTAATTTGGACACTTGAGGCCGGAGAAATCAATCACTTAGAAGTCATTTTTTGGGTTCCCAGTCCCATTGGTATTGGAGCCTTAATCATCCTAGCTGCTGTTTTTGGTGGCATGACTCTCAAAGATTGGTTACCTCAAAATGGGTAATGGGGAGATGAGGAGATAAGGGGATGGGGAGACACAGAGATATCCTATTCCCTATTCTCTATTCCCGACTCCCCACTCCCCACTCTGTACACTATCGTTTTGTAGAAATCCCTATGGAAGCCTTAAAAGGAAGAAACATATTAAGCGTTGCCGATTTAACCGTTGACGAACTGCATGAGCTATTAACCTTCGCTGCCCAACTCAAATCAGGAGACATCAGTTGGACTTGCCGTAAAGTTCTTGGACTTTTATTTAGCAAAGCTTCAACCCGTACCCGCGTCAGCTTTAGCGTTGCCATGTATCAACTGGGCGGTCAAGTCATTGACCTCAATCCCAGTGTCACCCAAGTCAGTCGTGGCGAACCCGTTACCGATACAGCCAGAGTTTTAGGCCGGTATTTAGATATTTTGGCTGTTCGTACCTTTGAACAAAAAGAATTAGAAAACTATGCCCAATTTTCTGGTATTCCTGTCATCAACGCCCTCACCGACTTAGAGCATCCTTGCCAAATCTTCGCTGATTTACTCACTATCCAAGAATGTTTTGGCAGTTGCCAAGGTAAAACCCTATCCTATTTTGGCGATGGCAATAATGTTGCCAATTCCCTCTTACTCGGCTGTGCAATGATGGGCATGAATGTACGCATTGCTGTCCCTTCTGCTGAATATGAACCCAACTCGAAAATTGTCGCCAAAGCCAAAGAATTTGCGGGTGGTAAAACAGAAGTGATTGTTACCCACAATGCCCAAGAAGCCGCCAAAGGATGTCATGCTTTATATACTGATGTTTGGGCAAGTATGGGTCAAGAAAAAGAAGCCAGAGAACGGATTCCACTCTTCAAACCTTATCAGGTGAATACAGAGCTATTAAAATTAGCCGATCCTGAAGCTATTATCCTCCATTGTTTACCCGCCCATCGTGGTGAAGAAATTACCGATGAAGTGATGGAATGTCCCCAATCTCGCCTATGGGATCAGGCAGAAAACCGAATGCACGCCCAAAAAGCCCTCTTAGCCAGTATTCTAGGCAAAGATGAATAGACTTCGTGCAGAAGTACTAAGGTGCGTTAGCGACAGCCTAATGCACCCACTCAAAGCTATAGCAGAGAAAGAGTCGGTTAGCACAGTTAGGTTATGGTTTGAGGCAAGAGGCAATAGAAAATGTCCTAACTCTCCTTTTCTTTGCTATAAAAGCACAAAAATTCCTACACCTCTTTTCCTCATCCCTTGAGAAGCGAATCCATCTCCAGTAGGAGAGAGTAAACTTTGTTAGTTTTCATTATTAATTACTATGTCTAATTCCGATCAACTGAATCTCTTCGATGACTCAACTATTGCCGGCAATTCTGGGTTTTCTTCCCTAGAATTAATTCCCAAAGATCCCAAAATTCCCATTCCTCCAGGAACCTATGAAACATTAGAAGCCCTGACCAAACATTGCCAACAGTGTCAGCGCTGCGAATTAGGACAAAACCGTACCCATGTAGTAATTCACCGGGGAAATCCCAAAGCTAGCTTGATGATTGTGGGAGAAGCTCCCGGACAAAATGAAGACGAAAAAGGATTACCATTTGTCGGGAAATCCGGTCAGTTACTCGATAAAATATTGGCATCGGTAAAATTAGATAGCGAGCGTGATGTTTATATTTGTAATGTCAACAAATGCCGCCCTCCAGGAAACCGTAAACCCACGTCCTCAGAAATGGATGCTTGTAAGCCTTATTTATTAGAACAAATCCGTTTAGTGAATCCAAAAATCATTTTATTGACTGGTGCAACAGCCGTTCAAGGGATCTTAGCAGATAAACGAGGCATTACAAAAATTCGCGGTCAGTGGTTTGACTGGCAAGGGCGCTTCTGTATGCCTATTTTTCACCCCGCTTATTTACTGCGAAATCCCTCCCGCGAACAAGGAAAGCCAAAGTGGTTAATGTGGCAGGATATTCAAGAGGTACGGCGCAAGTTAGATGAAATCAGTTAGAGCATATAGAGAAAATTGGGTCATTAACTATAGTTGGGGAAGTCCGTATAACCTTCTCGGTCAAATGAAAACCAAATGTTGATCTCAGCTTCGGGGTTCAGCGGCCAGCTATTCGTAAAACGCTCTACTAAATCGGGATTGCTAATAAATGGTCGCCCAAAGGCAATTAAATCGGCATGTCCCTCTTTAATTGCAACTTCAGCCGTTTCTTGAGTATATCCACAATTTCCCATTAGCGGTGCTGTAAATACTTCTCGAAATTCTGCCAACGTCATCGGTTCTCCTAATTCGTGAAAACCAAAGCCTAAACCATCCATTACATGGAGGTATGCTAATCCATAAACATTTAACTGTTTAGCAATATACAGAGAGTTTTCGCGAAAGTCTGGCGAACCCATATCATTAAAATTCCCATTTGGGGCGAGTCTAACCCCGACTCGATCTGCTGACCAAACTGTGAGAACGGATTCAACAATTTCTTGGAGAAAGCGATATCGGTTTTCCACACTCCCACCATACCTATCAGTCCGATGGTTGGTTTTAGATTGCAGAAATTGGTCGATTAAATAGCCATTAGCAGCATGAATCTCTACCCCATCAAATCCTGCTTCTTTACCGCGTTCTGCTGCTCGACGATAGTCTTCTACAATTGTGGGGATTTCCTCTGTTTCTAAGGCGCGAGGGGTTTCGTAGGGTTGTTTGCCAATCGGAGTATGAACATATTCTCCATTGAGTTTAATTGCTGAAGGGGCAACGGGTAATTGACCGTTTTCCTGAAAACTACTATGGGAGGCTCGTCCGCAATGCCAAAGTTGCAGAAAAATGAGTCCTCCTCGAGCATGAATGGCATCAACAACTTGTTTCCAGGCTTCAGTTTGTTCCTCTGAGTAAATCCCAGGTGAATTTAGCCATCCATTGGCTTGTTGAGAAATAACTGTTGCCTCGGTTATAATCAAACCCGCAGAGACCCGTTGAGTATAATATTCAGCCATCAAAGCGTTGGGAATGCGTTCTGAACCTGCGCGTGAACGGGTCATGGGGGCCATAACTACGCGATTTTTTAGGGGCAATTCTCGTAAGCTAAAAGGGCTGAGTAATGTTGGTGATACTGTTGATACATTCATCTATTCGTTATCTCCCAAATGGACAGTTAAAAACCAGGATTTGTCTGTAGTTCTGATTGCGATTATAGCATCAAAAAATGTTTGCGACAATTAATCCTTGTTCAGTGTATGTATATAGGAAAATGATATAATCATAATGAAAAAAATATCAATGAAGATTTTTGCAGACTACCATATTATATTTTTAAGTGATGCCAATAACAATGATGATATTTCAGGATACATTTCCGATCATTCTATTAAGGATAAATTAGTATATACATCTAGTAAAATTGCAATTGTTACTGCAAGAAATATGGAAGTGCCTGTGGGCTTGGGAATAAGTGAAAAGAATATTCCTGTATCTTTAGATTCTTGGGATCATATAGTTCAGTGTAGTATTATGATACACTCTGGGAAATTAGCTGTTTTTGGTGCTGTAGATTACCAACCCGATACTTTGCAAATACCAGTTAACCCAGGGATATATCAAGTAACAGTTTTGTATGGAGGACTTGATACTATAAGTAAAGATGGATTAGAAGGAGAAGATTTTTATAAAATATTATTATATCCTACAGATAAATTAGAGGGTACAAAAATTTTAAAGCAAACAGTTGGATAAAAAGCTTCACTATCTTATAATCCTCGGAGGGTCTTGAGTTGGGTGTAAGCTTGCTGGAAGTCGTCGCTGGTAATATAGAGTTCGCTAATGGGTTGGTTTAGGGTACGGAAACGGCGGATGGATTGGAGGGCAGCTTGGTTGCTCAGAAGTGCTAGATCTGCGCCGCTCCATCCGAGGGTGAGTTGGGCGTAGTGGGAGAGGTCAATGCCGGAAAGGGGACGGTTGTGGTTGTGGACTTGGAGAATGGCGAGGCGACTGGGGGTGTCGGGGAGGTCGATTTTCAGTTGCAGATCGAGACGGCCGGAACGCAACAGAGCGGGATCGATCGCCTCCGGACGATTGGTTGCTGCAATCAGAATCAGGTTTTTGGAAACTGATAACCCGTCAATTTCGGTCAGAAGTTGCCCCACCACGCGATCGCCCACTCCAGAATCACCGCTATACTGACCTCGTGCGGGCGCTAGGGTATCGATTTCATCGATAAAAATCACGCAAGGAGCCGCTTGTCTGGCTTTGGCAAACAGTTCTCGCACGGCTTGTTCTGAGGCTCCGACCCAACGACTGAGCAGCTCTGGCCCGGAAATGGCGATAAAGTTCGCCTGTGCTTGGGAGGCGATCGCCTTAGCCAACAGGGTTTTACCCGTTCCTGGTTCTCCCATCAGTAATATGCCTTTGGGCGCTTTCGCTTGCGTTTTTTGATACAGTTCTGGATAGAGCAATTGCCCTTCGACGGACTCTTGCAACAGTTGTTTGGTCTCCTCTAACCCGCCAATATCGTCCCAAGCGACTTGGGGAGATTCCACTTCCACCGAGCGCAATACTGCGGGTTTAATCGCACTTAGCGCTTGCTCAAAATCATCGGAATTAATGGTTAATGGGGCAGTGGGTTGGGTGTCTGGGGTGGGGACTTGGCGACGCAGAGCATGATGGGCGGCTTTTTGACACAGGGCTTTTAAGTCTGCGCCCACAAATCCGACAGAGCGGGAGGCGATCGCCTCCAAATCCACCCCAGACTCTAAGGGCATCCCTTGGCTGAGAATCTGGAGAATCTGTACTCGTTCCTCTATTCTGGGGACTCGAAACACAATTTCGCGATCGAATCTTCCCGGTCGTCGCAAAGCCGGATCGAGGCGGTTGGGGAGGTTCGTGGCGGCTAAAATGACCACAGAATCACTAACTGAAAAGCCATCCATCAAGCCCAATAACTGACCAACCACGCGCTTTTCCACTTCTCCTTCCACTTGGGAGCGATCGGGCGCTAAACTATCAATCTCATCAATAAAAATTAGGCAAGGAGCATTACGAGCCGCTTTCTCAAATAAATCCCTTAATCGACCTTCCGATTCTCCATAATATTTCCCCATAATTTCCGGCCCCGTAATGGCGATATAATTCACCCCTAATTCGGCAGCCAGAGAGCGAGCCGTGAGAGTTTTTCCCGTGCCAGGGGGCCCCACTAACAATACTCCCCGCGTCGGTTCTAGACCCAATTGCGCCAGTAATTCAGGACGTTTTAAGGGCAGTTCCACCAGTTCTCGTAATTCCTGCTTCACTTCTTCTAAACCACCAATTTGGTTTAAGGATAAGTTGCCAGAATTAGACGCAGTTGGAGGATTACCCCCAGTTTCCGAGGGTGGCGGCGTAATAATCACCTCTGATGAAGGTTTACTCGGGGCACGTTTAGGAATATTTCTACCTTGGGGGATATTACTCAAAGAACGAAACTGAATATCGGTTTTCAATTCTCCTTGTTCTGCTTTTTCTTCTAGCCGTTTGGCGAGTTCTAATAGGTCTTCAAATCCTTTAAATAAATCATTCATCATGAAGTATGGATAGTTTTTATGGATTATTATACCCATTCTTAAGGTCAAAGTAGGATATAATTGCATTAGAGAGTCGATTTTACTTTGAGAATTGGGTATCCTCTAGAAAATATTATCATGCCGGCTAAAGATTTGTTTCATCAAGCTGTACGCCATGCTTTAGAAAAAGATGGATGGATAATCACCCATGACCCTCTGATGCTACGATCCGATCTCGGAAAATTTTATGTCGATCTGGGTGCAGAAAAGTTTTTAGCGGCAGAACGAGAAGGAGATATAGCGCTTTGCGCTAGGGAATAGGGAATAGGCTTTTGGTACATAGCTTTGAGGATTCAACACTGTCCCTCATAACAGCGCAAAGCGCTGTAAAATTGCCGTAGAAATTAAAAGCTTTATTCAAAACTCCACGATTTCCGAATTTTATACAGCCCTTGGTCAATTTATTACCTATCGTAGTCTCTTGCTAAAACAATATTCAGAGCATATTCTTTATCTCGCCATTACTCTCGAAACCTATAATTCTTTTTTTAGTATAGAATTAGTTCAAGAAATCATTAACACTCAACAATTGAAGATCATTCTCTATGAACCGAAACAGGAGAGTATTAACCGATGGATAAACCTGAGGGGGCGACAAGGAGGCTGAATACACCATCTTCCCAAAACCATACTTCTGGAATATCTAGGAGGCGGTAGCGTTGCAGTTTGTTGGGGCTGCCACTGGTAAAGATGACTTCGATGACTAAATCCGGGCTAGGCTTAGATGTACTGAAACAATAAGATTCGTCCGGTTCGGCGGAAACGGTACTTTCGCGCTCCTGCGTTCGAGCCAAGGGGTTCAAATTCAATGCCCATTTCCAGGCAAAATAATCCAATCAGAAATCCAATTAAGCGACTGAAACATTCGTGTTCTCGTCCCGGCATGAGAATTTCTACGGTATTTTGGTAGTAAAAAAGCCGCAGATTACGGCGATCGCCAAATCTAGACTGAAGAAGTTTGAATTGCTCCCAAGTAATCCCAGAATGGACAATAAATACGCTGATCCGACGATGGAGACTTGACTTGTTCAGATGGCAGTTGAACCATAGGTCTATCGCGCTTCGTTCTGGTAAACAATTATTACAATTTTTGCTAATTTGGATAAAATTGTCCCCAAAAAATAGAGGAATTTATAGGAGAGATAATAAGCTTCTGGGAAAATCCCGACGGGAAATTCCCAGAAACCGAACTTTAACAGCCTCCTAAGTCCATCCAGAGAGGGATTTTACTGACTCAACCCCCCGCTCTGGAACTGAAAATAATTAGGAGAATAAATCCATGTTAACGAACCAATCTGGAATTAATGCAGTTACTCGCACCCTTAAGTGCGTTGCTCTTAGCGTAATGTCCGTGGTTCTCTATTGGAGCAACGTTAATCTTCATACTTTATTTAACGTTTAATAATATGATAAAAACCCCCTATCCCCTCATCCCCCCACCTTGCCATTTTCCAGGTGAGAATGAAAATTCCCTGCTTAAGGACAGGGATGCCGGCTAAATGTTACGGTATGTAACAAACCTATTCCCCTAGAGGGCAATTTAAGCAACAGTGTTGAACAAACCTATGTTTAACAGGAGTTCTCGATCATGGCTTTATCAGATACTCAAGTATTTGTGGCTCTAGTTCTGGCTTTAATCCCAGGAATCTTAGCTTTCCGCCTCTCTACCGAACTGTATAAGTAAGGTTGAAGTCCCTGTTAATCAAGGGTCTTTGAGAATTCTGGGGGGAATACGGAAAAAACTTTTGAGAATGGGCGGTTAGGGTGAACTCTAAGGTGTATTATCAGGGCATAAATTTTTGTTGCGCTGTAATCCTCTAAAACGCCCATGCTTGCTAGTGAGCCAACCCCCCAGAGACCCCCTCATTCCGTTAATCCATTGGATCGTCGTCGGATGCGGAACCAGCGCCAAAGATCGCGTCGTCGCTCCTCTCCCTTAGCTGCGGCGATCGCCTGGGAAACAATGATGAAGTTAAGTGTGAATCTGGTTTTGGTCGCGATCGCAACTGGGGCAGTGATGCGCCTGATTCCCTATCATCGATCGGTAGAAGAAAAGTTAGAAATTGTCGAGATCCAAGTTCAGCAAACTCAAGACCGAGTCACTCAACTACAACAAGATTTTGACCGATCTTTCGATCCCGAGCAAGCGAAGCAAGTGATGGCTGAACAAAGTCACCGGATCGATCCGCAAAAACGTTCTGTGGTTTGGAAAAAGGAGCGGGTAGATCGATAATTCATTCTGGAAATCCCTTATTCTGCAAGGGGTTTGAGCAGTTGGTCTTTCCAATGCAGAACCCGTTGATATTGGCGTTGTTCGGCTCCTGAGAGCTGGGGAGCATTTTGGAAGGAGTCGATCGCTCTTTGGTAGTCGGCGATCGCCCAATTCCAATCTCCCATCAGATGATAGGTGCGTCCTCGTTCGGCGTAAATATAGCCTTCTAGACGACCCAGACGCAGGGCAAAGTCCAGGTTATCGAGGGCAAGTTCATAAATTTGAAGTTGTCTAAAGGTAATTCCTCGGTTAATCCAAGCTTGGATTTTTAAGGGATTTAAATCTAACGTTTGATCGTAGTCGAGCAGAGCAGCGTAGAGATCTCCTAGACGAGCGTAGGCATTGGCACGATTATTATACGCTCGATCGAGTGTAGGATTCAGTTGGATCGCTTGGCTATAGTCGGAGATCGCCTCTTCCACCTCTCCATCCTGAAAATGGGCATATCCGCGATTATTGTAGTGATCGGCACAAGTGGGATCGGCTTCAATCAGACAAGTTAACAGGTCAATAGCACCTAAATAGTCCCCTTGTTCTAAGCGAGTTTTAGCTTGTTGGCTCAATTTTCGATTAACGGGGGGGCTTTCTGTTGTCGGTTGAGGTTGCCTTGGATATAAACCTCCGAAAGAATCAACACTAGAAGTAGAAAGATTGATGCCCATGAACTGTACCTCAATGAATGACTGTACTTTATCTTTGATACCTTCACTGTAAGGGGGAAATCCTGACGGAAAAAGTGCGAATGTACCAGTTACTCAGGTGGCTAATGGTAAGATGCAACAGATGGAATAGCGGGGTGCGCTGATCGAGGTCTCTGTTACTTTCGGTTTGGGAGAGCGCTTAAACTCTTGCTTCCTCCTAGTTAGGTTGATATCCAATCCATTGATTTATATCCCTTACCCTTATGACTGCTGAACAAACCTATCCCAATGCCCCCGATGTATCCGGGGATGATTATTTAGTCCTTGGCTTGGCCACTTGCTTTATTAAGGAAGATGGAGAGGTCTATCCGGTTAAAGTAATAGAACCGATCCCTTCAGCCGCTCTAGAAGCTTTATTTAAGGGAATTCCCACCTCCTATGAAATGGCCTTGGGAACCACATTAGGTACGGTACTGATCCATCAGACCCCCCAAAAACCGACCGAGTTCCCAGAGAAGCCCCAGTTCTGTGACGAGTTTGTAGAACGAGCGATCGCCGCTGTTCGCAGTTATAAGGTTCCCAGTCATCAAACTGCTAAAGCGAAAATTCCCATCGGCACTTGTCATCAAGATTTTAACTTTTCCACGGAGCGCAAACGAGTTTTAAATATGACGAATGTGGTTCGCACAGAAGATAATGTAAAACAACACGAACATACCCATAAGGTACTTTAAGGAATGATCAAACTCTATGGTGGCCCGCGAACTCGTGGAACTTTAGTTCAGTGGTATTTAGAGGAACTGGGTGTTCCCTATGAATTGATTGCTGTGGACATCCAAGGGCAAGAACATAAGAAACCGGACTATTTGGCAATTCATCCCATGGGAAAGGTGCCTGCCCTCGTAGATGGCGATTTTACCATTTGGGAATCTGGGGCAATTTTAATGTATCTGGCTCTCCAGTATGGCAATGCTCAGGGATCGGTGCAAGAGATCGCACAGATGAACCAGTGGACGATCTTTGCCAATGCTAGTTTGGGGCCAGGGGTGTTTATTGAAGCATCCCGCGATCGCGCCTTGGCGGACTTTATGCCTCCCCTAAATCAACGTCTACAAGCTCAACCGTTTTTACTCAGCGATCGGCTTACCGTAGCTGATGTGGCAGTCGGATCGCTTCTCTTCTATATGCCTGTGATGCTCAAGCTTGATTTGAGTGAGTATCCAGCCATTACGGAGTACATCCAGCGTTTATCCGAACGTCCCGCTTTCCAAAATACCCTTGGCAAACGCTAGATACATAAAAATGAGACAGGCTTCAAACCTGTCTCTAGGGAAATAAATGTTTCTGATTTTACATTTATCTTAAACTCTATTTAAACCCAACTGCTGCTTGCCAAACAAAGGCCAGCAGTAAGAAAAAGATAGGAATTACAGGCAAAACATCGATTAGTGGGCTAAAGGCTGAATAGGCTTCAGGTAATTTTGCCAACAGCAGTGCTGCTTCCATAAGTGTGTTTTCCTCTCCAACAGTACGGGGCATGATTTTCAGAATTGAAAAAAATATTAACATATAGTGCCCCACCAGGGAATAGGGCATGAAGTCAATGCTCAGGGCTGAATAGCCCATGCAGGAAAAACAATAGTTTTTTTAGATACTATTTCATAATTAAATTTGCTGAGAATGACCAGGTGGCAATCGGCTTTGATATTACCAAAGCCGAATAATCAGTTACAGAAAGTTTTCGCTATTCTGTTTGGCATTACGCTGCCAACACCAGGAACCCCATAATTCCCAGCGATAAGCTCCTTTGCTCAAGATAAAATCGATCGCGAGTCGATATAATCGAAAGTGGGTTGGTGGCGATACTCCTGTGGAGTCGCTTTGTGCGCAAAATTGCCGAATCTGAGTGAAAGAAGGTCGTTTATCTTATGTCCATCACATCACGAAGTTTGCAAAAGCTCCTCCGGGAGAATATATCCGGGACAAAACCCCTTAGCGTTAATCTCGAACAGGCTAAAGATCTAGCAGAAGACTTGTTGGCGCGAGTTGAGCCTCTCGCCGGCGCAGAGCGGCATAATAACTGTCACCATTACCATCGTTTTCAAAGAAGATCAAGTACAGAGCAGACCCCCAGCAATACCCTCTGTTGTTGTATTTTACTCGAAGAATCCAGCGAGCGTTGGTATCGAAATCACACCCATTTACATCTGTTCATGAGTCCGGAGCAACAGCTCTGGGTAGAGTTAGGGGGAGAGCGATCGCCCGCCCCCGTTTCAGACCTGAGTGAGATGGTTGCCCTGATCCAAGCATTTTTCCAGAGGGTTGACCGGCAAAAAGCACAAGCTGCCAAGCGCCAAAAACAGAAAGACTTGAAAGTGCAAGCTATCTTGGCTCAGGTGCGTAAAATTGCTAAGGAAGATCAATTTGACTTTGCCACCGAAGTCGATACCGTTAAGCTCAAGCTGATTATTCGTCTGTCTGACAACAACGACTATTTTGCCATTTTGATTCCCTTTAACCAGTTCAAGGAAGTTTTACCCAAATTGCGAACCGCAATTCAGGCTCTGCGCGAGACTTACAACAGTGGTGTTCGTTTTACAACTCGTCTTAAGCGGGGCTACGGCCGCTCTAGCTGGATTCGTCATCAGGATTTGTAGTGAAAGGGTAAAGGTCGAAGACAATGATTCGTATTGATGCGAGGGAACTCTATCAAGTTCTGGAACTAACTCCACCGGAGCAAAATATCCTCCTGGTGGGCAAGCATGGTATTGGCAAATCGGAAATGATTAGCCATTTCTACAGTCAGCGCCAGAATCTGCCAGTAATCCCGTTCTTTTTGGGTCAAATGAGCGATCCGGGGGATTTGATTGGCTTGTTGCACAAAGACGAGAAAACTGGGCGATCGGTGTTTTTACCGCCCTACTGGTGGCCGGAACCCGATCGCCCCGTGGTGCTCTTCCTAGACGAGCTTAACCGCGCCCGACCCGAAATTTTGCAAGCCGTTCAAGACCTGACTCTGAACAAAACTTTAGCCGGTAGAGCACTACCTTCTGGCAGTATTGTGATTGCTGCGGTGAATGCGGGAGAAGAATATCAACTGACAGAACTCGATCCGGCGCTGGTGTCGCGGTTTAATCTCTACGAGTTTGCGCCGACAGTGGAAGATTGGCTACTCTGGGCTTCCGATCGCAATATCGATGCGCGGGTGTTAACCTTTATCCAACAGCATCCAGACTATCTCGACGGCGACAATCCCGATGCGGATATGGCGATCGCCACCGCCGGACTGGTGAAAACCCCCGATCGCCGCGCTTGGGTGAAAGTTGCGAATTTTGTTCGCAATCATACAAAGCTGGAGGACATTCACTTCAAACTGATTGCCGGTATGGTGGGGACTCGCGCCAGTATCACCTTTCGCCAAAGCCTCGCGACTCAACGGGGTTTGAGTCCAGAACAACTTCTGTTGCAGTTTGCTAAACATTCCAAACAGCTCAAAGACCTGGAAATTCAGGACTTTGCTAGTTTGAACGAACGGGTTTTACTCTGGCTCAATGCTGGGCATTGCCCTGACAATAAAGCAGAGAATGCCCGCAAGAATCTGTTGAAATATCTCCAGTATCTCGCCAAAGCCAAACAACAGGAGGCGATCGCTCATTTTTCCTCTCTGATTCAGGGGCCCAAATTTAGCGATGCCATGGGCTTTGTCGCTGAATCGATGGATCTGATTGATTTTTTGTCGGAGTATTTGGAAGCGATCGAGGTTTGAACCCCAATTGTTCGCCAGAAACCTGGTTTCTCCGACCTCTTTCTCTTTTAATCTCTGTACGATCTATTATTATGATGAAACCGATCGCCCGTCACCGTATTGCTCGAATTGTAGAAAAGTGGCTGCTGGTTGAGCCTCTGCTTCTGGCTGTCTGGACAAGTCACGCTTTGGTGTCTGAGCCGCGCATCCAAACGATTCGCGTGCAACGGGGACGAATTGAGTACAATCCGGAGTTTATTCAGCAGTTGAGCGATCGCCACCTAGAAGCCACCCTGCGCTTTGAAGCCCTACGGATTCTGCTCAAACACCCCTACAGTCGTCGCCAAGCCCACTCCGCAATTAGCTATGCTGCTAGCAATTTAACGCTTCAGGAATACTTGCAAACCGAGTTGCCATTTCCTCGGGCGCGGGATGTCTTTAGCGATCGCGCCTATGACCAACAATTCTTCGAGTTTTATTACCACAAATTGCTCGACCAACAGTCCTCCAATCCACAGGGAGCAGCCTCTGGAGTGCCAGGAGTAGGCATGGGGGAAGCGAATGCTGCACTTGCATCCGGCTCTCCTGGCTCTTCTGAATCTGAACCGACTTCAATCCCTAGCGATCGCCCCTCAGATTTACTCGCGATTTATACCGATCCAAGCTCGATCGGTGTGGAAAACACTGGCCAGTGGGATCGAGATGAATTGTTGAGCGATCGCCTAGACGATCTGGTGAGAATGGCTCAAGCCAATGACAGTTGGGGCAGCATTGGCGGCAAATTGCGGGAACGGATTTTGGCAAATCTGCACCCAAAACTCGACTATCGGGCAGTTCTACGCAAGTTTCGCACCTCTATCCTCAGCCAACAGCGCAGGCTAACCCGCATGAAGCCGAATCGCCGGTATGGGTTCGCCTACATGGGTAGTCGTCGCGAGTTTAGCACCCGTTTACTCTTTGCCATTGATGTGAGCGGCTCCATGGGGACAAAGGAGCTACAGCAGGGGTTTTCGGTGGTGAATCGCTTTTTTAACTATGGCGTGCCGGCGATCGATGCGATCCAATTTGATACCAAGATTACCGCCGATGTGATGACGTTCCGCCGCGCCAAAAAGGAAGTGCAATTAACCGGACGAGGCGGGACAAATTTTGACCCAGTTTTGGCGTATCTGGAGGAACATCGGGATTACGATGGACTAATTATTTACACGGATGGTTATGCTCCTTGCCCCATTCCACCACAGAATCGGCGGACTCGTATTCTGTGGTTATTTGTAAGCGAGGAGAATTACCGCAGTTGTTATCCCAAGCTACAGCATTTGGGGCAGGGGGCTTATCTTAAGGCTAGTGCCGGACAATGAGATCCTCTATGTCAGGATCGTTCCTAAGTTGTGCCATCTCAATCTAAAGTTAAGTTATCTGAATAATGC
>DDLS01000180.1 GCA_002340255.1 Cyanobacteria bacterium UBA2566
GCTGCTATGAGGTACATTGTTGATTGTAGATTCGAGTTGTCATTGCGACCGCAGGGAAGCAATGACAAGTGTTTAACCGGGTTAAGCGAAATTCTCGGTTATTACAGCGCACTGTAATATGAAAACAAGATCCAGACATTTAAGAATTCGATATTGGCAGGTAAGGTGGGGCAATGCCCACCCTACAAATTGAGAGATGCCCTTAATTGTTCATTGTTCATTGTTCATTGTTCATTGTTCACGGGAGTGAAGCAGAGGAATCAGATAGGACATATTGGGAACTTGCAATAATTTTAAGGTGCGAGAAAGGGGAATTTTCACCCAATGGGGACGATGGGTGAGTTCGTAGGAGATGGCGTAGACGGATTTTTCTAGGATGTAAGCGTCGAGCAAAACTTGCATTTCTCGCGAAGTATCGGGGAGGAAGTGACCTTGGCTAGCGGTTTGCAGATAGGCTTTGACAAAGACGAGGTTAACCCAACTGCACCAAAAGTCTGACCATTGCTCCATGTCGGACAAGTTGTCGGGGTCAATCATGCCATTATCAACTTCTTGTTGCAGGGCGACGCTGGCAGCATAGTGGAAGGATTGAAGCATTCCAGCCACATCTCGCAGGGGCGATCGCTTCATGCGTCGTTCGCTCAAGGGTCGATTGGTTTCTCCTTCAAAGTTGGTGATCACAAAGTCTTTACCGGTATAGAGGACTTGTTCTAAGTGATAATCCCCATGACAACGGGTTCTCAGGGCAGTAATTTTTAAGTCGATGACCGAGCCAAAGCGTTTTAATAATTGGTCTTTGCGATTAATTAAGTCCATCGCGATCGATTGCCAGTCTTCGGGCAGTCGGTTGAGACGCTTTTGCAAAAACAGGAGGGTTTTACCGCTCAGGTTCCGCATGTATTGGTAAATTGACCGTTGATAAAAGGAAGAAAAGGGTTCTGGGGCAAAGTGGCGATTTTCGCGATCGGAGGCTAGGGCTAGATGGAATTCAGCCATGTATTGGCCCAGACGTTCAGCGGAGCTAAGGTAAGATCCGATCAGGGAGTAAACGAGTTCGGGAATCTCAGCTATCGAATCATGGCTCTCTAAGTCTAAGTCGGTCGATTTTGAGGTGACATCTAGGGTAAAGTCCTTGAGGTTAGGTAAGGGTAGGTCGGCAATTTCAATGGGAGTAGCCATGACTTGCTCGAAATAACCCCGCAAATTATCGAGGGTGTATGACCAACCGTCGCGGATGTCGGGAATAAAGTCGCGCAATACGCCAATGGTCATGGAGGGTTTACCGGGGCGATGATATTCTAGGGAACCATAAAAGGGGGTAATTTGGCCAGATCGCAGGGAGAAGGTTTTGGGGTTCGGTTCGAGGTCTGAGCTAATTCTACGGGTGAGAAATTCCCCAATTTCCAGGTCGGCATTGATTCCTTCTTCAATCTGCCGGAAGAGTTTGAGAACTAGATGATGGCGATCGACTTCAGATTGAGGATCGCTATAGATAATTGAAGTATGTTTGTGTTCGCCTCGCAACACGTGGGGATCGAAGGCTTCTATGCCTTGCTCTAATTGATCTGGGGTTTTAAACAGATAGGGGACAATTTTGCCTTCAATGCCTTGATATTGCCAACCGTTGGCGATCGCCTCTAACATGAATCTGAGGAAGTCTGGATCGGCGCTGGCTTCGTATAAAATACCGGTTTCGCCGAATTCTTGCACGTTGATTTTAGCAACCATGCGATCGCTATACATGGGGTCTTCCTCAACACTGATGGCTTCGTATGCGATCGAAAAAGCATAGGTTTCGGCTGCGCCTTCAGT
The DNA here is from genome assembly GCA_002340255.1 of Cyanobacteria bacterium UBA2566. Lineage (GTDB taxonomy): Bacteria > Cyanobacteriota > Cyanobacteriia > Cyanobacteriales > Desertifilaceae > Roseofilum. The sequence goes on from DDLS01000180.1 coordinate 1,813, forward strand.
ATAGTTGACCTGAATGAGCAGAATCTGAGCTTCTCGGTTTTGGTAAGGAATGGGAATCACATCCACAATTTGTGTGGATTGAATGGTGCGCGATTTACCCGTAAACCAGGAGCGAGTAATCAGATAGTGGGGTAGATGGAGTTCAAAGCGGGTTTTGGGATCGTTTTGATAAAATGCACTTGGCCAGGGGCCTGTCGGGACTTCTAGGGTGGGGAGTTGGGTAACAGGAACGGGATTTGGGGTTAAGTTTTCTTCGATTTGTAGGGTGAACCAGTAGAAAGCGTAGGGACTGAGGCTGAGAAAATAGGAACTATCGGCGATCGCTGGAAATTCCGTACGGCCAAAGATTTCTACCGGTTTCATCCCTTGGAAGGGGGATAGGTCTAGCTCGACAGTTTGCACGAACCGGGAGAGGTTCGCCACCACTAGGATATGTTCGCCCGCGTAGGTGCGGGTAAAGGCTAATACTTTCCGGTTGTCGGGATACAGAAATTCAAAGCTTCCTCGACCGAAGGATTGAAACCGTTTCCGGGTGGCGATCAGCCGTTTCATTGACCACCAGAGGGCGTTTGTATTGCTGCGTTGGGCTTCGACGTTGATCGCTTCGTAATGGTATTCAGGGTCGAGAATCGGAGGAGCGTAGAGGCGTTGGGGGTTGGTGCGGCTAAATCCAGCATTGCGATCAGCGCTCCATTGCATGGGGGTACGGACTCCGTTGCGATCGCCCAAATAAATATTATCCCCCATGCCAATTTCATCCCCATAATAGAGGACGGGGGTTCCTGGTAAGGAAAAGAGCAGACTATTGAGTAATTCTATCCGGCGGCGATCGTTCTCCATTAAGGGACTTAAGCGGCGACGAATCCCTAAATTAATCCTCGCTTGCGGATCTTGGGCATAGACGCGATACATATAATCTCGGTCTTCATCCGAGACCATTTCTAAGGTCAATTCATCATGATTTCGCAGAAATAGCGCCCATTGACAGTTATTCGGAATTTGGGGGGTTTGTTGTAAGATATCTATGATTGGAAAACTATCTTCCATTTTCAATGCCATAAACAGACGCGGCATCAACGGAAAATGAAAATTCATGTGGCATTCATCACCCCGGCCAAAATAGGCAGCCGCATCTTCAGGCCATTGATTCGCTTCAGCCAGTAACATGCGGTTGGGAAACTTTTCATCAATATGGCTGCGCAGATCCTGCAAAAATGTATGGGTTTGGGGTAAGTTTTCGCAATTCGTTCCTTCTTCCTCATATAGATAGGGAACTGCATCTAAGCGCAGACCATCAACTCCCATCTCTAACCAAAAATCCACCACCTCTAAAATAGCTTTCTGCACCGCTATATTTTCATAGTTTAGGTCTGGTTGATGGGCATAAAATCGATGCCAATAATAGGAATTTGCTACAGAATCCCAAGACCAGTTAGAATGTTCAAAGTCTTGGAAAATAATCCGAGCGCCTTGATATTTACTAGGGTTATCATTCCATACATAAAACTCTCGCTCTGGTGACCCTGGAGGTGCTTTTCTAGCTTGCTGAAACCAAGGATGCTGGTCAGAGGTATGGTTAACGATTAATTCGATAATGACTCGAATGCCTCGTTTATGGCTCTCGCGCAAGAACTCTTTGAAGTCCTCTAGATTTCCATAAATGGGATTGACGCTATTATAATCGGCAATATCATAGCCATCGTCTTTGAGGGGAGACGGGAAAAAGGGCAGTATCCACAGGGCAGTGACCCCTAATTCTTGGATGTAGTCCAGTTTGTCCTTGAGTCCACCGAAATCACCGATACCATCTCCGTTACTATCGGCAAAAGCCCGGACAGGAACTTCATAAATAATCGCATCTTTAAACCAAAGGGGATCGTCTTTGAGGATGGAGTGGCACATTTCTTCTATTGTCCAATGTTCTTGATTTTTCATTTTAATACCTGAAGCAAAAAAATAGGAGTAGCTCAAGAAAATGAGCAGATGAATAAAAAAACAACAAATCTGCCCCAGCGATCGCGAGGGACTTTTTGTCTTATTCTATGGAGAAGACCGATCGTCCGTATCTCTTGTAGAGTTTGTAATTCCTATGGCTTTTGAACGCGCAAGTGGCATCTTATTACACCCGACTTCCTTCCCCAGTTCCTTTGGAATTGGCGATTTAGGAGAGAATGCTTATCAATTTGTTGATTTCCTCGCTCGGAGTGGGCAAAAAATATGGCAAATTTTGCCCCTAGGACCAACCGGTTATGAACATTCTCCTTACACGATGAATTACAGTGCTTTTGCAGGTAATCCCTTGATGATTAGCTTAGAGCAATTAGCCGCAGAAGGATTATTAAATTCCGAAGAATTAATTCCTCTAAGTGGAGAAGATATCAGCCCCAACCGAGTAAATTTCGATCGCGTGATTTCCCATAAATATGGATTCCTCAAACAGGCCTATGAAACCTTTAAAGAACAGTTAGCAGAAGAGGAAAATCCTGCCTTGACTAACTTTACTCAATTTTGTCAGGAACAGGCCAGTTGGTTAGATGATTATGTGTTATTTATGTCCCTGATGGAGGAGAATGGGGGACAAGCTTGGAATCATTGGGAAAGATCGCTTGCTCGTCGCGAACCCCAGAGCCTAGCCCGTAAAAAAGAAACCCTTGCTGATTCCATCCTATACCATCAATTTCTGCAATTCAAGTTTTTTGAACAGTGGCAAAATCTGCGCCAGTACACCAACGAAAAAGGCATTCAAATTATCGGTGATGTTTCGATTTATGTCTGCCACAATAGCGCCGATGTCTGGGCAAATCCCGAAATTTTCAAGTTAGATCCCCAAACCTTAGAACCGGCATGGATGGCGGGCGTACCTCCGGATTATTTTAGTGCCACAGGGCAATTGTGGGGGAATCCAGTTTATGATTGGAATAAATTACAAGAAACGAATTATGCTTGGTGGATTGAACGCTTCCGAGCCACACTGCAATATGTGGATGTCGTCAGGATTGACCATTTCCGAGGCTTTGAAGCCTATTGGCAAGTACCTGCGGGTGAAGAAACAGCCATGAATGGAGAATGGGTAAAGGCTCCAGGATTTGAGTTTTTCCAAACCTTGGGTGAGGAATTAGGCAATTTACCCGTTTTAGCGGAAGATTTGGGCATTATTACGCCAGAAGTGGAAAAATTACGGGATCATTTTAACTTTCCAGGAATGAAAATTCTCCTATTTGCGTTTGGAGGAGGATCTGATAATGCGTATTTGCCCCATAATTATCCCCAAAATGCCATTTGCTATACGGGAACTCACGATAATGATACGGCAGTGGGGTGGTGGGAAAAGGCGAGCCAAAAAGAAAAACAGCATTTAGCCGAATATCTCGGTTATAGTTCCCCAGAAGAAATTACTGAGATTTCTTGGCTGTTAATCCGTATAGCCTTGAGCGCGGTAGCCGTTTGGGCAATTCTCCCCCTACAAGATTTATTCAGTTTAGATAACCAAGGACGAATGAACGATCCGAGTGTCAGTGCTGGAAATTGGCGTTGGCGCTATGCCGATCCAGGGATGTTGAGTCAGGAATTAGGCGATCGCCTGCTACACTTAACCCAATCCTATGACCGCTAAGAGTGCGACGCACTAGGAAATAGGGAATAGGGAATAAATTTTCAGAACTGAGGATTAACTCATTCTTCTACTCCTTGCTCCCGTACCCATTACCTATTACCCATTACCAGCGCGTAGCGCTCCTGACTTTCGCAAGTTGACCAGAAAATAGTACAGTAGATCTAAATCTTAAAACTTTTTGTTCGTATGAATCACCGTGGTGTTACAATCTGGTTTACTGGTCTCAGTGGCGCTGGTAAAACCACCATTACCCAAGCCCTAGAAAAAAAACTACGCGCTGCTGACGTTAAATTAGAAGTCCTAGATGGGGATATTGTTCGTACAAACCTCACCAAAGGATTAGGCTTTAGCAAAGAAGACCGAGACGAAAATATCCGCCGCATTGGGTTTGTTTCCCATCTATTAACCCGAAATGGGGTGATTGTTTTAGTTTCTGCAATTTCTCCCTATCGAGCCATTCGAGAAGAAGTGCGTCAGAGAATTGGCGATTTTGTGGAAGTGTTTGTTAATGCTCCCTTAGCTATTTGTGAAGAACGGGATGTGAAAGGATTGTACAAACGTGCCAGAGCTGGGGAAATTAAACAATTCACCGGTATTTCTGACCCCTATGAACCCCCAGAAAACCCAGAAATTGAATGCCGCACGGATCTCGAAGAATTATCTGAAAGTGTGGATAAAGTTTGGAATAGACTGGTAGAAATGGGTTATCTCAGCTAAGGTTTGATTCTGCTTCTGGGAAGCGGAAATAGGGAGAGGTTTGTGCTAGTGGGTCTAGTATTTTCCATGCCCTATTCCTATTCCCTATAAACTGGCTGCTTTCTGAGTCAATCGCGAAATTCTTTCATTGCTCGATTACGTCCCTCTATCTTACTGCGTTCCAGATATTCTCGAATCACTTGCCCAACCGCAAAATTGGGGAAATGAAAACTCTGCTGAACTTGAACTTGCATAAATTTCTCCAATTTCCTATTCCCTAGGATGAAGCTCTGTATACTAAAAGCAGCTTGTTCTTACGAGCAAGCTGCCAAAAGTTAGGTGAAATGGATGGGAAAACCTTCCATGGGTAATTACATCATACCCATGCCACCCATGCCACCCATGCCACCCATGCCACCCATGCCGCCCATGCCGCCCATGCCGCCCATATCGGGAGCAGCACCTTTGGGTTCAGGTTTTTCGACCACTAACGCTTCAGTGGTTAAAACCATTCCAGCAATGGAACCTGCATTTTGCACGGAAGAGCGAACGACTTTAGCGGGGTCAATAATACCAGCGGCAATCATGTCTACATATTCACCCGTGGCGGCATTGTAGCCCACATTAAATTCGGTTGTCCGTACATGGGCAACGATGACTGAACCTTCAACGCCAGCATTATCAGCGATTTGACGTAGGGGAGCAGCTAGGGCACGAGCGACGATCTCTGCACCAATTTGTTCTTCGGCGGTTAATTGTCCTTTGAGTTCTTCAACTTTGTTGGAGAGGTGAATTAAGGTGGTTCCGCCTCCGGGAACAATGCCTTCATCAACGGCGGCTTTGGTCGCGTTGAGTGCGTCTTCGATGCGGAGTTTGCGGTCTTTGAGTTCGGTTTCGGTGGCTGCACCAACTTTGATTACAGCAACACCACCAGCGAGTTTGGCGATCCGCTCTTGGAGTTTTTCTTTATCGTAGTCGGAGTCGGTTTCGTCGAGTTGGCGACGAATTTGGGCGATCCGCTTTTCGACATCGGCTTGGGTGTTGTTTTCGGCAACGATGACGGTGCTGTCTTTGTCGATGCTGATTTTGCGGGCAGTTCCGAGCATGTCTAGCTCGACGGTATCGAGGCTTAAGCCAACTTCTTCGGAAATGACTTGACCCCCGGTTAATACGGCGATATCTTGCAGCATTTGTTTGCGGCGATCGCCAAATCCAGGGGCTTTAACGGCAGCAGCATTCAGCACACCTCTAGCTTTATTCACCACTAGGGTAGCTAGAGCTTCGCCTTCAATGTCTTCGGCAATAATGAGTAGGGGTTGACTGGCTCTAGCCATTTTTTCTAAAACGGGAACCAAGTCTTGAATGGAACTGATTTTTTTGTCGGTGAGTAGGAGTTTAGCATTCTCATATTCCACCGTCATTTGGTCGCTGTTGGTGATGAAATAGGGAGAGAGATAACCGCGATCGATTTCCATCCCTTCAACCACTTCTAGCTCCGTGAGCAAGGATTTGGATTCTTCAACGGTGATCACACCATCTTTGGTTACCGCTTCCATGGCTTTGGCAATCATTTGCCCGACTTCTTCGTCATTGCCAGAAGAAACGGTGGCGACTTGGGCAATCGCCTCTCCTTCTACAGGTTTGGCAATGGCTTGAATTTCTGTGACTAAGTGGGCAATGGTTTTTTCAATTCCCCGACGTAGCGCTACGGGGTTTGCACCAGCAGCTACATTTTTTAACCCTTCCTTTACCATGGCTTGAGCTAAAACGGTGGCGGTGGTGGTTCCATCTCCCGCCGTGTCTTTGGTTTTGGAAGCCACTTCCCGGATCAGTTGCGCTCCGGTATTTTCTAGGGGATCTTCGAGTTCAATTTCTTTAGCAACGGTGATCCCATCATTAATGATTTGGGGCGCACCAAATTGCTTTTCTAACAGCACATTCCGACCTTTAGGGCCAAGAGTAATGCGGACGGCATCCGCTAGGGCGTTTACACCTTTTTCTAAGGCTTTGCGCGATTCTTCCTTAAATGAGACGATTTTAGCCATACACCTTTAGGGTTAGGTTTACGTGATATCATCAGCCAATTTAGCACTCTAACTAAGAGAGTGCTAACCTCTTCCACATATATCAGGTTTTAGGTCAGGTTTCGAGGTAGGGATATCCACACATGGTAAGGAGTGAGGGAGTGAGGGAAACGGAGACACGAGGATACGGAGAAATTTCCTATTCCCTATTCCCTTACAATGTGCGTCTGGTGGCTAAGAGATCGGTCGCGGCGATTGGGGTTAGGGGTCGTGAGAAGAAGTACCCCTGGCCCAATTCGCAGCCGAGTGCTTTTAGCCAAGCTAACTGTTCTTCCATTTCGATGCCTTCGGCGATCGCCTCTAACTGCAACTGATCGCTCATACTCACCACTGCTTGCACAATTTTGTAGTTTTTGTCCCCTGGCCGCATTTTCCCGACAAAAGATTGGTCAATTTTGAGATAGTCGGCAGGCAAATTGTAAAGATAGCTCAGGGACGAATACCCAGTCCCAAAATCATCAATACTGATGCGAATCCCTAAATCTCTTAATTGTCCCAGCAAGTGGATAGTAGCTTTGATATTTTCAATCAACAGACTCTCAGTAATTTCTAACGTTAATGAAGTCGCTGACAACTGAGATTGAGTGAGTGTTTGTCGAATCGTTTCCACCAGAGTACCTTGCCGTAAGTCTTGCCCTGACAAATTAATACTCACTCTAAGATCTTCGCGATCTGGGAATTGGCGCTGCCAGAGAGCAACTTGCTCGCAGGCTGACTGCAATACCCACTTACTAATCGGCACAATCAGCCCAGTTTCTTCAGCGATGGGAATAAAGTCGGCAGGACAAATAAAGCCTCGTACCCGGTGCTGCCAGCGAATGAGAACTTCAAACCCAGTGAGCTGTCGTGTATTGAGATCGACAATAGGCTGGTAGTAAGGGATAAATTCCTGTTGGTCGATCGCCGTTCGGAGGTCATGCTCCAGGGTCATGCGTTTCACTGCCTGGACGTGCATCTCAGCGTCAAAAATTTCGTATCGATTGCGACCTTTAGCTTTGGCTCGATAGAGAGCGATATCAGCATCCCGAAGTAAATCGGAGGCTTCAGTGTAAGTATTTGATCCCCAAACAATACCAATGCTAGTGGTGACAAAGATGTTATGACCGTCGATGGGAGTGGGGCGATTAAACTCGGCTAATAGGCGTTCAGCAATATGGATAACGGTTGAGACGTCGGGAATCTGTTCGAGTAGAAGGACGAATTCATCTCCTCCCAAACGAGCAGCTACATCGGTGAGTCGAATGGTGCTTTGCAGCTTTTGGGCGACCATCAAGAGTAGCTCATCCCCAACCAGATGCCCCAGGCTGTCATTGATTACCTTGAATTGATCCAGGTCGAGGAACAGCACGGCAAAATGATAGGTGTGCGATCGCTGCGCTCTTTGAATCGCCAACTCCAATCGACTGGTGAGCAGTGCCCGATTGGGTAAATCGGTGAGCGTATCGTGAAGGGCACTATAAATTAACTGTTCTTCTGCCTGTTTGCGATCGCTGATATCAAAATTCACCCCAATCATTCGCACCGGTTGCTCTTGGGCATCTCGCTGGACAATGGCATGGGCTTCAATGTAGCGAACTGTGCCATCTGACCATCGGATTCGGAATTCACAATTAAAATCTTTCTCCCCATTGAGCGCTTGTTGTAGGGCAGATCGAGAGGCCTCCAAATCGTCCGGATGCAGTGCCGTTTCCCACGCTTCATAGATTTGATAAAAGTCTCCAGGGGGAATGTCATAGAGTTCATACATACGTTCATCCCAAAGGAGGCAATTAGTGACCACATCCCAATCCCAAATCCCGATCTTTGCCGCTCGAGTCGCTAACTCTAATCGATTGGTTAAATCCTGGAGTTGGATTTCAGCCGCTTTGCGATCGCTCACATCCAGAATCAGTGTATGCCAAAGTACCGAACCATCTGGGTTCTGGGTCGGTTGACCGATTCCCTGTAGCCATTTGCGACGACCCGATGGGGTGGTAATGCGCCATTCCCAATTCCACCTGTCCAGGGTGTGGGCAGATTTCATGATTGAAGCGTGCATCCCAGACAAATCTTCTGGGTCAACCATCTCCCAGAGAATACTGGTATTTGCCTCAACTATATGGGCTTCAATTTCCCAAAGCTGATAACAACCTGGACTCATATAGAGGACTTTATCCGTACCATCGGGATACAAAATGTAGTGAAATATTGCTCCCGGCACGTTGGCAGCCACGTTTTTGAAGTTAGCCTCGCTCTGCTGTAACACGGTAAAGGACTCCTGGAGTTGTTGGGTCATCTGCTTGAAGGAGTGACTTAACTCACTCACTTCACGGGTACGGCTGGTAGCCATCTCCTCTGGGAACGATGTAGACCTTAAGGACTTCTGGGTAATCTCCTTTGCCACCTGGTTGAGCCGCAGCAACGGTTCGGTAATCCAGCGAGCTGTGAGAATGCTAGAGGCAGTGGCTAGGGCTAGTGCCCCTAGACACAGCCACAGGGTATTACGGGTGTTGGCATGAATCTGCGCCATAAAGTCAGATTCGGGCACAACAATGACAATCAGCCAGTCCAACCCCAAATCGTCAGAAAAGGGTGTAATCTGCACAATTTCCCGTGTTCCATTGGCGATGAATTCAGTGCGTTCGACTTGTTGAATCTGACGGAGATTGCCAAATTGCTCAATGAGATGTTCTGCGGTTTGCCTCACTTGTGCATCGCTGCTCTCGAGAGCATTCAATCGCTTCCACGTTTTGCTCTCAACCGTTGGGTCAATTTGAGAAAGCGGCTCGCCAGTAGAGGAGGCGACCAAATCGCCTGTACGCTCCATGATAAAAATTTGACCCGATCGCCCGATTTCGAGCTGTTCTAAGAAGTTACTGATTTGCCAGAGTGAAAGTGTGGCGTTGGTGACTCCAATCAGTTGCTTAGTTTCCGTATCATACAAGGGACTCACCGCACTGAGAATATTGAAGGGCGGATCGTGGTTTGGGTAAATGTCTGTCCAGGTCAACTGGCCAGCCATCACCGCATTCCGATACCAGGGACGACTCTTGAGGTCAAAGTTATCGACGCTTATTCGTTCTCCGCGATCGCCTTGTCCAGAAACGGCATAGGTATGGAGTTGGGTTTGGCCAGGGTCAATAGCTCGGATGGCCATTTGCCCCTCTTTTGTCACCCCAACCCCCACGACTTCCCCAGTTTCATAACCAACGGCAGTGATAAATAACCCCTTATGATGCTGCATCTGGTGCCAGAGATACCGAGTTAATAGGTCTATGTCGGTTAGATCGGTTAGGTTTAACTGTTGATGAGCCAGGGTATCGGCAATAACGCCTTGAGGAATTCGAGTATATTGAGTAACATAGCTTACGGTTCGGGCTGCGATCTCCTGCCAAAGATCGTCAGCAACATTATCAACCGCCTTTTGTCCATTCCGAATTGAAAGCCACGCCGTAAGACTAACTGCTACTGTAATTTGTACCACAAAAGGAACAATCAGGATAATTCTTAATGGAGTATTGGCTAACAAGCACTGTAACATTTTGCTGTTTCCTTAGCAGTTACTCGGCTCCTCTCTAGAGTTGTAGTGGGATGGGTCTGATGCAAATTTCAAGATTGCATTATTTGTATAATCGTTGATCCCCTGGCAAAATCAATTGTCTTTTCACCATTACAAACTGATAAGGAGTTTCACTACATTCATCCTAGCCGTATTCTGCTACGATCCGATCAAATTCCCTGCCCTCTTTGACTTATCCTCTCTTCAAGGGAAAAAACGATATTGAACGCACATCTATAATTGGTAATTGCGTTTACAGTGTCTGCGATCGCCATCGACGACAATAACCAAAGCAAACCCGTTCAAGGATTGACCACTTGTTATGCCCACTCAACAACCCACACCTGCGATCGTTGTCATGCATGGCGATCAGACCGGAGAGGAGCTTCTAGCCGAGGCTTTACGGGTCTTGCAACCTGGGGTAATTGGCCAACCTCTGGAATTCATCGATTATGATTTGAGTTTGGACAACCGTCGAGCCAGTAACAATCAGGTGGTTTGGGATGCTGCCACTGTTGCCTGTAAAACGGGACTGGCTTTGAAGGCTGCCACCATTACCCCAGAAACGCCAGGTGATGTGGGTAGCCCCAATGCCATCTTGCGAGATGCCTTGGGAGCCTCGGTGATTTTACGAACCGGCAGACGCATTCCCCAGATTCGACCGGTAGGTGGCGTTTATGCCCCCATTACCATCGTCCGCATGGCTGTAGATGATGCCTATGGCGCGAAGGAATGGCGAGAAACCACGGAAACCGGGGATGAAATTGCTTGGCGCACCTCCAAGATTAGTCGTTCCATTTGCCGAACGGTAGCCGAATTTACATTTACCCATGCCAAGCGGACGGGAGCTAAAGTCTTTGGCGGGCCAAAATTTACAGTCAGTGCCACCTATGAAGGCATGTTTAAGGAAGAACTGGATGAGGCAGCCCAGCGCTATCCGGATGTCGCCTACCAACCCCTACTGATTGATGCTACATTTGCGCTCTTGCTACAAAATAGCGGCGAAGCGTTGGTAATACCTGCTCTCAACCGGGATGGGGACTTACTCTCCGATATGGTGTTACAAATGTATGGCAGTATTGCCGGTTCGGAGAGTTTAGTCATGGGCTTTGATGCCGATACCTTGCAGGTGAAAACGGTGATGGCAGAAGCGCCCCATGGCACAGCTCCCGCTCTCTATGGTAAAAATATTGCCAATCCCATGGCTATGATTTTAGCTTGTGCTGCCCTATTGACCTATGTGAAAACTCCAGCCGGAGATCGTGCCTCACGCTCGATTTATGAGTCGGTCTTTGAAGCGATTTATGAGGGGAAAGCCACTCCCGATCTGGGCGGACAAATGACGACTTCTGAGTTTACGGATGAAGTGATTCGCAAAGTCAAGACTAAGCTGGAGGTCTGGTCTACCCTAGAGTCTACTTGATAGCAATTAAAAATTAAAAATGGGTCTTGGTAGTGTGGGAAGAAGAATAAGAGATGATGATTAGCTTGTCACCATTCCCCATTCCCCGATCTCCAAAAATCAAAAATGGCTTGAGCGGCGCGATCGCACACTCCAGGTTCTCCTAAAGCTTGGCGCATTTGGGCATAGCCTTGTTGAGTTTCCTGGCGAATCTGGGGATTCAATAATAAGTCTAAAGCAGTTTGACTAATAGCTTCAGGGGTAGCTGCCTCTTGAAGAAATTCTGGGACAATGGGTTTCATCTCCACTAAATTGGCGGGGGAGACATAGGGTAAAGAGAGCTTGAGAATATGGCGAGCGATCCAAGCGGTGAGGGGACTTAAGCGATACATGACTACTTGAGGGACATCGAGTAGAGCTAACTCTAAATTGACAGTGCCGGATTTACAAATAGCTAAGTCTGCACCGGCTAAAACGGCGGGAACTTGGTCATCAACCAGGGTTGCTCGCAGTCCAAAATCGGCGATCGCCCTTTCAATCGGTTCTCGAAACTCTGCTAGAGATAAGGGAACCCAAAATTGAACGTCTGGTAGTTTCTGCTGAATCTGTTGTGCCGCTGCAAACATCACCGGCATTAAATAGGTGACCTCTTGACGGCGCGAGGCGGGTATTAAGGCGATCGCCGTTGCATCTTCTCCTATTCCTAATGTAGTGCGTGCGCGATCGCGGTTTGGAAACGTTTGCATTCGGTCAATTAAAGGATGTCCAACCCAATTGACATTAACCTTATGCTCTCGAAAATATCGTGCTTCTTCTGGGAAAATCGCTAACAACACATCCGTAATTTCAGTTACTTTTTGGGTATCGCGTTTATTTTGAGACCAAACCCAGACCTGGGGAGCAATATAGTACACAATCGGTACTTGGGGCAAATGGCGGTGCAAATAGCTACCAATACTTAAATTGGGCCCCATATAGTCAATCAAAATAATTACATCTGGAGGATTTTGGTGTAAATAGCGCTTCACTTGCTCCTGAATCTTCAATATGGGAATCACAAAAGGCAACGCCTCCAAAAGTCCCACAGAACCAATTCCTGTGGTTTGACCCAACAATGTTGCTCCAGCCTCAGCCATGCGCTCTCCCCCTAAAGCCAAAATCTCCAGATCCAAACCGTGTTGAGAACCATAACGGTGCAAGGCTTCCACCAACAGAGCGCCTTGTAAATCTCCTGAGACTTCACCGGTACTGATAAAAATAGTGGTCATGGGAATAGGGAGTGGGGAATAGGGAATAGGGACAACAGGATTCTACCCTTTCCTTGAATAGTCCATAAATAGACTTCTTAAAGCGATAGTATAGAACAAAAGCACTTTTTCCTGTAATTATGGTTAACTTAACCCAAAGGCAGAATAACATCTCAAGAACCCCCAAAAGAGAAGACCTGCCTACCATGTACGACTTACCGAGTGAAGAAGTAGGAGAATCGGGTTTGCCAGACCAATATCATCCCATACAATCTCAACTGTTAGAGCAAACCTTTCAACCAGCTACCTATTCCCCAGAACAGGTATTTTCAGCCATGGATTTGAATCTCTACTACGATGTAGAGAATACAAACAGATACAAACGTCCGGACTGGTTTGGAGTCGTGGGAGTATCTCGATTGTATGAACAGAAAGAACTACGGATGAGTTATGTCGTCTGGCAAGAAGAAGTGAATCCGTTTATCGTGGTGGAACTGTTGTCACCGAGTACGCAACGGGAAGACTTGGGAGAAACGACTCGTAGAGACCTGACAAAACCGCCGACAAAATGGCAAGTATACGAACAATTTCTACGCGTCCCGTACTATATTGTTTATGAACGAGAACAGGACTATTTTCGAGCCTTTCAATTAGACGAAAGTGGGTATCAAGAGCTAGAGATAAGAAACCAGGAATTATGGTTAGCAGAGTTAGGGTTGGGCTTGAGATTGTGGCAAGGCAGTCATAAAGGAATCGAGCGGTTATGGCTGCGTTTTTATGACGAGTCGGGGAATTTAATTCTTACAGAAGTAGAGGAAATGGAACGAGAACGACAGGAAAAAGAGTGGGAACGACAGGAAAAAGAGTGGGAACGACAAGAAAAAGAACAAGCACAAACCGCATTGCAGGAGTTGAGAGAGCGCCTGATTGCGATGGGTTTAGATCCGGATAACCTACCGCATAATCGTTAAAAAGTTTAACGGTTATGCAGTTTCACCTGTTATGGAGTACTGTCTAATGCTCATACACCCATCTACTCCAACCTATTCCCTATTCCCTGGAATGGGACCTCGGCGGCCTTTTTCTGTGACAGATAGGTGCAGGAACTGGTGTAGGTGGGTTAATTGCTCGGTTTTCGGTAGAGTGCTTAATTGCTCTAGGGCTTGTTGAAAGGTCAGATCGGAGCGATAGAGCATTCGATAGGCTTCTTTGAGGATGCGAAAGTTTTCTTGAGTTAATCCAGAGCGTTTTAAGCCGATCGCATTGAGCGATCGCACCCGGGCCGGATTTCCCTCTACAGTCATATACGGGGGAACATCTCGCTCAATGCGACTCATTCCACCCACCATCGCCATCTGGCCAATATGTACAAACTGGTGAACTCCTAACAGTCCGCTAATTCTAGCTTTTGATTCCACCTGCACATGACCGGCAAATGCGGTGCAGTTGGCTACGATCACCTCATTTTCGAGCAAGCAATTATGGGCCACATGGACATAAGCCATCAGTAAATTGCGATCGCCAATTACTGTTGCTTCATCCGGCGCGGTTGCGCGATTAATGGTCACATATTCACGAATACAATTATCATTACCGATTCTGACCCAAGTTTGGCCCCCATCATACTTAAGATCCTGGGGAGCCAAACCAATTGCCGCTCCAGGAAAAATCTCATTTCTCTCGCCAATCTCCGTCCATCCTTCCAGCACCACATGGGAGCCAATAGTCGTATTTGCCCCTATGGTCACATTTTCCCCAATCACGGCATAGGGGCCAACACTCACCGTCGGATGAACCTTTGCACCACTATGAATCACTGCCGTTGGATGAATTAGGGTGGTCATATCTCCCCCATTCTGATTTCTCTTATCTTGCTAACACCAAATCGTTATTTACTCTTCACTCAAAATTGCAAATTTCAGCTCTCCTTCTACAATTGGTTTACCATTGACTTCTTGACCATTGACTTCTATTGTCCCTTTCATCATCACAAAACCGCGTTTTGGCATAGCTTTGGTAATTTCTGCAGTAATAATTAACTGATCTCCAGGCACTACAGGCCGGCGAAATTTAACCTTATCGATACCTGCAAAGGCAAATAATCCGCTTGGAAAATTGTCCATTTGTACCACTACAATGCCTCCCACTTGAGCCATGGCTTCAACCATTAGTACGCCTGGCATAATGGGACGACCCGGAAAATGCCCTTGAAACTGGGGTTCATTGAACGTGATGTTTTTTAGTCCTACTGCTGATTTGCCTGGCTCATAGGCAATGATCCGGTCTACTAGAGCAAAGGGATAACGATGGGGAATGATTTTCTGAATCTCTTCGACACTGAAAACGATGTTGGTTGGATCAAGAGCAGGGGTTTCTGGGCTAGTCTCGGTTTCTGTGGACATGGGTTAGACGATAAACAATAGGGATTAGATCGGTTGGGCAATTTTCCTCGCCAGTTGCACATGAAGGTGATGGCTGGCCTTAAATGCCAGATAGTGAGCCACAGGAGGAACTCCCAATAAACTCAGGTCTCCCACCAGGTCTAAGAGTTTATGGCGGGCAGGTTCATTGGCAAATCGTAAGGGGGGATTGAGCCAACCTTCAGGGCCGCAAACGAGGGCATTATCCAGACTACCACCTTTGATTAACCCTTGCGCCCGTAAGGTTTCAATTTGGTGAGCCAGTCCAAAGGTGCGAGCAGGAGCAACGGTGGTGCTAAAGGATTCGCGATCGGGTTGCCAACTGTGCCATTGTTGACCGATCTCCGCTAAGTCGAATTCAATGCCATAGGTAAAGCGCAGTTGGGGTGCGGGAATGGCAGCAACAAAGGCATCTTTATCGGCAATCCAAATGGGTTCAGTTAAGGTGGCTTCTGATACTGGAAATTGGACGGGAGGGGCCGGTTGATGACCGCGAATGGCTTCCACCCAAGGCGCGGCTGAACCGTCGAGTAAGGGGACTTCAGGGCCATTGATCTCGATTCTTGCATCTGTGATTCCGAGGGCGAGGAGGGAGGCGAGCAGGTGTTCTACTGTCCGCACGCTGGTCTCCCCAATGGCGAGTTCCGTAGATAATACGGTAGATTTGACGGCTTCGATACTGGCGGGAATTGTGGGTCGATCTCGCAGATCGACGCGCACAAAATAGCGTCCACTTCCGGGTTCTGCGGGCAGTACGTTGACTTGGGTTTCCAGTCCGCTATGCAAACCGACACCCGATTGGGTAAAGGGTTGGTTGAGGGAAGTTGCGATCGCCATGATTAAAATTTTTGTCCAATCCCAAAGTGTACTCGACTCCCTCCATCCGTATTAAACCCATAATCAATACGGATGGGGCCTAAGGGAGTATTGATGCGTACACCAATCCCTGCAGATGCTCCTGAACCGGGTAATCCACGCCGACCAGAGGGATTACCAATCACAGCATTACCCGATCCGAGGTTTGTTGCTGCATCCACAAATAATACCCCTCCGAACAGTCGGCTTACAGGGAAGCGATATTCTGCAGTACCTTCGAGGAAGTATCGACCACTACCGAGATCTCCTTCTGCAAAGCCTCTCACCGACTCTAGACCGCCCAGAATGAAGGCTTCATAGGGGGGGAGGTCTCCGAAGGTTGCACCGCCTTCAATTTGAAATGCGAGGGCTTGGGGGCCTTCGGTGAAATCCGTAAATTTGACCGGGACAAAGAAGGTGTAACTTCCCCGCAGACGACTCATGACAACGCTTGTGACAGGGATAGACTGCTCGATACTAAAGCGGGTAACTGAGCCAGTGGTGGGTTGAGCTGGGTTGTTGCGGCGATCGCTAACGATGCCAAACTGGAGCATGAAGAGATCGTCAATACCGGTATTATGGAAGGCTAGACGTTGCCCATCTTCGTCTCTAGCCGTCAGTTCGTTATCGGCATCGCGGATGGAAACCCGCTGGTATTGTATACCTAGAGAGGCTAGCCAATCAGGTTTTAAGGGATTTTCTCCCAAGGGACGGGAAAAGCGAATTCCTGCCCCCGTACGCAGCACGCGGGGGCGATCGCCATTATCTAAGCGAATGGGGTCTTCATCACCATCGTAAACCAGGGAGATCGACCGCCGCCTAAATCCGTTCGTAGTATAAGATGTGCGTTTAGGATCTCCACCAATCCACGGATCGCTGAAGCTGACATCAAAGAGAAAATCACGAGTACCAAGCTGCACTTCTGTACGCAGGGTCTGGTTGTTGCCGCCAAAGTTCGTTTCTTGATAACTTAGTGAACCGAATAAGCCACTGGCAGAACTAATACCACCACCAGCGGCGATCGAACCCGTATTTTGTTCCTGCACATTCAGCACCACTACCACCTTTGTGGGGTCAGTTCCTGGATTTAACGTCACATTCACATCCTGGAAAATTCCCAAGCCAAACACTCGCTGTAAATCCCCTTGAATCGTATCGCGATTAAAAATATCTCCCGGTTGCAAACTGAGCTGTCGAGTAACAATAAACTCCCGCGTTCTGCCCTTAACAGGAGTTCCATCTTCTTCCGTATCCTGTCCATCTCGATTCAGATAAACAATATCAATACCTTCAATTACCCCTTCGGGAATCACTAGGGTAACCGTACCTTCATCACTCACATCTGGCGCATCCACCACCTGAGCTAAAATATACCCATTCTCTTGATACCAGGTATTCAAATCTTGAATACTGACTTGAAAGCGACGTAGATTAAGAATGTTGCCATATTGATCGCCAAAAATTTCGTCAATCACTTCTTGGGGAACAACAGAAGGAATATCTGTTCCTGGATTGGCATTAATATTAACTTGTCGTAAAACTGGGTTAGGTGTTACCTCAAATGTGACGCGCACACCTAATGGGGTATCCTCTGGCGTTGCTCGCACATTAGAAAAGAATCCCGTGGCAAAAATTGCATCAATATCTTCTTGCAGTCGAGTCCGAGTTGTCGTCCGTCCGGCTTGAGTACTAATGACATCAAATACCCGATTTCTTAAGTCTCCATCGACTCCACTAACAACAATTTCTGCTACTAATACTCTCGGTTCTGATGGCGATGAATCGTTTTGACTCAGTTGAGCGTTTAGAGAAACTGGGGTTGCCGGAGCCGTTTCTACTTCCTCTATTTCTAAGAAAGGAGTAAAAGCCAACTTCTCTGAATTTTCCGCTAGCTGTTGCGGTTCGGGAAGTGAGGTAAAGGCTAACGTCTTCTCCTGAGTTATCGCATTTTCCTCTATCTCAGAAAATGAAGCAAAAGCAAGCTGCTCTGAATTTTCCGATAGCTGTTGTGGTTGGGGAAGTGCGGTAAAGGCTAGCTGCTCTGAATTTTCCGCTAACGGTTGTGGTTGAGCGAGTGCAGTAAAGGTTAATGTCTTGTTCTCAGCTACTGCATTTTCCTGCACTCCAGAAAATGGTGTAAAAGCAAGCTGCTCTAGCTGCTCTGAATTTCCTGATAGCTGTTGCGGTTGGGGAAGCGAGGTAAAGGTTAATGTCTTGTCCTCAGTTACCGCATTTTCCTCTACCTCAGAAAATGGGGTAAACGCGAGTTGCTCTGAATTTCCTGATAGCTGTTGCGGTTGGGGAAGCGAGGTAAAGGCTAACTTCTTCTCCTGAGTTATCGCATTTTCCTCTATCTCAGAAAATGAGGCAAAAGCAAGCTGCTCTGAACTTTCCGATAGCTGTTGTGGTTCAGGAAGCGAGGTAAAGGCTAATGTCTTGTTCTCTGTTACCGCATTTTCCTCTACCTCAGAAAAAGCTGTAAAAGCCAACTTCTCTGAATTTTCCGCTAATGGTTGCGGTTGGGGAAGCGAGGTAAAGGCTAACGTTTGCTCCTCAGTTACTGTATTTTCCTGTACTCCAGAAAATGGGGTAAAAGCAAGCTGCTCTGAATTGTCCGATAGCTGTTGTGGTTCAGGAAGTGAGGTAAAAGCTAATGTCTTATTCTCAGTTACCGCATTTTCCTCTACCTCAGAAAAAGCTGTAAAAGCAAGCTGCTCTGAATTGTCCGATAGCTGTTGTGGTTCAGGAAGTGAGGTAAAAGCTAATGTCTTATCCTCAGTTACCGCATTTTCCTGTACTCCAGAAAATGGGGTAAAAGCCAATTTTTCTGGTAAAGATTTGGAAGAAGTAACCCCTAAAGACTGATGGATAAGGGGGATAGACTGTTTCATCGATTGTGCCATTATTTGCACTAACTGCTGATGGCTCTCCTTGTTTGGTATATCAGGAGAGGGGGCTACCGTTTCCGCAGTAGAGTCTAAAATTTGGCCTTGGACAGCATCGACAAAACCGAGAGTTGCCGAACTTGTTAACAGAGTTAACCAGACAGGAGACAAGCGCATTGTTTTCACGTTCCGTAAACTTCCACACACCACATTGAAGAGTTGATTGGGCTGTTGAGTTAGGTATCGGGATTCATGAAATCCTACAACTTCAGCCAAAACACCTCAATCAACCCCTTAACTTAACACTTCTGAAGGAGTATTTTCATTTTGGCTGGCCTAAAACTCTCTCTAGCACTTGCTCATAGGCCGATTCAACATCGCCTAAATCTTGTCTAAAGCGGTCTTTATCTAGGATACGTGCTTGGGGGTCAGTTTCATCCTGTTTCCATAAGCGACAGGTGTCTGGACTAATTTCGTCAGCTAGGATAATGTTATTTTGGCGATCGCGCCCGAATTCCAGCTTAAAATCAACCAAGATAATGCCACACTCCTGGAAAAAGTTACTCAGGTAGCGATTAATGTCCCTGGACATTTGCCGAATTTGGTCGAGTTCTTCGGGTGTAGCGAGTTGCAACAGGAGGAGGCGATCGCGAGTCAGCAGAGGATCGCCCAAACTATCATTCTTATAGCAGTATTCTACCAGAGGCGGATCGATTTGGGTTCCCAAAGCTAAACCCGTTTGTTTACAGAGACTCCCCGCAGCTAGGTTACGCACGATCGCCTCAATCGGCACAATCGTAACCGCTTTCACCCGCATTTCCCGCTCCGAAGGACAGTCAACATAGTGGGTGGGAATACCCTGCGCTTCCAGCATTTGGAATAAATGACGGGAAATAGCACAATTAATCTGTCCCTTACCCGCGATCGTGCCTCGTTTTTGCGCATTAAACGCCGTCGCATCGTCCTTAAAGTAAGTCAGAAGGATATCCGCATCATCAGTGGAATAGACGATTTTGGCTTTCCCTTCGTACAGTTGCGTCTGTTGTGTCATAAAGCCTTGAGAACTTATATCTAACAGCCTTACCATACCTCTTTTTGAGGCAGTCATTATAATGGATTAACATAGACTAACCCCACCCCATCCCTGGCAACTCTCTAGAGGCTGAGTGTAACTATGATTTCATCAGAACTAAAAGCCGTCCGTTGGACAATTGATGATTTAGAAGGATTCCCCGACAATGGTACAAGGTATGAGATTATTGATGGAGACCTATTCATGACCAAATCGCCCCATTTATATCACCAAGATATTGCCAGTGCCATTTGTACTGAACTGAGAATTTGGTCAAGACAGACTCGTTTAGGAAAAGCTGTATTTTGTCCCGGAGTTATTTTTTCCGATAGTGATAATGTGATTCCTGATGTAGTTTGGATATCCCGCGAACGTCTGACCCAACTTTTAGATGATTCGGGACACTTGACGGGTGCGCCAGAGTTGGTAATTGAGGTATTATCGAAATCTGAGAAGGACAAAAAGCGAGACAAAGAAACGAAGTTAAAGCTCTATTCTGTGGAAGGAGTGCAAGAATATTGGATTGTTAATTATCAGCAACGAGAAATAGAAATCTATCGTCGTAACCAAGGAAATTTAGAAAAAGTAGCCACCCTATTTGAGCAGGATACGCTAACCAGTCCCCTTTTACCAGACTTTCAATGTCCTCTAGATGTATTGTGGAACTACTAATATCAATTAAAAATTAAAAATCGATCTATAGCAAACCTAAATGAGTCGTAAATATTCCCATCCCGACTCCCCTTCCCATTTTCCCCACAACGCGCTATGATAAAAGACTGGCATAAAATACAAATCAATCACTAAGGAGAATCGTTATTATGGCCCGGATGTACTACGACGCGGATGCTAACTTAGATTTACTCAACGGTAAAACTGTTGCCATTATTGGCTATGGTTCCCAAGGACATGCCCATGCGCTGAATTTAAAAGAGAGCGGGGTTAATGTGATTGTTGGGTTGTATGAAGGGAGTAAGTCAACAGCTAAAGCAGAAGCTGCCGGGTTAACGGTTAAACCTGTTGCTGATACCGCAAAAGCAGCAGACCTGATTATGATTTTACTGCCAGATGAGGTACAAAAGACGGTTTATCAGAATGAAATTGCCCCTAACCTGAGTGAAGGTAATGTTTTAGCGTTTGCTCATGGTTTTAATATCCACTTTGGTCAAGTGGTTCCCCCAGAGAATGTGGATGTGATTATGGTAGCGCCAAAGGGGCCAGGACATTTGGTGCGGCGAACTTATGAACAAGGGGAAGGGGTTCCCTGTTTATTTGCGGTTTATCAAGATGCAACGGGACAAGCTCGCGATCGCGCCATGGCCTATGCTAAAGGTATTGGTGGAACTCGTGCGGGTATCCTGGAAACCACGTTCCGTGAAGAAACCGAAACTGACTTATTCGGCGAGCAAGCGGTCCTCTGCGGTGGTTTAAGTGCCCTAATTAAGAGCGGCTTTGAAACTCTGGTAGCGGCAGGATATCAGCCAGAATTAGCCTATTTTGAATGCCTCCACGAAGTCAAGTTAATTGTAGACTTGGTGGTCGAAGGTGGCTTGGCCCAAATGCGTGATAGTATCTCCAATACGGCTGAATATGGCGATTATACTCGCGGTCATCGGATTATCACCGACGAAACCCGCGCTGAAATGAAGAAAATCCTCCAAGAAATTCAAAGCGGTCAGTTTGCCCGTGAATTTGTGTTAGAAAATCAATCGGGTAAAGCCGGATTTATCGCCATGCGTCGTCAAGAAGCTGAACATCCCATCGAAGAGGTGGGGAAAGACCTACGAGCTATGTTTAGCTGGCTAAAGAAAGCATAATCTGTGGGGGTGGGTTATCCCTCAATGTTAACCTACCCGACTCGACACTACCTTCACCCAACTCAAAGATGACTAGCTCATCTACTCATTACTGGCGATCGCAGCTCTTCCTATGATACCAGTTTACGCCTAAGCTGATAGAAAGAGTCTCAATAAAGCCACAATGGTCACGATTAACGAAAATTATCTCAAATTGAAGGCGGGTTATTTATTTCCAGAGATTGCCCGACGGGTGAGAGTGTTTACTGAGTCTAATCCGGATGCTCCCATTATTAAGCTCGGAATTGGAGATGTCACGGAGCCTTTACCCGAAGCTTGCCGCACAGCGATGATTAAGGCGGTGGAGGACATGGGAGATCGGGCTACATTTAAGGGATATGGCCCAGAACAAGGGTATGCTTGGTTACGGGAAAAGATTGCGAGTCAGGATTTCCAAGCACGGGGATGCAAGATTGATGCATCGGAAATCTTTGTCTCCGATGGTGGTAAGTGCGATACAGGCAATATTTTGGATATTTTCGGCAAGGGTAATACCATTGCTGTTACCGACCCTGTCTATCCAGTATATGTTGATACTAATGTCATGGCAGGTCATACCGGGCCAGTTAATGATAAGGGCGAATATGAAGGCTTATTCTATCTGCCTATCACAGCCGAGAATCACTTTACTGCCAAAATTCCCGATCGCCCCGTAGATCTAATTTATCTCTGTTTCCCCAATAATCCCACGGGGGCAACTGCATCTAAGGCTGACCTGAAAGCTTGGGTAGATTACGCTAGAGCCAATGGTTCCGTGATTCTCTTTGATGCTGCCTATGAAGCCTTTATTACCGATCCAGAACTGCCCCATTCTATTTATGAAATCGAAGGCGCAAGGGAATGTGCGATCGAGTTTCGTTCTTTCTCCAAGAATGCGGGATTTACAGGAACTCGATGTGCCTATACCGTCGTTCCCAAAAGCTTAAAAGTCACCGCGTCCGATGGTGCAGAAGTCACCCTACATCAACTGTGGAATCGTCGCCAATCCACCAAATTTAACGGCGTTTCCTATCTGGTGCAGCGTGGAGCAGAAGCGGTTTACTCTCCAGAAGGACAAAGTCAAGTTCAAGGCTTAATCAAGTTTTACCTGGAAAATGCCCAAATTATCCGTCAAAAGCTCTCGAATGCTGGATTAACCGTTTATGGTGGAGTTCATGCGCCCTATATTTGGGTAAAAACCCCCCAAGGACTCTCGAGTTGGGACTTTTTTGACAAATTGCTCAACTTGTGCTATGTCGTGGGGACTCCTGGATCGGGATTTGGTGCTGCTGGAGAAGGTTACTTCCGGATCTCGGCATTTAACAGTCGGGAAAATGTGGAGGAAGCCATGAGTCGCATTACCGCCAATTTCAAGGTTTAAGTACGCAACCGGTAGGGGCGAACAACCGTTCTCTCCTACAACCTATGTCCCATCCTTAATTAAAAGGACTAAACATCAAATAAAAGGGATGAACCCGAAGATTCATCCCCATCCATAATATCAGTGAACAGTTAGGAACAAACGAAGAGCAAATACTCAAGAAAAATCAAACAGCAGCTACTTGTTTGGTGGTTGCGTTTAATTCACCTTTGCCATATTTAACGGCATAAACATCTAAGGTTTCTTGTTTGATCTTGCTGGCATTACCGGCAGTCCAGAACTGTTGATAACGATCCAAGCAAACTTCTTTCATGTACTTGATAGAAGGCTTCATAAAGTGGCGAGGATCGAAGTTAGAAGGATCTTTAGATGCCGCTTCGCGGATAGCAGCAGTAATCGCTAACCGGTTGTCGGTGTCGATATTAACTTTACGCACACCGCTCTTGATTCCTTTCTGAATTTCTTCAACAGGTACGCCGTAGGTTTCAGGGATGCTACCACCATACTGGTTGATGATGGCAATTAAATCTTCAGGTACAGAGGAAGATCCATGCATAACCAAGTGGGTGTTAGGCAGGCGCTTATGGATTTCTTCAATACGGCTGATTGCTAGGATTTCACCAGTAGGTTTGCGGGTGAATTTGTAAGCACCATGACTGGTTCCAATCGCAACAGCTAAAGCGTCTACTTGAGTTTGTTCTACAAATTGAACGGCTTCGTCAGGATCGGTTAACAATTGATCGTGAGAGAGCGTTCCTTCAAACCCATGACCATCTTCTTTGTCACCTTGTCCAGTTTCCAGAGAACCTAAGCAACCGAGTTCTCCTTCAACGCTAACCCCAATGGAGTGAGCAACTTTAACGACTTCAGCAGTAACGTTAACGTTGTACTCAAAGCTGGCAGGAGTTTTGGCATCAGCTTCTAAGGAACCATCCATCATGACGCTCGTGAAACCATAGCGCATAGCGGTATAGCAAGTATCAGGAGCATTCCCATGGTCTTGGTGCATAGCAATGGGAATATGGGGATAGCTTTCAACTGCGGCTTGAATCAGGTGACGGAGGAAGTTCTCACCTGCATATTTTCTAGCACCACGAGAAGCTTGCAGAATTACGGGGCTATCGGCTTCATCAGCAGCTTGCATGATGGCCAGGATTTGCTCCATGTTGTTTACGTTATATGCTGGGATACCGTAGTTGTTTTCGGCTGCGTGATCGAGCAGAAGTCGCATGGGTACGAGGGCCATACTATACTTGTCCTCCTAAGATGGTTATGGTTATCAGCAAGTTGTCTAATGACAAATCCAGTCTTGAGACAATATTAAGATATTTTTGGGATTTTAGGAAATCAAACTTTCATCTTGCTACGATGATGGGTTTTTATGCTGTGCGATCGCCGCGATTGAACAGTGCTAAGGTTTGACGGCAAAAGTGCTTCAACTTGCTTGCGGTGTCTGGATTCGGTTGGGTTTCGCCCTCAAAGTGCCAATTCTCAACGGTGGAGAATCGCCATTGTTGCCCTTTGTGGCTGTATCCAGTTGCCTCAATGCCGATCGCCCGATAAGCGTTGTCTAGGCGATCGTGATGAAAGCGAATCTGGATCAGCACGGAACGACTTTGGAAAGACCGACTAAATCCGGGAAAATGGAAGCCCAGATCGATGGAGTCAGGATCGACGAGTTCTTGGGTACACGGATCGTTCATCCAAGGCTTCATATCCACCCGCGCATCCGGAAACTGGGACTTCAACAGGTTGATGACGGTAGCTATTTGGCTGGCGACTTCAAAGTTTTTTGCTTGTTCGGCTGCATTCACAGGCAATCCTCCTCAATCGTGAATGATGATTATTCACTCATCCTCTGCAATTTTGTTGTATCTCTAGTTACGGTAACTCTACTCAAGGTTAAGGATTTGTAAAGGTTTATTAAGTTGATAAAATAATCAACCTTAGAGTATGCTGATGACAAATCGTATCATTTCTGGATAATTTATAGTTGAGGAGATTAGAGACGATCTCGTAAGGTATAGCCCTCTCCCCTAACCCCTTCTTCCACGAGAGAGGAGGCATAAAGAGGTTTTGACAAGGGTTGTATTTCTAATGGTACTCATTGCTCTGTAGGAGGGGCAAGGTAATGACCAAATTCGGTGAGGAAGCGATCGCCTAAAATAGCCTCTCGAATGCGTGCGGTAAAACGCACCAGTTCCGTAATATTGTGGATCGATAGGAGCGTATACACTAACAGTTCGCGACAGCGCCATAAATGCCCCAAATACGCACGGCTAAAATTTTGACAGGTATAACAGGGGCATTCAGCATCAAGGGGAGCAAAATCTTCTCGAAATTGGGCATTTTTAATATTCCAGCGCTCTCCTCGCACGAATACTGCCCCATGACGGGCTAACCGGGTGGGAATGACACAATCAAATAGATCGATGCCAGCAGCAATCGCCTGTACCATTTCTTGATAGGTTCCCACTCCCATGAGATAGCGGGGTTTGCCCACAGGAAGGAGGGGAGCAGTCACCTTTACAATTTGGTTAATCAGATCTCCCGGTTCCCCCACACTCACGCCACCAATAGCATAACCGGGTAAATTAAGGTCTACTAATTGCTCGGCTGCAGCGGTTCTCAAGTCAGCATATACTCCCCCCTGAACAATACCAAATAACGCCTGATCGGAGCGATTATGGGCCGCTATGCAGCGTTTTAGCCATCGATAGGTGCGCTCTGTGGCAGCGACAACGGCTTCTTTGGAGGCGGGATAGGGAGGACATTCGTCAAACGCCATGATTACATCTGCACCAAGCTGATTTTGGATGGCGATCGCCTTTTCTGGGGTAAGATTGATAATCCGTCCATCTCTGGGCGATCGAAATTTTACCCCCTCTTCCTGAATGGTTCGCAAGCTAGCTAAACTAAAAACCTGAAATCCTCCAGAATCCGTTAACATTGGCCCATCCCATCCCATAAACCGATGCAAACCACCAGCGCGAGCAATTAAATCGTCTCCCGGTTGTAGGTGCAAATGATAAGTATTTGCTAAAACCATTTGAGCGCCTGTCCCTTTGAGTTGTGCAGGTGTTAGTGCTTTTACCGTTGCTAACGTGCCAACAGGCATAAATCTAGGAGTTTCTACTTTTCCGTGGGGAGTCAAAAAGGTAGCTGCTCTCGCTTGAGTCTGGGAGCATTGGGCTTGTATAGAAAACTGAAAGGATTGATGCATAAGTCCAAAAACTGATGGATTGTATGTTAGAGAGATGTTGAAGAAGTCTCTATTTCCGGTAATTTGAGTAAGAGTCCTGCAATAAACCAATAATACACTGCTACCGGATCGACATCTAGGGGATAATAATAAGGAAAATAGCTCACAATCAGAATAAAAATCCAGAAACAGACCGCTATTTTTTGCCAGCTAGGGTTCTGCAGTGAACGATAAGCTTTATAGGTTAAAAAAACCAAGATAGAAACCACCACCAAAAAAGCCAGTAACCCTAAAGGGCCAATTTCATAAAGTACCTTAGCATGGAATGTTTCAATTAATCGAGTCGGAGCAAATTTTCGTGCTGCATTTGTTGCCGCACCAATACCGTTTCCCAAAATCCCTTCTTGCTGACTCCAAACCGATTGCCATTGATCTCGCATAAAATCTAGGGGAGGGGAAACTGTCCAGCGATCCACTAAGCTGTCTATGCGTTGCTCCACCCGATTGACGGTTTGAATAATGACGGCACTGGCGACAAGTGCCGCCCCCCATTTTAAAGGCAATTGTTTTTTCTTCGAGGTCGTTAGGAGCTGTAAAATCATAAAGATAATTGGGACTAATGCTAGAGCAATTCTTTGACCGGAAAATACAGCCATTATAATCAGCAATCCTGTGCTAAATACACTGATATATTTCCATCTTTTTTGAGGGTTTACAACATCAGTAGTAAATAAGAAAAACAGACCAGAAATCAGAAACCACCCCCATTGCCAAGGGGCAACAAATGTACCGGGTAATCGAACTAATCCGGCATTTGGATTATATAAAACTGCTCCACCGATAAAGCAACGAGCTTGTAAGCTGGCGCGATATAGAGATTCTCCTGAAAGGGGTCTACTTCCTGGACAAATACCTTTGGTTAGCAGTAAATATTGAATAAACCCTAGGGCACAACAAATTAAGATTAAAACAGTGTGCAGTCTCAGAAAAAATGATAATTCTTCTTTACCATCAATCAAATAATAAGCACAAATCATTAAGGGGATATAGCTTAACAGGGTCTTGAGACCCACAATTCCCATGAGCATTTGATTCCCTAGAGTGGGATTGAAGCTTTCACGAATAATGCCAATCCAAAAAAAGTGAACTAATGCGATCGAGACTAAAGTGATTAGGGGAATATATAGAGGTTTTATTTTTTGCCAAAAGGGTTTAAGATAGTCGCGCTTGTGGATCAAAATCGAGATTAGAGCAGGGATATAAAATAAATCTTTGACTAAGTGAAATAGGGGGTTACTGTTGGCGATCGTATGGGTAACTGTTCCAGCAAAGGGCATATAGATCAAAAAGGCCCAAAGTCCTAAAGCCGGATAAGTATAAGAAAAGCCCATTATCGCCCCTGCCAGTCCTGCAAAAAGACCAGAAGTTAAACCATCGAGTAAGGCAAATAATATCCCGGGTAAAAGGATAAAAGCGATAAATTGAATCAGTTCTCTGCGTTCCATTAGGGAATAGGGAATAGAGTATAGGGAATACTAGGTTTTGCCCTTTCCTTAGCCCAAATTAGGCACAGTCCAGGAAATTCTTCATTGAGCTAATGACGAACTTGCTCTATGGTACTGTGCCCATTTGAAAATGTCCCACTTATGTGATTTTTAGGCGTTTAAAGCGGTTTGAATATGCTTTTGGAGAACCGAAATGACTTCGTCTATAGCTACTTCTTCAGAAGCGAGGGTTGCCCGTTCTACACATTCAACTTTACCGGATTTGATTGCTCTGCCGGTTACCAAACGATAGGGAATGCCGATTAAATCCGCATCTTTGAATTTTACTCCAGCTCGCTCATTTCGGTCATCGAGTAAGACTTCAATTCCAGCTTGTTGCAGGTCTTGATAGAGCTTTTCGGCAACTTCCATCTGTTGACTATCAGTAATATTGGGAACACAGATAATGACAGTATAGGGAGCGATCGCTACCGGCCAAATGATGCCATTTTTATCATAGGACTGCTCTACCGCTGCTTGGGCTAGGCGAGAGACTCCAACCCCATAACATCCCATATAACAGGGTAATTCTTCTCCCTGTTCGCTGGTAAACGTGGCATTCATAGCTTCAGAATACTTGGTTCCCAACTGGAAAATATGACCAACTTCAATGCCCCTGGCGGTTTGTAATATTTGTGTCGGGTCGTGAACGGCGCGATCGCCAGCTTTAGCGGTACGCACATCCACAATGCGATCGGGTAAAACAAACTGCTCTCCCCAATTTGCGCCCATCATATGATAGCCCGTCTCATTAGCTCCGGTAGCAAAATTTTGCAACTCTACCGCCGTTTTATCCACCAACCGCAAAAACTTGGGCGCTAAATTCTCTTGTTGAGTAATATATTCATCTCCTAAACCCGGATCGATATAACCCAACGGCAGAGGTTTAGCAGCCCATTTGCTCTGTGCTTCTGGATCGGGAACGGTGAGCGCCAAAATAGCCTTCGCGCCGTATTCTGGAGCCAAAGCAGTTAACTCATTAGAGAGTTTCACCTCATTCACATCTTGATCGCCGCGAATACTCACTAGCACCAAAACCGTCATTCCACTATCATAAATGGTTTGATACAGCACATTTTTCACCGTATTGGTGGCATCACAACCGAGCGCCTCGCAAAGTGTGGCAATGGTATTTGTATTCGGCGTTTCTACTTTTTTATACTCTGTAAACGGAGAAGGTTGAGCTTCTGCGGGAAGAGAAACCGCCTTTTCCACATTGGCTGCATATTGGCTATCTTCCGTGTAGAGAACCTCATCTTCTCCAGCCTCAGCCAACACCATAAACTCCTGGGAAACCCCACCCCCAATGGCTCCAGAGTCCGCTTGTACCGGCTGGAATTTCAGACCACATCGCCGCAGCATATTCCGATAGGCTCGATCCATATCCTGGTACGTCTGTTTCAAACTGTCCCGGTTAGTATGAAACGAGTAGCCATCCTTCATAATAAATTCCCGACCCCGCATCAGGCCAAATCGGGGACGAATTTCATCGCGGAACTTGGTTTGAATTTGATACAGATGAATCGGTAGTTGCCGATACGAGCGAATCATATCACGGGCGATCGCCGTAATCACCTCCTCATGGGTTGGCCCTAACCCCAACTCCCGCTTTTGCCGATCCTGCAACGCAAACATAATACCTTCGGCTTTCGTATAGGTTTCCCAGCGTCCCGACTCTTGCCATAGATCCGACGGTTGCAGTTGGGGCAGCAAGCATTCCTGGGCCCCCGTAGCATTCATTTCCTCACGTACAATTTGGGTGACTTTTTGCAAAACTCGCCACATTAGGGGAAGATAAGCATAGAGTCCGCTACCAATTCGACGAATATATCCTGCCCGAACCAATAACTTATGGCTGGGAATTTCTGCTTCTGCTGGGTCATCTCGCAGCGTATTAAACAGCATTTGTGACAGTTGCATTCTGTATTGCTCCCATTTAGACCAACTTACTATTATCTCACAAGGAGCAATGATTCAGAAACCGGGTTTCTTTGCCCCCCGAGTTAACCTCCGTAATATCAAGTCTGATTAAACAGTTGTCATTGCGACCGCAGGGAAGCAATCGCTACAATTCGCGAGATAATCGAGATTGCTTCATTCCACTCCGTTCCATTCGCAATGACTTGTTATAGATGATTTAGCGGAAAAGTCCCTCTCCCAGTGGGAGAGGGATTTTCCGCAAAGCGGACATGAAAGGGAGAGGGCATTCCATAACCCAAAAACCCGGTTTCTTTCCCCCTGCTACAATAATCATTAACCCCCCCATTGTTAACTTTGAATCGAAATGTCCTCAAAGGGTCGCCTCTCTCGCTATGTGCGCTTGGCCTTTGTCGCTCTAGCGTTCGTTTTGTATCCCTATTTGGTCAATCAACTTCCTGCCTTAGAAGACCTGCTCAAAGATGTGCCGCCTATCATGCTGATTATTGCTGCGTTGATATTTGCGGCTGTTGTTGTTGTCGGGCCAGAATTATTAAACGAAAAAGAGAACAGTAGCGAGGAGTTATGGCAAAAGTTCGCTCAAGGAAATCAGGAAAAGATTAGAGAGCGACTCAAAGGCAATCTCTATCAAGACGGTTATATTCCTCTGGATTGGGATGATTCTCCCATAGACTTAGATCAACCCGTTACTCCATCTCAACCGTCTCGGAGTCAACGGTTACTGATTTTAGGAGAACCCGGAAGCGGCAAAACCACCAAACTGCTCAGAGTCGCCCAAACCTTGGCAAAAAAGGCTGCCCAGAACCCAGAGAAACCCATCCCGGTGATTTTTGAGCTGTCCACCTGGCGCGAGGAGAAAATCCTCGATTGGATGGTAGAACAGATGGCAGAGATGTATGGCTTAAAGCCTGAACTTTGTCGTCAGTGGCTGTCAACAGACCGGATTATGCCCTTGCTCGATGGTTTGGATGAGCTAGGACAAGAGAGGATGAAAAAAGCCATTCATGCCATTGAGCAGTTACAAGATAATTATCAGCAGCAGCAAAAATTCTTAGTTATTTGTTGCCGGGTTAAAGATTATGAAAGCACGACTACAGAGACGGAAACTGAACCCAACTGCCGCCTGCGGTTCCGCAAACTTGACCGAGCGGTAAGATTGCGCCAATTAACAGATGAGCAAATTCAGCATTATCTAGACCAACGTAAAGCCTCCCATCTCTGGGAAGACTTAGGGACTCATCCAGAATGGAAGCAATTGGCCAAGAATCCCATGCTCTTGAATCTGATGCCCATTGCTTACCGTTACCCGGAACGGTTGCCAGGGGATGCACTGGAAGATATTGCGGCTTGTCAAAAACAGCTTTTTGATGCATTTTTGGCGAAAAAACTGCCCCAACTAGATGATTATAAGGAGAAAGATAAAGATCCGAGGCATTATCTGGCTTGGTTAGCGGCGAGTATGGGCAAAGAAGGGATTAATCAACGGGAGTTTTTAATTGAATCCTTGCAACCCACCTGGCTAGAAAATGCGCGGCAATACCGACACTATCGCCTGATTATCGGGCTGATTGTCGGGCTAATTTTCGGGCTAATTTTCGGGCTGATTGTCGGGCTGATTGTCGGGCTAATTTTCGGGCTAATTTTCGGGCTGATTGTTGGGCTAATTTTCGGGCTGATTTTGGATCACACCTCCATTCAATTAACAGAAGCCCTCGATTTATCTTGGCAGGGAATCAAGCGCGAATTACGCCTGGGTTTAAAGTGGGCGCTGATTGTCGGGCTGATTGTCGGGCTGATTGTCGGGCTGATTGTCGGGCTGATTGTCGGGCTGATTGTCGGTCTGAGAGCCGACTTAAAAGTGAGGCAACGCCCCAATGAAGGCATCAAGGAAACGGGGATTAAAACCCTGATTACCATCGGGTTAGCGATGCCCCTCTGCCCGCTCATGGTTATTGTACCGAATTGGGCGACGGGACAGGAGGTCGATCTGCTGACTGCCTTGATTCAAGGGGCAGGAATGGGAATAATACTCGGATTTTTGGCTGGGGGTGGTGTTGCCTTAATCCAACATTTTGCCCTGCGTTGGGTGTTGTTTCATCAGGGAAACATGCCTGAGAATTATGCACACTTTCTCACTCAAGCCAGTCAAGCAGGCATCTTAAAACAATCGGGGGGACGGTTTCGCTTTTATCACGACACACTGCGGGAACATTTAGCCCAAGAAGTCTCCCTCCCTGCCTATACCCTGCCCCCACACCAAATAAATTGGGGTTTAGTGTTGATATTGTTCTTCATGAGTGTTTGGTTGCCCAGAAGCATCGATACCTTTTCTGCTCAACGCATCACTAACGTGGGACTAGATCCAATTTTCCGCCCTCAAGACACCGTATTTATTGACCGCTTAACCCATCGTTTTCGTCCGTTCCATCGAGGGGATATCATTCTCTTTGAGATGCCAGAATGGAGCGATATCAAATACATTATTGCCCAACCCCAGGAAACCCTAGAAATCCGATCCGGTGAAGTGTTTATCAATGATGAACCCCTCGATACGGGTTCCATCGAGTTACCCCCGACATTTAACCAACCCCCCATCACCCTCAACTCCGATGAATATTACGCCATTGTCACCGACCCCGATTATAAATACCAAGATGTCGGTCAAGTCGTCTCCCGCCAACAAATTCGCGGTCAAGTGATTTTCCGGTTGTATCCCTTCCATCGCTTTGGTTCAATGAACAATTAACAATTAAATCCGAATCATCAGCTATGATTTGTCATTGCGTTTAGCGAAGCTTGCGCGAAGCGCGAACGGAACGCAGTGGAGTGAAGCAATCTCGATCGTCTCGATAATTGTAGCGATTGCTTCCCTGCGATCGCAATGACAACTGTTTAACCGGATTTGATATAACAATTCAAATCCAGAAACCGGGTTTCTTGCGTATCTTCGCATTGGTGTCCATAACTGTGGCAGAAACCCGGTTTCTTTCCCCCTCGCGTTAACTCAGAAACTTGTCCCAAACCCATTGTTCATTGTTCATTGTTATGGTAATAGCTCAATATCCAAGTCTTCTGGTGCAATCCACACCACTTTTCCATCCTTCCAGGCTGCAACTGGATTTCCCAGTTGTTTGTGTTCCCATACTGCTCGATTAATGGCTTTTTGAATCCCTTGATCAATTAAGATATGTTCAGCAAAAATAGCGGGAATATCCTTATCGTTAGTTTCACTCATGATTCACCTCTTAAGATAATATTCCATGTTTCTTGATTATATATCACCTCATCGATTTCGATTCCTCCCATCGCAATAATTGGTGATTCTTTCGGATCGGAATTGTCATAAAAAAGCCAAGTATCCGCAATGGCTTGGTATAATTGAAAAAAGTTTCGGACTCCTGCATGGTAACGACGACGAATGGTTTCTTCCGGTACATGATGACCTCCTCTGCGAACTCGTTCTTGAACGCGAGCGATCGCTAATTCAGGATTGACTAACCAGAGAAAAATCAAATGAAATCGATATCCAGTTAGCCTCAAGGAAGTAATCCAAGGGGCAAAGCTACGAGTTGCTAAGGTGGTTTCAAAAGCAAAATCAAGCCGCTCATTGGCTAGTTCTTGGAGCCGCTTGAGCATGATCCGGCCAGCGCGAAATGCTATTTGTTCTGGATTAAACCCCGATAGACCTTGGGCGATCGCATCAGCATTAACATATTCGTTAACGCTTAAAACTCCTGGTAACAAGATCGGCGCACTTGTCGATTTTCCAGCCCCGTTGGGCCCAGCAATAACAATTAATTGTGGCATGGGAATCTGCACCCTTAACAATACAAGAATCTTAGATCAAA
Organism: Cyanobacteria bacterium UBA2566; assembly: GCA_002340255.1. Classification (GTDB taxonomy): domain Bacteria; phylum Cyanobacteriota; class Cyanobacteriia; order Cyanobacteriales; family Desertifilaceae; genus Roseofilum. The sequence goes on from DDLS01000180.1 coordinate 35,373, forward strand.
TTCTTAAAGGTTTGCATCAATCGATCCTTGGGAGGCAAGGGGCTTAGAGCAACTTGTCGAGTAACTAACCGATTCAGTTATACTGTGATAACCGAGTGTTGAGGGAAAAAGCCATGTCAGTCGAACTTATTGACGAAAAATTACCTCAGACTGAACCACAAGAGCAAGAAGTCATTCCCCTTCCGCCAACTGATTTACCTTACGACGACGGAGTACCCTTGGAAAGTAATCGCCATCGCATCGCTATGAATGTCCTGATTGCGTCCTTGCATCAGGCCTATCAAGGACGCAATGATTATTACACGGGTGGGAATATGTTCGTCTACTACAGTAGCGCACAAGTGCGAAACCAGGATTTTCGCGGCCCTGATTTTTTTGTGGTTTTAGATGTAGATGGAACCCTTGAGCGCCGCAGTTGGATTTTGTGGGAAGAGCAAGGACGTTATCCTGATGTGATTGTGGAATTGATGTCCCCTTCCACGGCAGAAGTTGACCGGAATGAGAAGAAAGAGTTGTATGAAAAAGTCTGGAAAACTAACGATTATTTTATCTACGATCCCTTTGACTCTGAGTCATTACAAGGATGGAATTTAAGTGGAACGCGCAAGTATGATGAAATAGCGCCAAACGATCGCGGATGGCTGTGGTGTGAGAGTTTAGGATTATGGTTGGGCACCTGGAATGGGGAGTTGATGAAAGAAAATGCTTCTTGGTTGCGCTTTTATGATGCTGAGGGTAATTTGGTATTGTTGCCGGAAGAAGTGGCAGTGCAGGAGCAGGAAAGAGCCGATCGCCAACAGGAAAGAGCTGATATTGCTGAATTAGATCGCGATCGCGAACGTCAGGAAAAGGAATTGGAGCGAGAAAGAGCCGATCGCGCAGAATCTAATTTACAACAATTACGCGAAAAACTCCGACAGTTGAATATCGATCCGGATACTCTCGAGTCCCCTTAATTAACCAAGCTCCGGTAAGATGCATCGTTACTCTGTTCAATGACCTCATCATAAAGCTGTTCCACCTGAGAAATATTACGATTAAGCGTATAGCGTTCTAATACTCGTTGACGCGCTTTTTGTCCCAGCATAATACTTAATTCGGGATGATCCCGAAACAAAGGCAAGAGGGTTTGTAACTCAGTCGTTACGCGATTCGCATTCAAAATCACCCCAGCACCCTTTTCCAAAACCTCACCATCAGCTCCCACATCCGTTGCCAGACAAGCCGTTCCGCAAGCCATGGACTCCAACAGAGAGAGAGACAATCCCTCAACAAAAGAGGGTAAAATAAACACATCTGTTCCCCGTAAAATCTCGATTCGACGCTGCTCATCCCCAATAAAGCCCAACCAAACAATCCCCTGTTCTGCTCCATAGGAAGCTCTGAGGGCAGTTTGCAGGGGGCCAGTCCCGACGATCGCCAACTTACACCCCGACCCCAAATCCGCCATTCTCCAAGCCTTCAGCAGCGACTCCACATTTTTCTCAATAGCAATGCGTCCTTGATACAAAAATAACCGTTCTGCCTGCAATTGCTGCTTAATCGAAGAAGGGCCAGGGGAATATTTCAGGGCATCCACCCCATTAGGAATCACCACCACTTTGTATTCCGGAACCCCCAGTTTAATCAGAATCTCGCGCTGCATCTGGGAAAAGACAATAGTTTTATCATAATTTGCCAAACAAGGGGCATAAAGTTGATAGGTGAGTTGTTGCGTTCCCGAAGAAAAATTGCGTAATTTGCGGTCAAATGCTGGATGAAATGTCGCCACCAAAGGTAAATGCAAATCTTGGCAAATTTCCGGCAGCAAAAAATCCAGAGGAGACAAGGTTAAAGACGCATGAACCAGATCCGGTTGCAAAGAATGGAGCGATCGCGCTAAAACCTTAGACGAACTCAACGTCGGAATCGTATAAATTGTTGATTTATACAAACAAGGAATCGGTACTTCTGGACAATCCGGCCAGCCTTCCGAAGAGGCTTGAGCGCCATTCGCTGGCAGTTCTGCGACCCCATCCTCCGAGGCAAAATGAAAAAAACTCACCTGATGTCCGCGATCGAGCAACGCATTCGTCACCTCACGGGAATAAGTGACGTTACCACAGAACGGAGATTTTTTACCAAGCCAAGCGATATGCATTCAATTGCCAAGAAGGGGATAGGGAGATGGGGGGATCGAGATCTACTGCATAGCAAAGAAAACTGCTGTATTGCGCCAGCGATGCCCAGCATTATCGGGTTGGAGACAATGACGATCGATCCCGATCTCCTGTACGGGAAATATACCAGGTTGAGACTCCCCCTGCGAAGACTAAGAGGGCTAAACCAGCTAAAACCACTTGAATTCCCCATCCAGCTTCCGCCATGCTCACCAAAGCCAGAGGAAAACTCAAGGCGATATTAATAGCATTATTTTGCAAGCCGAACACCTTCCCCCGCATCTCTTCCGGTGTTTGCGATTGAATCGTCGTTTGCATGGGAATGCCAATAAAGGCGGCTGAGGAACCTAACAAACTAATCCAAAACAGAGACCATCCCAAGTATTGAACCGTAAACGACAAACCGAGCAGCGATCCTGCCATCCCCATCGATCCGATTAAACTCAGTTGAGCATTCGATCCCCAACGATGGCCGAATTCTCCCACGACAGCCGAACTGATGCCCAAACCGATTCCGCCAACGGCTAATAATAGGCCAAATTGGGAGGGTTCAAGACTGGGAATAATTTCGGCAATGCGAACGGCTAAAACGGCTAAGGCGGCAAAAATACAGGAGAGAATAATCAGTTGTAAAATTGCATTGCGAACCCGATGGCGATCGCGCAAAAACTGTAATCCATCGCGCAGATCTTGCAAAACATGAGGGTGTTCGTGGTCTGGGGGATAAGTATTTTCTTGAGTATTCACCACCAACAAAATCACACCCGCCAACAGATAACCACCTCCCACTAGAACTTCTTTACCCAAGTCGCCATTACCTAAAATCGGGCTAATCAGGTGACTTGCTAGGTTCAGAAGTGGGTCGCCAAGAGCAAATCCCAGGATCACCGAGGCCATCATGGTAGAAGTGTAGAGCGAATTAGCTGGCAAGAGCAAATGGCGCTTGACAATTAGGGGAATAATGGCTTGTTCGGCAGGAGCAAAGAATTGGGTGAGAGTAGAGACGGCAAAGGTGATCCCTAAGAGCAACGCAAAACCGAGGGGAATATCGATCGCCAAGTCAATTCCCGCAGATAGACTTAAGAACAGAGGAATCGTCAGCACAAAGGCTCCTCGGAGTACGTTGGTGAGAACCAAGACCGATTTTTTCGGCCACCGATCCACAAATACCCCAGCTAAGGAGCCAAATAAGACAGCGGGAATCGTAAAAGCAATCATGATCGCTGATACCCAACCGCTAATGGTTTGCTCCTGTTGTTGAAACTCGCTAGTAATAATGGCGATCGTTAAAACTAGATAGATTTTATCGGCTAACTGGGAAAAAACTTGACCGCTCCACAGGGTGAGAAAATTGCGGTTTTTGAGGACTGCACCCAGACTAGGAGAGGGTGGAGGAAGATTAGGTTTAGGGGTTTTAGGGGTTATTTCTCCATCGGTTTTGGATAGGGACATAGGATTTAAACTTCAGGGATCTTTTGGCAAGTTGGCAAGGCAAGGCTCCATGAGGGTTGCAGCTCGTATCGGTCGATCGAAGTGATATTGAGCATAGGCACGCAGGAGGTTTTCTAGGGAAGGCCAGAGATGGTCTATTCCTTGTTCTAGTTTAGGGAGTTCTGGCCCCGCTAGATGCTGAAGTATCCATAATTGACTGGCGTTGAGGGAAAATGCTGGAGGTTGGGGCAATTTCCGAGGTGAACGTTGTACCTGATAGCTGGCTCCAGATTCTTGAACCTGAAAGACTTGTCGCTCTTTTTCCTCGCTCACAATGCCACCAGAGGCGAGGTTAAATTGAATTTTCCACTGGGGATCGTTGAAATTGGGCGCGATCGCCTGTCCCGTTCTACAACAATTTTGCACTTGTGGCGCAATTCCCGCTAGGGCCAACAGGTGAAAGATACCTTGAATTAAGCGAGGTAAGGTGAGGTTGAGGTCGCTGGTTTCCAGGCGATCGAGATGGAGCAACAGTAGGTCATAGAGGTCTGTTTGGGAGCGATCTGTGAGGGCTTGGCAGAGGACTAATTCTGCCAAGTATTGACTTGCAGTCAGTTTGAGTAAATCTCGACTTAATCCCGGATAGGATTGAATCGTTTGCGCTTGAATGATTTTATCGAGCGATCGCCCCTTCACCACCAACAATTCATTCACCACAAATAACCCACTGCGTCCCCCTAAACTGGACTTAGCTTTTCTCGCTCCGGGGGCGATCGCCCGAATCAATCCAACTTCCGGGGTTAACACCGTCAATAACCGGTCAGATTCTCCCATCGGCATTCCCTTCAAATTAATGCCCGTTGCCTTATAGGTTTTGCTCATAATATCAATTAAAATTAAAAATGGTATTAGATGCCCTCAAAAGTTTGAATTAAAGTAAATCCTTGAGGATCGGTACTATAATTTCCAGGTCTTGAAGAGAACCTAGACTTCATACCGCTAGCTCTAGCCGCTTGTAATTCAGAGACAACATCAGAAATAAATAGAATTTCCCTTGGAGCGATTTCAATGATTTCGGCAATCTTTTTATAGCTTTGAGATTCCAGTTTCGATCCAGTTCGAGTATCAAAATATCCGCTTAAAAAAGGCGTTAAATTTCCGATCTCTGAATAACGAAATAGCAATTGTTGTGCCTGTACACTCCCCGACGAGAAAATATAGAGTTTTTTGCCAGCAGCCAACCAACGTTCAAAAGCGGGTTTTACATCTGGGAAAAGCTGCGCTCTAAGGGTTCCATTTCTATATCCCTGCTCCCAGATTTTCCCCTGAAGAGACTTGAGAGCAGTAGACTTACGATCTGTAGCAATTAGGTAATGAATATAAGGAACCGCAGCAATAGGATCAGTACCAGTCCAGTCCAGTATAGCATCTCCTTTTGCGCGATCGATTTCATATTCCTGACGTAGCAGATTGAGGTCATCTTGCACCTCAGGTTCGCCACCGCGTTCTTTGAGAAAAACTTCGGCGTTATCTCTTGCAAAGGGAAATAAAACCTCAAAAACAAAATTTATAGGTGTTGTCGTTCCCTCAATATCTAACAGCAACGCCCTAACATTATCTCTAGTTTTTTCTACCATATAGTATTTCCAAATCATTGGTTGAAACAACAGCGATCGCCCTTGGAAGTATTACTAGCTGCAATTTTCCTCCCGTTGCCCAATCAATCCGCTAAGACAAGTTGGCGGTAAGTCACCTCGAACAAAAATTCTAAAATTTCCAGATGTCGTCGAGCCTGAAACAGAGTTTCTCCCCAAGTATACAGCCCGTGGCCTGCTAAGAGAAATCCATAAGTACGAGGAAAAGACGTTCCCTCATTTCCATAGTGAGAATTAAGTTGGAGGTGAGAACCAACTATTTGGCTCAATTGTTGCATATCTTGAGAGTTTGGCCAGATGGGGATATTAACAATCGTCTCATGAGTAAGAATCCCCTCTAAACCCTTGAGCATTTCGTAACCCGTTAAGATGAGTTTCCCTTCACGCAAAAAGTGTTGTGACAAAAGAGTATTAAAGACTGAATGGGTGTGTATAATAGCTCCCATTCCTGTCTCCCTGACAATTGTGAGGTGCAGTAAAGTCTCTGATGAAGGTTTCCCCGTCCCTTTGACAACTGCTCCAGCTTCGTTAATTTCAACTAAATCCTGCGATCGCACCAAGCCCTTATCTATCCCGCTAGGAGTCATCAGCAAAGTCAGAGGTTCTCTCTGGAGGACTGCACTAAAGTTCCCTGCCGTACCAGTAGACCAACCCTTGCTATGAATATCTTTAATCACCCAGAGTAAAACTTCGTGTAAATTTGGTGAATTTAGCATTAAGATTTTCCTCCACTATTTTATAGCAATACCATTATTGACCCTTTAAGTTAGATGTGATAAGGTGATCGAGACAATTTGTCAAGGAGAGAAAGAAGTTGGATAAAGAAAATACGTTAAGAGCTTCGCGTTGGTCTAATAAAGAACAATGGGGATGGTCTTATAATACTTATATAAATCTGGGCGATGCCGTAGATTTTTTAAAGGCGATTTTGCTTTGCACTAAAGGAGATAGCGTAATTAGCAAAGAAGAGCGTGAATGGGTACTGGGCTTTGCAGCTTCTCGGGAAATGCCCACTTCAATAATTGAAGAAGTGGAATCCTATAATGGTGATGAAGATATTGCTGATGTTCTGGCACGCAGTCCGATAGTAGAAAACGGGAAAAAAGGCACAATTTATTGGGCAATAAAAGCCTGTAGTGCAGATAAAGAATATCCAGAAGCGGAAAAACAAGCCATTCGGAAAATGGCAGATCTGATGGGCGTTTCTGAGGAAGTAGTAAAGGAAATTGAAGAAGTAATTATTGAAGAGCAGAAACTGAGGGATAAACGAAACTCTTTGGTGTATGGTAACAAGATATTTTGGGAGGATAACTAATACTAGCTTTTCCAGAGCGTAGGTTGGGTTTCACGATCGTGAAACCCAACCTAAACTTTATCCTCTCAAGCTCTCTCTTCTGTCACTTTCCCAAAAAGTGAAAAGTCACAGAAGAGGGATTACCAATATCGATCACCTATTACCAGGGCGAAGCGCCATATCGTGCTCTTCCATTAACATCATCCCCCGTGAAGTCCCCAACCGCGTTGCACCTGCATCAATTAAGGCATAAGCTTGCTCTAAATTGCGAATGCCACCAGAAGCTTTAATCCCCACATTTCCTCGGCTGATAGACTTCAATAACTTTACATCTTCCACCGTCGCACCTCCTTGCCAACCCGTACTCGTTTTCAGGAACGCCACCCCCGCATCTAAACAAAGCTCTGCCGCTAATCGTTTTTCGGCTTCCGTCAACACCGTCATTTCTAAAATTGCTTTCACCGTTTGCCCCGTTTCCTCACAAATTTCCGCCATTTCCCGATGCACGGCTTCGCTTTTTCCCGCCTTCAGTAAGCCGATATTAATCACCACATCTAACTCTACTGCTCCATGTTCAACCGCTTCTTGGGCTTCGTAGAGCTTTACCCCTGGTGTTGTCGCACCCGTGGGAAAGCCAATCACCGTACACACTTTAGTCGATTTTCCTTGTAAGATATCCGCTGTTTGCCGCACGTAAACGGGAGGCACGCACACCGTAGGAAAATTCATAGCTATGGCTTGTTCGCACCACTGCTGTACTTGTTCCGGTGTTGCTGTGGGGTGCAACAGGGAATGTTCGATATAGTCAGCGACATCAATTTCTGAATAGTCTGAATAGTCTACAGCCATAATCCCTAGTGAGCCTTGATTGGGTTATCCTCTATTTTTCCGGATCAAGGGGACACAAGGCAACTGGATCGGGAGAGAGTGGACTATCTGAGCTAATTTGATGCATGAGAAAAAGATAGCGCTTCGCGCTATACCCCTCTTCTATCACTCTAGGCAGAGGAAAATAAGAAATCAGGCTCAAGGGAGAGAGGAAAGAGGGCAAGACCAGCAAGATTAATCAAGGAAATTAATCGTGGGAACCCCAAAGATAAGTGACCAATAGGAAAGACCTCTAACCAAGAGAGAATTAAGTTAAAGCACATCAAAGGAAGAAGAAGTAGACGGAGATTGTTTAAGCGACTCTTCCCGTTTTTATTCGAGTCCCAATGGGGATGTTGATGACTCGCTTCAATCAAAATTTCTTCGGAAGGAGTTGGTGGTTGTGAGGCAGAAGAAATGAAAGGAGAAGCCATCAATGTGACCAACAAGTAGGCCGTACAAATCATTTCCCACCATCGTTCAATGTGAGGATAATGAGTCAAGCGAAAATCGCCCCA
>DDLS01000149.1:0-19434 GCA_002340255.1 Cyanobacteria bacterium UBA2566
GACTCGAACTCTCATACCCGAAGGTGCCACATTTTGAGTGTGGTGCGTCTACCAATTTCGCCATCCGCCCTTGGGGACACTTTTAAGATTATAGCCTATTTTTAGAGTTTGCAACAGGTTTTCATAATCTTGGGTACTTGCCCATCGATCCACTTCCCTAGCGCGGAGTACGGGAACTGGGTGAGTGAGTTCAGCATTTTGTGCTTGTTTGAGCAGTTGACCCAGTTCGCTATCATCAATTTGATCGTAGGCACGGGCTTGGTCAATAAAGGCATCTAAGTTAAGTTGGGGAGCAAGAGAGGGCGATCCACCCGCAAGTTTCATTAAGACGGACATGACGGTTCTGGGATTTTGGCTCACTAAGAGGGCGGAGCGATCGCAGGAAAATTCCGCACATCTTACCCATTCCATTAACTGGGTTTGCAGTTGTTGAGCCATGAGGCTTCCCCAGGCGGGGACTAAACTAGCTCCGAGTACCATCAAATTCGCTAACGTCAGGTATACCCCATGGTCGCATTTGAGATGGCCTAACTCATGGGCAATAACGGCTTGAATTTCTTCAGGGGTGAGTAGTTCAATGAGGGAGGTATGAACAACCATGAATGGTTGTCGTCCTCGCATGGCGAAGGTATAGGCATTAGGAACCGGATGTTGCTTGATGTAGAGTTGGGGCGGTTCGAGGTCTAAGATTCGACTGGCTTCTAGGAGTAACTGGTGTAAATGGGGCAGTTGGCGATCGCTCACCAAAATACTTGAGGCAATATTATCCAAATAGAAATACTTTTCCCCCAGTGGAGCGAGTAAATTACGGATGACCATATCCAGTCCGGGCAGTTGCTTGAGCGCTTGTGTCGCTTCTCGATCCAGGGGATGACGGAAATGATCGGCTTTAAGCCCCCTTAAAATCAGTTTTGATAACTCCATAGAACACTTCAAGTTTCACAATTAGGGAATTGAGCTGAATGCACAGAATCAATTTCCCAATTATTGTAGCAACAATTGCCAAAAGGGGGCTGAATCTTCAACCCCCTTCTGGATGGTGAGCCTTTTCAGGATGTGCCGAAAAAGCGTGATCCAGGAATTAATTAAAATCTGTTTGAGAGCAATGATAAAATCCTAGCCTCCATAGTTTGATTCAACTTGACTCAATCTCTAGGCGGTTTCGAGCCAATCAAAGATTTGATCGAGTTGCTCTAAAGTGACTAAACCGTATTGCCACAACACCATAGGTAAGGGGCCGGGATCGTGCTCGCATTGTCTCATTGCTAAGGAGATTGAAGAAGAAGAGATCGATAACTCGTCTTGTAAAAATCGAATTAGTTTGGCGTAGCTTCCGGGGGACATAATCAAATTTTTCACCTCATTGTCTTAAAAGTGTATTGTGAAATCAGAATTTGTTAATTGGGTGGTGGGGGAGTCAGTTTATATTCTGTCCCCATCGTACAAGGATAAATCAAGAGGTTTAATCCCTGATGTGATCTTCTCCCATCTTGAAATAGGATCTCGATCACATTCTGACCAAAGGTAAGAGTCTGATAAACCGGATTTAAAGTTCCGGGGGATCTGGACGGTTCTGAGCGCAGCTTGACCCGTTTCACTAGATCTTTGGATATTGATTATAACTTTATTAGGGTTTAAGTTCCTAACTCTATCAAATCTTTACGGTTTTGTAAACCCTTTTACAGAATTTTAACGGGTTTTGCCTTTGGGGATCAACTCTGAGCCATAGAGATTGGAGACTAAACGAGCAAAAACCCTTGACCCGTAAGGGATCTAGAAACAGATTGAAGAAGGGGGAGGGAGGAGGGAAGAATCGACAGTTGTGTTCTGTATATTTAGAGAGAATCTAAAAACTGAATCTCAAGACGATCGCCCACTTGTAGACCTAACTCTGCTGCTCGTCCAGAGCGCAACTCAATCACCTGATTGACCGGTTCATTCGGGCCATAAACGGGACACGAAGCTGTGTTACAAGGAGGAACAGAAGCAGCGATCGCCTTCACTTCTCCATCAAGCAAAAATATCATATCTAAGGGAACCGGGACATTTTTCATCCAAAATGTCAGGAGTCTAGAATCAGCAAATGGGAATAACATTCCCCGATTGTCCGGTAATTGTGGTCGATACATTAATCCTAAAGCTTGTTGTTCGCGAGTGCGAGCGACTTCTAGTTCAATGATTTCCCCGGCGATCGCCACTTGTGCGGAGACTTCTAACTGCTGTCCCTTGAAATTCTCCTCAGAGAGAGGATCGACAGCAAGAGGCGGAGCCGTCGATCCGGCACATCCAATCATCCCCAGACTCAACAACAGAGCTAATCCTACCACAGCGATACTAGAGCGCTTTGACCTCTTGTAAGCTGCGTTTTGATCTTTGCTAGCTCCTTCGAAAGGGTGATTTAGGAGGATCGAGATGTACTCAATTGTAGAGGAAAATCTGGTCACTGTTCTCTTCTTTCTCATTGCTAAGGTTCCCGCAAAACATATCCAACTCCGCGCACCGTCTGAATGAGACGCTTTTCACCCTCATGTTCAATTTTCAGTCGTAAGTAACGGATATAGACCTCAATCACATTCGATTCTCCCATAAAGTCATATCCCCAAACTTGTTCTAAAATCTGTTCGCGGGTTAAGACATCACGGGGATGTTCTATCAAGCACTTGAGCAATTCAAATTCCTTCATCGTTAACTCGATCTCCCGTCCATCCCGAAAGGCTCTGCGAGAACCAAGATCCAAAATCAGGTCACTAAAGCGCAACTGTTCATTATTTTCCGTATCGCTTTTGATATACAGTCGCAGTCGTTCTAAAAATTCTTCTGTACGATAGGGTTTAATGAAATAATCATCTGCTCCGGACTCTAGACACGCCACCCGGTCTTCTACCGTATCTTTGGCCATTAACATTAATATCGGGGCTACAATTCCCTGTCCCCTCATTTTTTCACAAACGCTTAACCCAGAATCTCCCACTAACATGCGATCGATAATTACTAAATTGGGTTTAATCTGATCGACTTGAGTCAGACAGAGTTTTGGATCGCTTGCCACAACTGGATCGTAACCCGATTCTCGTAAGTCCAGACTCATTTTTTCAGCTAAGTTTGTATCACTCTCAATCACTAGGATACAAGGGTGAGACTCAACGACAACGGTGTTCATAAGATTCGAGGTTACCCCGTAAGGATGCCTGGTTTATCAGGGATTTGAGCCTTTCAGCCGTCTTCGCGATCGCCGTCTGACCCAAAAGCCAATCCCACTGAGACATAATATTCCCATCATACCCGCTAGGGGATTTTGATCAATACCGGTTATCCAAGGGGGAACTGTTTGTGTATATTCAATTAACTGACCCACATTAATTACATAAAATGTGGCCACTAACCCCCCGTGCAGACCAATGGATAATCCTAATCGTCCATAGGTTGCATATTTTGCCCAAACTAGGGTTAAACCTAACAGCACCAAACCCGGAAACTGAACCCAGGTTCGCATAATTTCCCCTAAGGGTTTAATAAAGTGCAGCACGGCAAAAATAAGAGTGTTGATCCAAGCACTGCGGTTCGGGGAATAGTCCCGTTGCAGTTCACTCAGGAACCACCCGCGAAAAAATAGCTCTTCTGCACAACCGACTCCGAAGCCAATGAGAATTGCTTCTAAGATGACTTGAGCCATTGATGGGGGTAAAGGTCTCCACGTTACCCAACCCATTAACTCTTGTATCGTAAACAATCCTAAAAGTACAGAAACAGCAATCCACAAACCAGCGAAAAACTCTAGGCGGTTTGCTCGGTTTAAGCTGACTCCATAGTATTTGCCCAGATGGGGAATGGGATCAACCCAGCGAGACCAAACATAAACCAGCAACAGGAACTCAATGTACAAAATCCCCATCGCCAAAATACTTTGCCAGTTAGGATCTCGAACCCAGAGATAAATAGGCAAGGCAATGGGCAACCAAACACACAAAAGCACCACCAAAAATCGGAGGATTCTTTGCATGGCTGGTGCTTTTTTTCTTTCTCTTATGGGGTTAGAGGTCTTATTCTTCTGGCTCAATGGTGCTAGTGAGTCCGTGATTATTCAGAGTTTCACAGTAAAACTCAGCATGTTCTTGAGCGCAGGCGATCACTAAGGCTAGTCCACTATTGTGGGCTTCCATCATAATACTCACGGCCTGGGGCTGAGTTAAACTTGATACTGTTTTTAGGAGTGTTTCGACGACATACTCCATGGTGTTGAATTCATCGTTATGGAGCAGAACTCGATAACGAGGGGCAATTTTGCGAGTTGTTGACCGTTTTTCAATGGTTTCCACAGACATAGCTTTAGACCTCTGGTGAATGAATCAAAGGAAAGCATTTGTATTTGAGTGATTAAATGCTAAGAACTCTGATTGGCTTGATACAGCGCTCTTTGATAGACCTAAAGTGAGATTATAGCATTCCTTAGGAGGAAGTGTGACGTTTTGTTAAAGTGTTCTAGGGTAGGTATAGTGCTTTGCACTAGAGAATAGGACATACCTTGTATTACTTAGGGTCTAACCCTCCAAGCTTTACTCCATAGAAGAGAGAATCACTGTATACTAGACTTTTGAAGCTATAACGGGTGATTAGTGATTCGCTATTCTTCAGTAACAATGGAGAGCCTGGACAATATCCAACCTTGTCAAATTGTATATTTAGAAGTGAACGGCGATCGCCTCTATACTGAAGTGATTCAGATTGTTATCGCGAGGGGTTTGGCTTGGGTGCGCCCTTTAATCTTGGTGAAATCAACTGAGAATGATAGCCCTCTGTTAACGGATCTGCCCCCTTATTATGATGTACGCCAGGGCCCAGATCTCTTATGGCCAGTCCATGCATTCCATCTGGCCTTTGACACAGAAGTGATTCCTATTATTACTCACTTAGGAGCAATGCACCCCACTGATTCTAACAGAAGTGAACACCATCAGCAGTTAAGATCCTTTATCGATCGTCTATGGAACCTTCATCAGAACCCAGAATCAGAACACTAGGGGTTAGAAACCAATTGAATACGCCCTTCATCCATTTCGCTCATCAACAATTCTAGGGCTTCATAATCGACATCGGAAATATGGCCTAAGCGTGTTAATTCGGCATTAATGGCATTTTCTAGTTCGGGGGTGAGCCGCTTTAGGTAGAGAATCTGTTCTACTAGCCGACGGATTAAACTGGTGGGTGTCATGATTGAACCTCACTTTTTTGATATACCTCTAGTTAACTGTCAATATCTAGGCTCAGATGTGATCGAATTAGTGCAAATTAAGTGACTTCGATCACCAAATGCTGGGGATCATGAGGGATCAAGGTTTAGCCAGATCGATTGGTTAAAGTAATGATACCTATAAGAGAAGTCCTGAAGCTGGGTAACTCTCAAGGGAATGCTTTTAAAATTTGAGTGGGGAGGACACAGAGACACGGAGAATGGAATAATTTTAAAGGGACGGTTGTGCAAGAAATAGAACAAGAGAAATGGTCAGTAATGGATTGGATTAGTTGGTTTGATTTATCCATTGAACCAAGATACTGGTTTTGGTGGGATGCAATTATTCAAGACTCCAATACTCTATTCATTGCTGTTCAAGTAATAGATTACACAATTCCATCTGATGCTCTCAATAACCATTTGAGAGCATCTGGTGCAATCAATATTGAAGAAACATCGGATGAAATGTTAGCTGAATTAGGGGTGAATTTATAGGTTTAAGATTATTTTGTGATTTGTACTCTGAAGAAACTACAATAGAGCATCGGGATCGATATTTAATTGTTTTAGTTTCTCGCGTAGCTGTTGTAAATCCAATTCGGCGCGATCGGCTCTATCGCTTTCTAGTTCTTTTTCTTGACGTTCCTTCTCTAGCTCTCGTTCAGCACTTTCTGCTCTCTCCTCTGGAGTCGGATAGCGATCGCCATTCTCATCATACCAATAGAGCCATTCTCTGGTAATGCCTTGATAAGTCCCTCGATCTCTACCGATACCTAAATTCAGTTGGGATAACCCTATCGGTTCCCCAGGTAATAATTGATATTTACCTCCCTCAAGTTGATAAACCTCTAGCTTCTGTTTCTTTTTCCGTAGGGGATTATAAATTACATAGTAGAGAACTCCCAGTTGAGCATACTTTTGTTTTTTCTCAACATATTCTCCCCTTGGTGTTTTTGAGACTACCTCTAACACTAAAGTCGGCACTTGTTGCTCTTCCCAAAGAACATAAGATAAGCGTAAACCTTCATCAATGATTCTGGGCACACCGATACTCAAAAATCCATCGGGGACAATTGCGAGTTGGTTTGGATCGGTGTAAACTCCCATATCTACCCCAAAAAACCAATCCATGCGCTCTGACCAAATAGAGGCCAACATTGCTTTGAGGAGAGTGGGGATTAAATCTTGCAGTTCGTTATCCACAGGGGTTTCATCTGAGTCGGGTAAATCTTGAGCTGAGGGCAAGTAATCTCTAGGATAGGATTTGAGTTGCATAAGCTGAACCGGGGTTTCTCTTGATTTTATCGCGATCGCTCTCAAACCTAAAAGACAGGCGAATCGTTCCTACGATATCCTAGAGGTTTGTACGATCACTCCCACTGACGGCGTAATCGTCATATCGAGAACACAGATTATACGAGAGGTGAACTTATGGTTATTGCTATCGATCAATTACTGACCCCTGATATCCATAAACCCGCTCGCTATATCGGTAATGAATTAGGGGCAGCCTATAAATCTTGGTCAGAGACTCAGGTGCATTGGGTATTGAGTTATCCAGAATTGTATGAATTAGGCTCATCCAATCTGGGACATCAAATTCTATACAATATTATTAATGCCCAACCCCGCCAACTGTGCGATCGCACTTATTTACCCGGCCCCGACCTCAGTGCTAAACTCCGGGAGACCCAAACCCCTCTCTTTGCCCTTGAATCTCGTCGCGCTCTGCAAGAATTCGATATCATTGGCTTTAGTCTCAGCTACGAACTCGGAGCCACCAATATCCTGGAAATGCTCGATCTTGCCCGTATTCCCCTCACCTGGGAAGAGCGCAACCAAGGTGATTTTCCCCTAGTCTTTGCCGGTGGACAAACCGCTACATCCAACCCGGAACCTTATGCCCAATTCTTTGATTTTATGGCTCTGGGAGATGGGGAGGAATTGCTGACAGAAATTGGCTTAATTGTCGAAGAAGGTTTAAATAATACCTTAAGCCGCTTAGATTTACTCCTGGATCTGGCGCAAATCCCCGGAGTCTATGTGCCCCAATTTTATCAACCCATGCCAGACGGAAGCGTGGTTCCCCTGCGTGATGATGTACCCGATCGCATTTTACGACGAACGGCTCCCCCCATGCCCGCCTATTCCGTCGCCCTTGTGCCCTATATTGAAACCATCCACGACCGTTTAACTATGGAAATTCGGCGCGGATGCACCAGAGGTTGCCGCTTTTGCCAACCGGGAATGCTCACTCGTCCAGCGCGAGATGTTGACCCAGATGCGGTGATTGAGGCGATCGAACAAGGGATTCAAACTACGGGCTATAATGAAATCTCCCTCCTTTCCCTCAGTTGTTCTGACTATCTTGCCCTTCCTGCTGTCGGACTCGAACTCAGAAACCGTCTTCAAGAAAAGAAAATTGCCCTCTCCCTTCCCAGTCAACGGGTAGACCGCTTTGATGAAAACATTGGTAACATCGTTGGAGGGACGCGCAAAAGTTCTCTCACGTTTGCTCCCGAAGCGGGAACGCAACGAATGCGCGACATTATTAATAAAGGGTTGACCAATGAAGAACTCTTGCGCGGGGTAAAGAGTGCTTACGATCAGGGATGGGATCGGGTTAAACTTTACTTTATGATTGGCTTGCCTGGAGAAACGGACGCAGATGTGTTAGGCATTGCTGAAACGGTCCATTGGCTCCAGCAAGAATGTTATACTCGCACTCGCAAACGCTTGGGGGTTACCCTTACCATCTCCAACTTTACGCCTAAACCTCATACGCCTTTTCAGTGGCATAGCGTGTCTACCGCAGCATTTGCACGCAAGCAGGACTTACTGCGTGAAGAATTTCGGCAGATGCGGGGAGTCAAGGCCCATTTTACCGATATCCGATTATCGGCCATGGAAGATTTTCTTTCAAGGGGCGATCGCCAACTCGGTCCAGTTATTCTGGAAGCCTGGAAGCGTGGCGCGGGGATGGATGCCTGGTGGGAAAGCCTTGACACAGCTTATAATGCTTGGGAAGAGGCGATCGATCGGGCTGGACTCACCTGGAAATATCGCCAAATTACCGAAGGAACCTGGCACGCTCTACCTGACCACCTTGCAGAAAACACCTCCTCATCTGAATCTCTTTTAGATCAACCCCTCCCTTGGGATCACATCGACACCGGAATTACCAAAACCTGGCTCAAAGATGACCTTAAACGCGCCCTCGAAGCCACCACCGTTCCCGACTGTTCCTTTGACAGTTGTTCCCACTGCGGAGTCTGTGGAACCAACTTCGGCCATAATATCGTCGTTACCCCACCTCCCATTCCCGCTCTAGAAGTTCGCGACAATACGAAAGTACCGCCGGTTCAACGCTTACGAGTCAAATGGGGCAAACAAGGAGAAATGGGGCAAATCAGTCATTTAGACTGGTTAAGACTGCTTGACCGGGCAGTACGTCGGGCTGGCTTACCCGTTTCCTATAGTGGAGGATATCATCCTGGCCCCCGCATCATGGTTGCCAGTGCCCTCTCATTAGGCATCACGAGCAGTGGCGAATTAGTCGATTTTGAATTAACCCAGCCAGTAGCGCCAGAAGACTTTTTACAGCGTCTTCGCGCCCAACTGCCTGCGGAATGTCCCCTTTACGAGGCGATAGAAGTCCCCTTAAAAGGGAAAAGCAGCGCCAAGTTGTTAGAGCGGGCAGAATATCAGATTATCCTAGAGTGTTCGGTGGCAGTCACTTCCCAGGAATGGCAAGATTGGATTGAGTCTATTTTAGACCGCCAGGAAATCATCAAGGAAGGGAAAACTAAATCTGGCAAACGTAAACGGGTTAACCTTCGCGAACAGTTATTTGAATTAGAGTTAGAATCATTTTCTGCTGACGGTTTAGCCCACATTCGTTATCTGGGCAGTTGCCGCAATGACGGAACTCTATTGCGTCCCATGGATGTGGTTTATCTGTTTGAATTCATTAGTCGTGGTTCTGAAAATTCTTTAGATTCACCGGAGTTTTCCGTGCGTCATACTCACCGCAAACAATTGATTTTATCCGATGAGTAAGGGGGCAAGTTCGCTTTATTCCCTCCAGTATGGTATAGCAGCGAAAGGGAGAGTTAGGACATTTTCTATTGCCTATCGCCTCAAATCATAAGCTAAGCATCCTAACTTAACAAGTTCACTGCTATATCATCATTAGTTGGAGGGATAGAGATGTTTAGAGACTTGTTTACCTTCAATAACATGATCTTGAACAATTTGCTTGGCTACTTCTGGGGTAACGCGGGTGTACCAGGTTCTATCTCCAGAGTAAAAAACGACGGGGCCGAGTTTACAAACCTCTAAGCAGCCTGCGTTCATGACCGTGACCTCAGCACCGGTTTCTTCTACCGCTTGCTGGAGTGCCTCATAGATGGGTTTCCACTGGCGCGAGGGATAACAGCGACTGGAGCGACAGACGGAAAGGTAAGGACGTTTGAGGGGATTGTGGTTGTAGGGAATAGGTTGAGTCCCTAACACATAAATCTGGCGTAATTCTTCGTACAAACTCAGCTTTTCTAACCGAGGTTTACCCACGGGTAAAAGGTCTTCATCCTCCCCTAAAAATGGATTGGGTAAAAATAAATTCATCATTTTTTCTCCCGCTCCATTCCAAAACTGAATCCCCCAACTGCGGGGTTGTCCCTTTTCATTCAGGCGACGGTAGAGAGACGCTCGTTGAATGAGTCGTTGTTGGCGCAGTTCTGGGGGCGTTTTGCATAAGGGCCCACCTAGGTGTTCTTCGAGACACAGGTGCAAGTGCCAGGCTTGGGTGACGACGGTAAGATAGCCATCATAGAGAATACAGATTTTGGGTGCTTCGGTAAATTCGAGTTCTAAGACACTTCCTTCGACAACATGACCAATTTGCACGTCTTGCCAACGCTCTTGAAATAGGGTGTAGAGTAAAGGGCCGGTGATATCAATCGTGCAAGGAAAGTCTTCGTATTCGATCTGGTGTCCTCCATAGAGGGGTTCAATGGTGCGATGGTTCAGGGGAGTTACCCAAGGGGAAAAGTGTGTCATTTTTTTGAGCCGTTTATTGCGGATGAGTTTTGGATAAGGTAACATTTTGGGTACGCCAGAGTAAGAGGTTGTACCCAAGAGCGATCGCTCCTCCCCAAGTCATTTGTTTGACGAATAATCGCAAAACGATCGCCGAGTCAATGAAATGACCGTCACTGAGTAGAGGATAGGCCAATAAAATCAGACCTTGATACAGAACAAAACCACCAATAAGGGCAATCAAATTCCAGAGGAGATGACCAACCCAAGTATTCTGGCTAAAGGTCGGTTTTTGACTGGCAAAGAAGGCAACGCCGAGGGTTCCTATTCCCATAAGCGCCCCCCAGGTGAAGGCACTTCCAGAGAGGGGATACCCTCGGATGGCAAAGCCAATGAGTTGATTGATCGACCAAATCATCGCTGAAATGGCGATCGCCTTTCGCTTCTGTAACATTACTCCACTCATTGCAGCAAAAGCGACGAGAGGAACATGGGCATAAATGATATTGCTGGCGGTTCCGAGGGCCAAGAGAACACAAGGGGTAAGATAATGAAGAGAGAGAGCGCGCCAAGCCTGGCTAAAACTGGAGGGATGGGTCTGAGCTTCTGGATAACGTTTCATCTTTGAAGATGCCCCTAAGTGTTCATACCATTATCTTAGCCCTAAAGCGATCGACGTTTCCCGTTAATAATAGCTAATCAGCGATCCCTCTATTTTCATCAGGAGGACTAAGCCTGATGGGGATTAACTAAGGCTTCTAAGTTTGGAGCATTGGATGGCTGAGGCTTATCCAAGGATTGACTATTCTGTACCCAATGGCGATAATCCCACAGCAGTTGGTGCATCAAACGCTGTTTAATAGTTAAAAGGACACTTCTGAGTAATCCATTCCCCGTATTTTCAAGGATATAGGATGGGGTGAGATTCAAGGGGGGTGGCAGTTCTACTTGCACGACTAAGTTGGCTTTTCCATGAAGAGTTGTGCGATCGCCATATTGTTGGGGGCAAAGTTTACCTTTTAAGTCTAGACGAAACCGCTGATTAATATATTCAATACCTCGAATGTGACAATTGACCGATTGCAATTGTACATTTCCGCGAGCATCTGCCCAAACCTTTAGGTCTACTGTCGGTTGGAAGGTAAACATCATAAACGTCAAAGGACGCATTTTCAGCCGACAAATTTCGTCACTTAAGTGTTCAATTTGACTTTCAGCAGTCAAGGCATTAACGAGACGTTTGGGTTGCCGTAGATAATGCTGAATGGGAATCGGTTGGGGCGGAACATTGAGGTTAACCGATTGAGTGGCACTAAATTGGGTGGTCATGGATGGGTGATTAATGTGCTGATGTAAATTTATTTTACAAAATTATCACAATTCTAGTGGGGAGCCAGAACCGAGAAAACAACTCGCTACTCAATACAGAGCAATTTTAGAACTATAAATGCTGGATTTTAGTTGCACATATTATGCCTTGTCCTGTATGAAATATTTAGGCTTTATTATTAACTTTTATTAACTAAACTCAATAATTCTAACGATCGCCAATGACCGATCGCAATGAATAAGCCAGTCGAGTATGTCAATCCATCAAATCCCCCATATAATCCCCCCAAACCTGAGCCGCTTGAGCGCTACTGCCATAGGTCGGTGTATTATCATCATTTCCTAACCAAATCCCCGTCACCCAACTGCGACTAGGAATATAGCCAACAAACCACAGATCCACCCCATTATTGGTTGTTCCCGTTTTTCCTGCTTCTCCCCATCCCAAATACGCATTACCTCCAGTGCCCTGACTCACTACTCCTTGTAACAACGCAGTCATGGTTTTCGCGACTTCCGGTGAAAGTACGGAGTAATTCCCTTTTGGATCTTGGGCATAATCATAAATCACCCGACAGGTATCCATTTGATTGGGTACAGCACAATCACTGCTGTCCAGAATGCGGCGAATGGCATGGGGGCGATGGTATACTCCAGAATTGCCAAAAACGGCAAATGCGCCAGTCATTTCTAGGGGGGTGACTTCACTTTGACCCAGGATTAAACCGGGAACCGCCTTTAAGTCAGCATTGATACCCAACATCCGAGCCATACGCACCACATCATTTAAACCTGCGTCCTGAGCGATACGCAGAGCCACCGAATTTTCCGATTGGGCCATAGAAACGGCCATATCAATCGCCCCGCCACTGCGCTCGCAGCCCCGATAGGATTGACCTTGCCAAGTTAAAGGGGCACAGGAATAGGTTTTCCAAGGGGAAATGCCCTCTTCTAGAGCAGCAGCATAGGCAAATACTTTAAAGGTCGATCCAGGTTGACGATAGGCTTGCACGGCCCGATTAAATTGACTCTCGCGATAATTTTTACCGCCGGATAGGGCTAAAATTTCTCCGGTTTGACTATCGAGGGTGACTAGCGCGCCCTGGTCAAAATTAAAATTTTCTCCCGTGGTGGCGATCGCCTGTTCCAGATTTTGCTCGGCAATTTCTTGCATCTGCGGATCTAAACCGGTTTCAATAATAAAATTGCCCTCTCGCGCCAAACCCGTTCCTAATAATTCCTCCAATTCCATAAACACATAATCATGGAAATAGGGAGCAATGGAGCGATTAAACTGTTCTAGGGCCTTGGGGTTAACTTGAATGCGCGATCGCCTCGCTCGGTTCGCTTCCTCTACGGAAATCATCCCCAATTTTTCCATCCGATACAACACCCCATCCCGTTGACGAATCGCTGCCTGATAATCTCGAATCGGATTAAAACTATTGGGAGCCGGTAACATGCCCACTAAAGTTGCTGCTTCAGAAAGGGTGAGATCCCTCGCTGACTTACCCAAATAATACTGCGCCGCATCTTCAAAACCATAGTTTGCACCCCCAATAAAAATCCGATTTAGATAGGTGAGTAGCAAAGTATCCTTACTATAAAACGTCTCTAATTTCAGAGCCACAATCGCCTCCCGCAGTTTACGATCGGCCGTATCTGATGTGCCCACATACTCCCGAAATAAACTGCGAGCCAACTGTTGGGTAATGGTGCTTCCGCCTTGTTGAATTCCTCCTCCTCTCAAATTCGCCCGAATAGCCCGAAGTGTACCAATGGGATCGACCCCAAAATGCCAATAAAAGCGGCTATCTTCTGAAGCGATCAGAGCTTTAGCCAGATGGGGGGAAAACTCAGAAAGGCGAGGGAGTTCTAAGTGAGCTTGATTGGTGGGAGGCACGAGTGGGGTTTCATTATCCCGCGCATACACAATCACCGGTCCTTGAATATTGCGGGGCAAAGGAGAAATATTAACTTTTTGCCATTCCATTAAAATGGCGAGCGTCACCAAGGCGGTTAAACCGCCCAACCCATAGGCACTATAGCGCAGCACCTGAATCGGCCAAGGGGGGGGATTGGTATAGCGCAGGGTAACCGAAGCTTGTAATTCTGGGGGCCCCAGCGTCAGGAGAGCGCCATGATAAAGGCGCATTTCCGGTACTTTTCGCCGCCCCCGATAGATACCATTCGTTGCCCCCTCGTCTTTAATCGTAAACCCTTGTTTTGAGTCCCGAATCAAGGAACAATGGATCTGGCTCACGACCGGGTTCCGAATCACAATATCGCAGGATTTTGAAGAGCGTCCAATCAGAATGCGATCGCCCAATAGGGGATATTCCTTGGGTGCTTCTCCTTCCGTCTCCTCCACCATCAGTTTAGCCACCCGGGCCTTTGGTTTCAGGGCCAGTTGTGCAAGTTGAACTTTTGCTTGGATCGTTTGCGCGACTTGGGTAAGTGTACCCAGAAGGTTATTCGGAGGGCCAGGAGGTTGAGAACTCATAGGTTGCCTTAGTTAAATCAGTTCGGAGGAGATACGACTCTCTCTAATTTAACTGATGTTTCTCTCTAGCTAAAAGTTCTCGATTCTTTATACCTAGGGTCATCATCTCCTGCAATAACTCTGAGTCTACCCGTTAACAACTTTAAAACTGACTATCTTTAAGAGGAGAGTATGAATCGATTGATTAAAATTATGAAGAAGTTTTTAGAGACATTTGAACGTCTCATTGCCTTCTTTTTGTTGTTAATGCTGGTTTTTGTCGTTTTTTTAGGCACGATTGAATTAGGCTTCATCTTATTTGAGCAAATGCAAAACAAGCCTCATTTCTTATTGCTCAATATCCAAGAAATTCTAAAAATATTTGATTATTTTTTATTGATTATCATTGGCTTAGAACTGATTGAAGCTACTAAGGTCTATCTCGAAGAAGAAGTCATCCATGTGGAAATCATTTTCCTGGTGGCCATGGTGGCGATCGCCCGCAAAGTCATCATCCTCGATATCAGTAAGTTCCATCCCCTCGTTCTATTCGGTATTTCTTCCATCATCCTCGCTCTAACCATTGGGTTCTACTTTTTAATCAAGACCCTCAAGCCCAAATAAGGGGCTGGGGGCCCCTTGCCTTCCCCAGGATCGATAGGGAGCATTAAAGAGAAATGGTATTCGAGGCTTGTTTTTGCCGAACTATGTGTAAACCTTCCTTCAGGGCGGTTAGGCGATCGCCCATCCAGCGATCGCCGGAAATTAAGCCAGCAATACCGAGCTTTTCTAAACGACGTTTCACCTTTCCGGTTGCCCCAACCACAATTACATCTCGTCCATCATCGATCGCCTCTTGGATCGCATTTTCGATCGCCAAAGAAGAAGTAACACCAAGAATCGGCACTTCACTCAAATCGACAATCAACACATCATAACTCCCAATCGCACCATGTTCTCTGGAAATCGCTTTCGCTACCCCAAAAATCATCGGCCCGCTCAAATGGAACAGCAAAACCCGACCATTAGCCGCATCTAAAATTCCCTTTTCTTCCTGACTCATTACGATTTGATCGTCGGCATCAGTAATCGCTTTGACAGACTGAGATTGCAGTTCATCCAGACGTTCAATGGTTAAAATATTGGCGATGAAAACGCCCACCGCTACCGCCACCATTAAATCCACGAACACCGTCAGAAGAACCACACTATAAACAATTCCAGCAGCCTTCCAAGAAATTGTATGAACCCGTTTCAGGAATCCCCAATCAATAATATCAATCCCCACTTTTAAGACGATTCCAGCTAAAACAGCCAGGGGAATTCCTGAAGTTAACGGGGCGGCCCATAACACCACAATTAATAAGGCTAAAGCGCGACTAATTCCCGCTAAAGCAGTGCGTCCTCCAGCTTGAATACTGACTACAGTGGCGGTCGTTGCCCCAGAACCCGCAATGCCCCCACACAAACCGGTAATTAAATTGGCAACCCCTTGACCGATTAATTCCTTATTCGATTTATGTTCAGTCCGAGTCAAACTATCCGATACTAAACAGGTTAAGAGGCAATCAATGGAACCGACCATGCCTAAAACCATCGCATTCACAAACATTAACCGCAAAGTGCCTGGGGTAAATGTCGGCATGTGCAGTTCTGGTAAACCGGGAGTGATTTCTCCAATAGTGGCGATCGTGCGGATATCAATATCTCTAAAAAACATCAAAGAGATACCCGTTCCAATCACCAAAGCCACCAGTTGAGGCGGCATAAGTTTTTTCAGTTGTGTGGGATAAAAGAACAAAATTCCTAAAGTAATCCACCCTAAAAAGGTTTCCCAGGGACTGATATTAGAAATTAAATCCGGGAATGCTTTAATTACCCCAAGTACCCCACCAGGGGGGGTTTGTTGCCCGATAAACGGAGCAATTTGCAGAAAAATCAGAATCACACCAATTCCGGTCATAAAACCCGAAATGACGTTATAGGGAAGCATTGTAATATACTTTCCCAGTCGCAGGACACCGAAGATAATTTGAAAAACTCCTGCCATCATCACCACGGTAAAAGCCATGGCCAGACCAGTTTCTGGGCTATCTGGATTTTTGGCCATTAATTCGGCAATTACTGCTGTCACAATAACCGTCATCGGGCCGGTAGGCTCGGAGATCAGGCTGGGAGTACCGCCAAACAAAGCGGTGAAAAATCCGATTAAGATCGCCCCCCATAACCCCGCAGAAGCGCCAGCACCCGAGGCAATTCCAAAAGCGAGGGCCATCGGTAAGGCAACGACGGCGGCAGTTAGCCCCCCGAAAATATCCCCTTTGAGGTTTCGGAAGTGGATGGTATTGGTAATTTGCATCAAACGTTTTCCTTTATCAAAAGCTGCATCAATTGCTATAGAACTTACACCATCACCATACCGGAAGATTGGCTCTGGGTATTAAGCCTTTTTCTTGGTTCTCATTTCCGGATAAATTGTAGCGATTAACAAACAAATAATACCGATATTAATGGCGACATCCGCTAAATTAAAGACTGGAAAGCGAATCAATCGAAAATCGAGAAAATCCACCACATACCCAGCCACAAACCGGTCAATGCCATTGCCTAAAGCACCCCCTAAAATAAAGCCATAACCCGCCTGCTCCCAGCGAGTCATTTTTGGCCCATACAATGCCAAACCCATGAGAGCCAAACTCACCCCCAAGGATAGCCAACGCAACCATTCTCCATTTTCACTAAATAAGCTAAAGGCAGCGCCATAATTGCGCACGTAGGTCAAATGGAAAACACCGGGTATGAGCGGCCAACTCTCATGTAATTCAAAATTCTGGATCGTCCAAAACTTAGCTAGGTGATCCAATATTAAACTAATTAACGCCAATATCCAAAATAAGGGATTTTTCTTGAATTTCATCGAGCAAGTTAGCTGTATTATTCATTTAATAAAACATCAAATGGCGCAAGAGGTAAGCAATGACTGTTGCTGCACAAGCAACCACCAGTTGTCCGGGAAGGGGAAACAGAGAATATTGTATAATTGTATTTAAGAGCTGTTGGCTGCTTTCTGGAGTCCAAGAAAATAGCTCAGTCAAACTTAAATATAAGATACCTGTCAGATGAATACTGACTAATCCCCCCAGGCAACTCAGGGCTAAAAATTCCAGGCGTGGAGGAAAGCGAAACGCCAAAATACCACAAATCCAGGCTCCAGGAATGAATCCGAGCAAATAGCCAAAGGAGGGTTCTTGGAGATAGCCTAATCCTCCTCCTTGGGAAAATACGGGAAACCAGGTTAAGCCCATGATTAAATAACCGATTTGAGATAAAACTCCGGCTTTTTTACCTCCCATGCACCCCACTAATAAAACGCCTCCAATCTGATAGGTTACACCTAGGGAATGGAGGGATAAAAGATGGTCTCGAAAAGACCACATGGGGGAGGCAATAAAGGCTTCTAAAAAGGTTCCCCCAATGGTAAGAAGCAGGCCAATGAACGCCCACAACAGTTCATTTAAACGAATCACATTGCTGGATTTCAATGCCCTCCAGGAATGGGGGCTTCTCCCCCTTCAAGTCCTAAAGAAGCGAGCATTTGATGGTCGGCTTCTGGAGGTTGTCCTAGGGTGGTGAGATAGTGACCAATGAGCATGGCGTTAATGCCAGCTTGCAGTCCTAGGGCTTGCAGTTCTCCCATGACAGTTTCCCGTCCACCGGCATAGCGGATGATTTGTTCGGGTAGGATGAGGCGGAAAATGGCGATCGCCTTCAGAGCTTCGTAGGGATCGAGTTGGGAACGTTCCCCTAAGGGCGTTCCTTCCCGGGGATTAAGTAGATTTAAGGGCACAGATTCTACGTCTAATTCCCGGAGGGAGAGGGCTAAATTGACCCGATCTTCCCAGCTTTCCCCCATGCCTAAAATACCGCCAGCACAGGCTTGAATGCCAACGGCTTTGAGGTTTTTGATCGTTTCCACGCGATCGCGCCATTGGTGGGTACTGACGATGGAGGGGAAAAAGTCCTCAGAGGCTTCTAGGTTATGGTTATAGCGAGTGACTCCGGCCTCTTTTAAGGCTTGAGCTTGTTCTGGGGTGACTTCGCCGAGGGCACAACAGGGCTTAATCTCAGTTTGGTCAATAATTTGACGAACGGTTTCTAAAACCTGTTCAAATTCTTGGGATTGGGAAGAGCTATATTTTGGCCCCCGTCCCTGACTGACTAGACAGAACCGTTTAGCGCCTGCGGCTGCGGCTGCTTTGGCTTGGGCTAAAATTTCTTCTGTGGATTTGAGTCCGTAAATGGGGGAATCTTTGCCTGGATGGTGAGCAGACTGGGCACAAAAGCCACAATTTTCCGAGCAACTGCCCGATTTAACGTTGCCGATACTGCACAAATCTACGACATTACCACAGCATTCTTGACGCACGCGATCGGCTGCGGCACAAAGTAAGAGGATGTTGTCCTGACCTTGAATTTGCGTCAGTTCCAGAGCTTCTGCTTGGGTGAGCCGTTTTCCGTTAATAATCCGATCGCTGAGGCGATCGAGCCATACCGCTAATGAGGATTCATTAGGGAGAGTAGCGGGGTTATGGGATCGCCCTAACCCCTGAGATGAATTTGATAATGGTGCTTGAACCACGTCCAGCCCCTGTACTTAAGTAATAGTAATGCAATTGAATTGTATCACTACACTTGGCCCCACTAAAATCTCAACCCAATTCCCCCTTGCAGAGAAACTGCCGTTTCTCCTGTGTTTCGATAGGCATCAAAGGCAATGACTGCATTACCAAAAATCACCGCATTACTCGATGGAATCATGTAATCAATTCCTGGTTGTAGGGCAAAGCCGTTTTGATTCCCTAAGGGTGAAACATTATTCCCATTGGCAAAGGAATAGCCTGCACCAATATAGGCATCGGTTTGCCAGTTGAGAGGGAAATCATAGGATACAGTGGGAACGACTGCCGCCGATCCGCCCAAAATAAACCCTTGTACCCGCATGGAGAGGGGAATTTCTAGGAATTTGTAGCGCACAGCAATAACTCCTGCAATTTGCCGGTTAGCATTCCCCCCTTCAACCAAACCAACAGCAGGCCCAACACCGATATAACTGCCATAGGCGGCTTGCGCTTGGGCGGGTTGGGGATTAAAACTGAGCGTTCCGAGGGCAGTTCCGAGGGCGATCGCTCCTACGCTTAGGATCTTTTGTAAATAATGCTTCATAATCTACACTCCTCAATTCAACGGTAGGTGAACCCATTGATGCTTTCTGAGTTTAACGTAATTTTTGTTCAATTGAGATACTCCCATGGCTCTTTTCAATCCACCACCTATCCCTCTTTTGTCACTCTGC
>DDLS01000149.1:19504-67883 GCA_002340255.1 Cyanobacteria bacterium UBA2566
CCTCTTTTGTCACTCTGCCGAAAGAGGGCTAGAATAAGTAGGGAAAGTAAAGAGCTGAACAGTAGAGTAGACCATGGATGGAGAGTTAGCACTTCGGAAACATGTAGCTCGCTCTGCCAAAGCAACGATTCTGTTGGTAGATGAATAGGGATATCATAACAAAACTGAGTTCATGATGAGATTTTTTTTAACCTTAAATTCACAATAGACAATCCCATAATCACTAAAAACAAGACTAGCCCAATTGTACAAGCATAACTCATTTCCAACCTCTGAAAAGCTTGTTCATAAACATAATAAACCAAAGTTTTAGAGCTATTTCTCGGCCCTCCCTGGGTCATGATATACACTTCTTCAAAAACTTTAGTGGCAGAAATAGCGGAGATAACGGCGACTAAAAACAAATAGGGTTTCATCAACGGTAGGGTAAGATCCCAATGCTTGATGATGCCATCTGAACCATCAATAGCAGCAGCTTCGTAGAGTTCCTGGGGAATACTTTGTAGACCTGCTAAATAGATAACCATATAATAGCCCAGTCCTTTCCAAATGGTGACGACCATGACGCTATAAATGGCCCATTGGGGACTGGTTAACCAGGGAATCGTGGGTAGATTAAAAAAACTTAAGGCTTGGTTAAATAAGCCATTTTCTGCATAGAGCCATCGCCAGGCAATTCCGGCGACGACCATAGAAATAATTACGGGGGTATAGAAGGCGGCTCTAAATCCACTGATACCCTTGATTTTTTGATTGACTAAAATGGCCAATCCTAGGGGAAGGATAACCAGTAAAGGGACAACACAGAGCAGATAAAGGAGAGTATTTCTGAGAGTTTGCCAAAAGATGCGATCGCTCCCTAATCGCTGGAAGTTTTTTAACCCCATCCATTGAGTTTGTTGACCGATCAAATCATAGTTAAATAGGCTTAAGTAAATGGCTTGTAAAGCGGGCCAAAATACGGTTAAGCTTAAAATTAGTAGGGCAGGCAGCAAAAACAAATAGGGAGTTAATCTCTTCGGGCGTGTTGCATCCATGGTTATACCTCTGGCCAGAGTCGCTCGAGTTGCTTTTTCCAAGCAGCTAGAACTTGCTCCCGTTCTTGGGCATTTTCCGATAATTCTCCCATCATACCTTCTTCATAAAATCGATGCAGTGTTTGCAGGGTACTTTCTCGGGTTTGTCCTTGGGCTTTGGAGGCTTCTACAATCATCCGTAATTGTCGTTCTAATTGGGATTGGAAATAAGGAGTTAAACCTTCTTCTTGCAAGCGGGTTAACCGGCCAATTGCCTCAGCAAAGGGTTCTGGTTTTAATCCCTCTAGCTGATGGCGATAAACCACCCATATCACCCCTTGATGGATAGCATAACGAGTTTCTTGGGTGAATTCAAAATTGGACTCTAATAGGTCTTCAAAAAAGGGTTTAGCTTCTTCAACTGGAGCCATTGGTGCTAACCCCATGACCCAAGATTCATCGTCGGAGAGCAGTACTAATAATCGCAAATTTTCCCGATTTATTTTCCACGAACCTGGACTTACCTCAGTAATCTGGTCCCCAAATAACTCGTCTAATACTTTATTAATATCTTCAGGAGTCATAAACTCAAATGTGTTCTACAATTAATATCATGCTCCAAGTTATCACGGCTGGCAATATTGACCTTTATCCCATGACCCACTTCCCATCTCCTAATCCTTCTGAGTCTTTACCCCATCATCACCATCCCCATGAACCCCATACCCTACATCCCCATGTTCATAGTGAAGAATCCTTGAGGCAAATTGTCAATCAACTCTCGCGAATTGAGGGTCACGTCCGAGGGATTAAAGGGATGGTACAACAAAGTACCCCCTGTCCTGATGTGTTGATCCAACTGGCTGCAGTACGGGGAGCAATTGATCGAGTTTCTCGGATTATTTTAGATGAACATTTAACTGAATGTATTGGCCGAGCTGCTCGTGAGGGAAATATTGAAGACGAACTGGATCAGCTTAAGGCTGCTCTCGACCGATTTTTGCCCTTGGCTAAGAAGAAGCAAAAGCCTAAGAAAGCTTGATGAACAAAGAGCTAAAAGCTATTAACCCATAGCTTTTAGCTGAAGTTGATATCTTTATCAAGCTGAAGGCAAGGTGATGCCTAAACCTCACGATAAGGATGGGGTTTGAGACCCAAAGTTTTGATGAGAGACTAGGGCTTTTAACCCTAAACGGTAGCTTTCTGGACCGAAACCGCTAATTTGCCCAACAACCACTGGTGCTAAATAGGAGTGGTGGCGGAAGGGTTCGCGACGGTAAATGTTGCTGAGGTGAACCTCGACGGTAGGAATAGAAACGGCAGCGATCGCATCTCGCAGAGCTACACTGGTATGAGTATAAGCTCCCGCATTGATTACAATGCCTTGATAGCGGTCTACTGCCTGATGGATGGCATCGACTAACTCTCCCTCATGATTGGATTGAAGGGTGGTTACCTCCACTTGAAGGGTTTTGCCATCCTCTTTCAATTGTTGATTAATCTCGGCTAGAGTGGTCGCACCATAAATTCCTGGTTCTCGCAGCCCCAATAAATTGAGGTTAGGGCCGTGCAATACCAAAACGTTCAACAAGTTTTAATATCCTCAGTTGATAGAACAGTTTATCGCCTAGATTCGCGGTCATTAACGGGAATTGGAATCGGCTCTGGTTCAGGTTGGATATCTGGCCCTAAGAGGGCTTCAATCAGTTTACGAGCCAATTCTTTGATTTTTTCCCAGATTTCGTCGATATAGTCCATTCAGTATGAAGCTCCTTTTGCTGAACTCTAACCCAGTACATTCAAACTGGGTTAGTCAATCAAAGGCTTAATCCTTTCTTTGATCATAACGAATGATCGCAGATCGGCAACCTTTGTTGTCATGAGTTTTCAAAAGTTTAAGATTTATGCAAGTGTTTCCGCAGCCGATCTAAGGCCCAAGATTGGCTGAAATCCCGTAGGGTAGAGCGATCTAGTATACTGGCTAACTGCTGGCGATAATGGGTCACTTCTCCATTGGGTGAGGCTAATCCGATGTAAACTAAGCCGACGGGTTTTTCTGCGGTGCCTCCACCGGGGCCAGCAATGCCTGTAATACTGAGGGCCCAATCGGTGTTTAATTTCTGTTGAATACCTGTGGCCATTTGTTCAGCGATGCGATCGCTCACTGCACCATATGCTCCTAAATCGTCCGGATTGACCCCTAATAAGCCGATCTTGACCTGATTATCATAGGCGATGACTCCCCCCCTAAAGTAGGCAGAACTCCCCGGTACAGCCGTAATTGCTGCCCCTAAGCCGCCCCCAGTACAAGATTCGGCGACGGCTAAGGTTTGTCCAGACTCTAACAATAACTGGCCAACTACTTCTGCTAAGGTTTGGTCATCCACGCCAAAGCAATACTCTCCTGCTATGGCTCGAATATGGCTTTCTACGGGATTAATCAGCTCTTGTGCTTCTGGTTGAGATGTGGCACAAGTGGAAATCCGCAGCTTCACCAACCCTTTGCCCGCATAGGGCGCTACTGTCGGGTTTTTATATTCAAAGACTTCGGGTATTTTGTCCACTAAAGCCGATTCCCCAATGCCCCAAAACTTGAGGGTACGGCTATAAATCATAGTTTCGCCCCATCCCTGTTGTTTGAGATACGGAACGGCTGTTTCTTTCCACATGCGATGCATTTCACTGGGCACTCCAGGAAACGTCATGAGGGTTAAATGAGGATGCGGATGCCAGATAATTCCCGGAGCTGTTCCACTGGGATTAGGCAAAATCATGGCTCCTTCTGGGGTGAGCGCCTGTTTGCGGTTGCTGGGGTTCATAGTGCGTCCCCGTTGGGCATATTTGGCTTCAATGTCAGCGATGACTTCCGGGCGCTCAATTAAGTGAGTTTCAAAGAAGGAGGCAATGGTTTCACAGGTGAGGTCATCGGGCGTGGGTCCGAGTCCTCCGGTAAAGAGTATAATTTCTGACTGTCGATCGAGGGCGGTGGCGATCGCATTTTTCAGCCGCTCTACATTATCGCCCACGACCGTTTGATAGTAATGGGGAATCCCCAACTTTGCCAATTCTTGAGCTAAAAACTGAGCATTACGATTGAGAATATCTCCCAGGAGTAACTCTGTGCCCACACAAATAATTTCGGCTGTCATACACGCACTATAGGTTAGATACGGATTAATTTTATAGCGCTTCGCACGGTAATGGGTAATGGGTGCGTTAGAGTGTAGGTTGGGTCAATACTTAGTCCAACCCAATGAAAATGAATGGATCGAAAAAAAAGAAATGAATGAGAGA
This sequence comes from Cyanobacteria bacterium UBA2566, assembly GCA_002340255.1. Classification (GTDB taxonomy): domain Bacteria; phylum Cyanobacteriota; class Cyanobacteriia; order Cyanobacteriales; family Desertifilaceae; genus Roseofilum. Next base: position 23,815 of record DDLS01000149.1, read on the forward strand.
AAAAATCAAAAGGAACACCACTTGAACGTTCAATCTACCTTTTATATTTTGGGAGGGAGCATCTTATCACCCAGTCCAAATAATGAAAGACTTTTTAGGTACACAAAATGATCGATTAGAGCCAGAAGAATTGAAAATCACCTGTGAACAATGTGCTCCCTACGCACCGGAAGAAAATTCGGTTGTAGCAATTTAGTTTCAATTAAAAAGTTTGTTAATAATATTTTACTGTTTTGGTAAAAACTTTAAGATTATCCATATCAGGATTTTTGTAAAGAATTGTAAATAAAATTCAATCAATCTTGTCCTAGATGCCAACAAAACTTAAAATTCTTCATGAAGTTTATGCTCTATAGATAGCCCCAATCCCTATCTACTTGATCAACCCTTAGAACTCTTAGGAGTATTTTTAACTATGGCATTTCTAAAAAATTTACTTGGTGGCAAAAAAGATAACTTTCAAGTTCAGTTTGATGAGACTCCAAAAACGGAGGCTCCACCGGTAGCTACTCCTGCCCCGGCGACTGAAGCACCTGCCCCGGCTGCTGAAGTTCCTGCACCAGCGCCGAAGAAAACCAAAACTTCCATCAAGGCAAAACAGAAAGCAGTGAAACAGGAAGCCCCTCCTGCACCAACTCCTGCACCAAAAGCAGTTGCTCCAGCAAAACCGGCTCAACCTGTTGTCGAAGGAGGGTTTGCAACCAAATACATGAATACAGGGACAAGCATGAGTCGCCGTCGTCCTGGAGCCAATATGAAAAGCTTTTTAGATATGGCTCGGACAGCGAAAAAATAGGAATAGGAAATAGGGAATAGGGAACAGACCATCTTTAGTGTCCCCCTATCCCCCATTTCTCACTCTAGGTTTGCTGAGACCACAACCGAGTGGGGAGTCCCCAAATATAGATGAAGCCTTCAGCCGCTTTATGGTCAAATACGTCTTCTTCACCGTACGTAGCCCAGTCTAGACTATAGAGGCTCTTGTCAGATTTGCGGCCGACGACCGTGGCTGAACCTTTGAACAGTTTGACTCGTACTGTACCAGTGACTCGCTCTTGAGTATTGGCGATAAAGCCATCTAACGCTCCCTTCAGAGGAGAGAACCAGAGTCCGTTATACACTAATTGACTGTAGGTTTGCTCAATTCCCCGCTTATATTGGGTCACATCAGCAGTGAGGGTTAAGCTTTCTAAATCCCGGTGTGCTTGGATGAGGACTAAGAGAGCTGGGGTTTCATAAATTTCCCTGGATTTAATCCCCACGAGACGGTTTTCAATCATATCAATGCGACCGATACCATGGTTTCCGGTTATTTGATTGAATTGGGTAACTAAAGCCACTGGATCGATCGCCTGACCATTAAGGGAAACGGGTAGACCTTTTTCAAACCCAATCTCAATATATTCCGGTTCATTGGGCGTATCGGTGATCGCTTTGGTCATCTGATAAACTTCTTCTGGAGGCTCTGCATAGGGGTCTTCCAGAACGCCAGCTTCGATCGCCATTCCTAATAAGTTACGATCAATACTATAGGGAGATTTCTTTGTCACGGGCGCAGGAATGCCGTATTTTTCCCCGTATTCAATGGTTTGTTCGCGGGAAAAGCCCCATTCCCGTGCAGGAGCCAGGATTTTCAGACTGGGGTTGAGTGCGCCAATCGCAACGTCAAAGCGCACTTGGTCATTCCCTTTACCAGTACATCCGTGGGCAATCGCATCTGCCCCATATTCCTGAGCTGCTTCCACCAACAGTTTGGCAATCAACGGCCGGGCTAAAGCCGTCGATAAAGGATAGCGATTTTCATACAACGCATTGGCTTGAATAGCGGGAAACCCATACTCTTTCACAAAGGTTTCCGTCACATCAGCCACCAAGGATACACTGGCTCCAGAATCAAGCGCTTTCTTGCGGATGGGTTCCAACTCATCCCCCTGACCGAGATCCGCCGCCAACGTAATCACTTCTTCCACTCCCCATTCATTCATCAGGTAGGGAATACAAACGGAGGTATCTACACCTCCAGAATAGGCTAAGACAACTTTTTTGGCACGACCCATAGGTTTATTTACCCTAAAAACATTAATCGGCTCTTTCAATTAAAAATTAAAAATTAACAATTAACAATTAAAAATTGATTACGAGTTATGGAGTGGGCAAGCCTATCAGGGTCAATGCTCAAGGCTCTCGGTGTAGCTTAACGACTCTCCGGGCTATTATAGCGCTGGGTACTATAGTGTTTACAACTATTGGAAAGCGGCATGGATAGCTTGTTCGAGATCTTTCATTATAGCCAGGAGCAATCCCATCCTCCGATCTTACTCCCTATTGCCTAGCGCAAAGCATTGTCCCCTAATCTTTGAACTGGTAATCCTGTACTGAACGGAGTCGCCAAGTCTCATCATTCATGACTTCCAAAACTTGGTGATGATAATGTAACAAAGTGGGGCGGTGTCCCACACTGATATAAGTGGTCGATAGAGCTTCTAAATGTTTGTAGAGAATTTGCTCATTGTGGATATCTAGAGCGCTCGTGGCTTCATCCAACATAGCATACCGGGGTTGAGTCAGTAACAAACGGGCAAAAGCTAGGCGCTGTTGTTCTCCCATAGACAAAATGGAATGCCAGTCTTCAATCCGATCTAAATTATCCAATTTTTCAGCCAGGTTAGGTAGGTTAACCTGGTTGAGTACTTGATAAATTTGGCGATCGGGAATATTCAGATCGGTGCGCGGATATAAGAGTTGCTCGCGAAGAGAACCTAAAATCAGATAAGGACGTTGGGGTAAAAATAGAATTTCTTCTAAGGGTGGGCGGTAAATTATACCGGTTCCAGAATCCCACAAACCCGCAATTGCTCGTAAAATAGAACTCTTGCCACAACCGCTTACACCGACAATTAAGAGTCCTTGGCTGCTAGGGACTTGCAAAGATAAGTCTTTCACTAAAGTTCTTTGATAATTAGGAGTTTGCAAAGTAATCTGTTTGAAGCTCAGTTGCGATTCCTCAATCATCGTAATTCTCGGAGTTTGGTCGAGGACTTGTTCCCTTTTCTCTTCTAGCGCTTTGGCAAAACTTTCTAAACGTTCAATTCCTGCCATGAAATCAGTCAGATACTCAAACCTTCTGATGATAACATTCAAGGAATTAAATACTCTTCTAAAAGCTCCTAATGCTTTTTGTAAGTCACCGACTTCTATACCGGGTTCTCCTCTTAAAATTCTCGGGCCAATAAACAAGGCAGGTAAAACCCAGGTAAGATAATCATATAAATTTTGAAAGATGTCTAAATTCCTTTCCCAATTGATAACTTGATTGTAAACATCTAGAGCCTTATTAAAAATTCCTTTTAACTGTTCGTATTCTCGTTCAAACCCATTATAAAATGCAATTGATTCACAATTTTCCTTAACTCTGACCAGACTAAATCGAAAATCAGCCTCTCTTTTTAGGAATTCTTTTTTGATGGGGATTAAAATACTGCCAAATCCAAAAACGGTAATCAATAAGCCGCCAACAGAATAGATGCTGATGACAATAACCAACAACTTGGAAACATTCCAAAGCAAGAGAATAAATCCAAACAAATTAAGAAACGATCGGGTGAACTGTCTAAACACAGTGACAGACCGATGACAAAAATCCTTGATATCTTCAGCAATGCGTTGATCCGGATTATCAATTTCTGCGTTGAAAACATTGAGTCGATAAAAGTTCATATCTGCAAAATACTTTTGCAGATAGATATGCGTTAAGGATTTTCTAGAATGCCAACGAATTTTGTCTTCTAAATATCTCCAAATAGCCATAATTACTGCCAATGAAACAGAGAAAATCATATAATAAAATACAGATTTCCAAAATCTTGGAACATCCAAATTAACTAAGGATGTCATTAAATTTCCTTGCTGTTTCAGTTGATTCACTGCCATAAAGGAATCTAGACTGAGAAAAATCAGCATGAATATAACTAAGCTATATCCTTCCCATCGTTCTGGAGATTCCCACCAATATAATTTACCGACTATCCAAAAGCTTTCAAACGCAGTAAATCTAGCCCTGATCCATTCCATATGAGTCCTACACTATAGCTCTAGATTTTTGGATTATAGCCTTTTTTGTGGACGGTTCTAGTAAAGGGTAAAACTGATTTTTTCTGGTTTATTCCCGATTTCTTATTCCCTCGTCTTAATCAAACTGTGGGGGTAAATCAGCAGGAGATAAACCATCCGGTTCTGCGGGTAGGGGGCGATCGCCAGGAGGAGATGGAGAAGTCTCAGAAGGGGGCGGAAGTACGGTTTCAATCACTAATGTGCGTTGCAATTGTTTCCCAGTTCCTCCAGTGACCGTTAAGGTGAGGGTTTCTTGTCCCGGTTGAGGACTAATGGGATAGGCAAGAGTGCCGCTTAAGGCTACAGTACCAGGGGATGGAAGTAATTCGACACGGGTATCGGGGCCACCCATTACGGTCCAAGTTAAATTAAGTGGATCGGGTCTGGTTTCCGGTTGCAAAGTAACCACGACTCGCAGGGGTGCAGTTTCTCCATTCACAGTAAAGTTGGTAATGGCTAGGGGATAAGTACGCGGTAAGATTTGAATCACTTCTGTTTGTTGTCTGTCGTTGACCTCTGATGGATTTTGTTTACTGAAGATACTGACTTCAAAGATATATTCTCCCCCTTGACGGGCAGAAGTGGGGACATTTTGACAAACCAAACGTCCAGCTAGGATGCAATAGGGTTGTAGGACATCAGGGATGCCGCTATCAAAGCGATAACGGCGGGCTGGAACCCGGGCAATTCCGCTCGTATCCCGACCGATGATTTGCACCTCTTGCAGTTGCTCGGCGTTTTCGATTTCCCAGGAGAGTAAAATTTCTTCTCCTTGCTCTTCGCTGTAGGTAGGTTGCCCAGGTTGCAGTTGTAGGATTTGAGGTGAAGGAGGAGGAAGAGGAGGCGGAGGGGGAACTAGGGCAATAGTGGCGGTGGTTTCGGTTTGAGTAATTTCTCCGGTTCCGCGTTTGGGAATTACACCTAATTGAAATTGATAATTTCCACCTTGGGAGAGGGGGATCGTGACATTCCGACAGCGGAGTTGATTGAGCTGATCGAAGACATCACAAATGGATTTTAGGGGTTCGGGGAGTCCTTGATGGAAGGAAAAACGCATTTCTGGCATGGCAACAAAGCCTTCAGCCGATCGCCCCTTTAAAACTAAGGCTTCGATTTGATCGGAATTGGAGATCGCCCAATTCAACTGAATTTGTTCCTCTTTTGCCACTTCATACCGGGGCTGAGTGGGCTGAAATTCGATAATTTTCGGCGGTTCCGGTGCTTTGATTTCAATCACATCGGCGATCGCACTTTGGGGTTCTCCTTCAATGCGCGGATCGGGTATAACAGTCAGTTCAAAGATATAATTGCCAAACTCGTCTACAGTGACGGGAACACCCGCACAAACCAAGATCTGATTGTCGAAACTACAATATTTGCGCCAATCATCCGGTAGTCCAGATTGCAGATCGGTGCGCTGTTCCTCGCTATTGACGACTCCATCCGGGTTACGAGCGATCCAACCCAATTGGGCGATCGCACTAGGATTACTGATTTGCCAACTGAGTTCGATGATTTTGGTAAGATTTCCAGTTGTAGGGGCCGGTTCGCGGAGAGTTGGATTGGAAGACGATAAGGTGGGTGAACCCGCCCTTACAGGATCTTGTTGGGCTAATGTTGCTTTAAATTCGAGGATTTCGGGTAGAGGAATGGGAGAGATCGCGATCCGGTTCGTTTTAGCAATAATCGGGGAAACTCGCGATCGCTTAGGAGTCACCTTTAACTCAAAAATATAATCCCCTGGTTCGCGGGCATCCGTGCGAATATTTCCACAGACTAACCTGCGCCAAGAGCGCGTACAGAATTCTTGCAAACTTTCCGGTAATCCCCGGCTCAGATCGTAGGAAACGGGAATACTGGTAACATTACCGTTGGGCGATCGGCCTAAAATCTGCAAACCTCGAATTTGTCGAGGATGGCGAATTTCCCAATTTAGGTAAATAAAATCATCATTAGCAGCCGAATAGGACGGGGAAACCGAGTTAAATGCTTCAATCCTGGGGGGAGCAGGCGGTTTGAAAAACAGCCACCACAGGGCAAAAATCAATAACCCCAATAACCCCAACCCCGCTAAAATCCCTAACAACAATTGCCACCAAGGGCGAGCTTGCCACAGGAAAGTCCCCTCAATCCGATCGGTGGGTAAGGGCAGTTGATAATCATCCGTCAGTTCCACATAAAAATTGAGGGTTCTTCCCTCACCGAATAAGGGTCTACGCCACCAGGGGCCGGGTTTTGCATCTAAATCAACTTGCCATTGCTCTCCCCGATCCAATTTCAGGCGATCGGGATTTAACTGATACACACAAATTGGGCGTTCTTGGTCTTCTCGTACCGTAAGTCGTAATTGTCGTAGAGTATTCCCCTCATTCTGTAGACGTAATTGAAATAGGGCTGCTTCCCGACGGACTTTACCAACTAACGTCCGCAAATCCATTCGCAGATCATACCGAGGCAAAACCTCGATATAGACCACATCCAATAAAATCAAATCTGGGTTATTTTCCCCGGTTAATCGCAGAGTCGGTAAATAACGGCCAGCTTTCGTATTCACAGGAAAGCGAAACTCTAGGGTAACCTCTCCTTTCGCTCCTGGGTTGAGGGCCAGATTATCAGGAATAATCACCAAACCCAACTCATTAATCCCTTCTGGATAATGGACTTCCCACCAGAGTTCTGGTAAATCGGTACAAGTGAGGCGAAAGCGATCGACCCGGTTAGAGCGATTATGCACCAAAACCGTCACTATCAGGGATTGACCCAGTTGTAGAGGGGCAGGTTTTTCGGGGGTGGTAACCGGAGTGAGGGCAAATGTAGGATCGTTGGACTGAACTGCCTCTTGAATGGGAGGAAGAACTTGTAGCGTTGCTTGGTGACGGATGGGGGTTTCTTCGGGATAATGCTTGGGTGCATCAATCACCAGTAAGTAAGTATAGTGACCGGGAATCGCTTCTACAGGGATGGGGAAGGAAAACACCACCTCGCTGCTGCTTCCCGAGCTGAGGGCAAACCGTTCATAGGGGTTCAGACACCAGGATTTGAGTGCTCCGGAAGAATCATCAATAAACAGATCGATAATCGCCCCTTGGAATCCTTGATTACCAATGGTGACGCGCAATTCAAAGGTTTCCCCAGCCGAAATGACACTATCGCCTGATGGGTTGGTAATCACGCTCAGGGATTGATTTCCATCAGAGCGCTGGTCATTGGTCATGGGTAATTGGTAATTGGTCATCTCCGTGTCTCCGTGTCCCCGCGTCTCCGTGTCCCCCGATCTGCGCTCCCTTCGACTCTGCTCAGGAAGCGTGCCCCCATCCCCCCAACTGTTAATTCCTAATCGAGTTCATCAGGTATAGTCTAACTTTGCCATCATCGCCTCCAGTGACGATTTGCACTAGAGAACCGGTTGGGTCTTTTCGAGAGGGGATTAGGGATAAGTCTACGGTATTGAGGGAGTTAGAGTGGTTGGCGATCGCTTTTCCTTTAAGATATTTGGTTAAGCGCTCTCCCGTATCTCTTAGGGGCCATAATATCAGTGACCCATCATCTCCAACACTGACGAGGTATCCTCCATCGGCGCTGAAGGCGATAGAGCGCACGGCTTCACCATTATGACTATTGTCCCAGCGATCGAGCCGTTCACAAGTCGGATTGATTCCTGCTCCTAAACCCGGTTCTAGACAAGGGCGTAAATTCCAAATACTAATACTGCCTTGATTATCAGCAACGGCTAAGAGAAAGGGACGCTTTTCAGCAGTCGCAAGACTGGTGATGTAGTTATCTTGACCGGTTGCCGTGTCTGGATCGGAAATATCTAGAGTTTGGGTTGAGTTCGTTTCAGTGTTCCAGAGGATGAGTTGATTATACCGACCAGCAACAGCTAGGGTTTTTGCACCTTGGCCAACAAACGCCAGATCGGAAACGGCAAATTCAAAGGTTTTCGTTAATTCGGGTTCGTTAACGTTTTGTATCTCCTCAAAGTCTGGGCCAACATACCATTTAGCAACTAATCCACTGCCATGACCGCTGAACAAATAGCGGGAGTCGGGGGTAAATTCGAGATCCATGACTCGGTCGTCTTTTTGATAAACCAGCGATCGCACGGGAACGTCTTCATAGGATAATAAATCCCACAGTTGAATTTCCCCATTTTCTAAACCCATTACCATTTGATTGTTATCAACCGGGCGATATTTGACGGTGCGAACGGCTTTATCTGCCTGGGCGCGAACGTCGATAAATTCTAATTTCTGGCCTTCAATGACCCAGTCTCTGACCTGTTGATCGATGCCACCACTTAATAGGCGATCGCCTAATCCATTCAGTTGTACGGTCATGACCGAGCCTTTGTGATGAATATAATAATACTGTCCATAAGTAAACCACCAGAACACCCAAGCCAAGCCGACCATCAATAGTCCCTGTAACCATCGAGGAATAATGGGAAAGACTCTGAGAATCAGGGTTTGTTGGCGATCGGTTAAAGGGACACGGTTGGGTGTCGGAACCTTAGGTGTTAGGGCAGGTTCGCCAAGATCTTGAGGGGAAGAGGGCAAGATTCGTGAAACGGCTCCTACCGGCACAGCCCTAGCTTCAATGGGAATCGGGCGCTCCTGAACCCATCCCAACCACGGCCGTTTTGTTTCTACCCTTAAGTCAAAGGTTTGGGTTTCTGTTGGGTTCAGGGTGTGTTCTAGGGGCGATAATTCAAGTTGCAGTTGGTTTCGGGCGTTGGGTTTTTCTTCTAGGGGTAAATCAATAGTAGTTTGATAGCGTTGATTACTCTGATTGAGAAGTTGTAAGGGATACATTACAGGATTAGATGTCCAGGAGGGTAACCAACGGCGTTTTTGAGGAAGGGTTTGCTCGAGTTGAGGAATTTCAAAGCGAATTTCACCTTGAAGAAAAATTTCAATGACAGCTTGCAGTTGGGTGGGAGGGCCATCTGGATGGGTAATTTTAAGGTTAGCTAAATAGTTGATTCCAGCGATCGCCTCTTCAACATCAGGCACAGGACAGATTAAACTGCGATCGCTCCATTGTCCTGGGGGCAAGCTTACGGGTGTAGGAGAGGGATTTAACCAGGAATAGGAGCTAGAGACCGCCATTAGGGCGGTAATCTCTTTATGACCGGGATTATAGAGCCGGACCGGTATTTCTAAATCGCTGTTGGGATAGCCTTTGAGCGTAGAGTTAGGCAATTCAGCCTTGAGTTCCAGTTCACCGATACCCTTTTCCACCCGCAAGCGTAGGATATGTCGTTCTTCAGTTCCCAGTTCCAGGGAAAAAATGCGGATGGTAAGATTCACCAAGCCCACGAACCCTGAAATTGGGGTTCTGTAAATTTCCACGATAAACCGGGTAAGGTCTCCAGGCGGTTTCTTCGTGCTAACTTCCGGCGATAGGGTGTACCAACTGCGCTCAGAGTTGGGATCGACTCCAGCGGCTAGGATCTCTAGCTGAAAACTGGCAAAGCGATCGCCCTCGTTAAGAACCTTCACCTCAAACTGAGCCACCCCATAACCCGGTTGAAAGGTTAGCTCTTTGGTGGATAGCTCCGTACCCATCAGTTTTTCAACCATGCTCCTACCCTTACCGTCCGATCTGCACTGGAGCCATCATAGCAATAGAGCGCTTTGGGTCATCAATGGAAGCCATCGCGATCGCCCACAGGACTAGGAGTTTCTGGAATTTCCTGATGTAGAGTGCCTTCGGAAATGCTGTAGAATGATACACTAGCCAATTTCCTAGTTACCCTGTAACTAGAGTTATAGATTAAGTTGAGAAGGGATGAAAAGTACAGGTATCATCCAGTTCACTGAGCAGTTAGTAAATACTTTCCAAAAACTGCCTCCCCACTTTTTACCCCGTCCCCAGGAGATGCAAGAGTTGAAGCAGCTCTTGTGGAGCAGCCGCATCCTAGTTGTGCAGGGGAAGGGAGGCATGGGTAAAACCGTTTTGGCAATAGCGATCGCGCAAGATGAGGAAGTGCGGCGCAAGTTTGTAGATGGAGTGGTGTGCTTGCCCGTGGGGATAGCAACGAAACCCATCGAACTCTATCAACAATTGGCACAAGCCTTAGAAGGGTCTAAGATTTATCAAGAAACAGAAGTTCAGTGGAAAGCTCATCTGTCAAAGCTATTACAGGATAAGTCCTGTTTGTTGATCCTCGATGAGGTTAAGCAGCAGCCTGAAGTAGAGCGGTGGCACAAGCTATTGGGAAAAAACTGCCAGATATTGCTCACCACCAGGGAGAGTCATTTAGTGGATGGGTTAGGAGCCAAAGGTTATCTCGTAGAGAAGTGGGATGATGACCCGTCCTTGCAGTTGTTGGCGAAGTGGGCAAACGTGGACAAGGAACAGTTGCCCGAAGAAGCGAGTGCGATCGTGCAAGAATGCAGACAGTTACCTTTAGCCCTAGCCTTAGCTGGAGGGCAAGTGGGAGATGGAACCCTTTGGAAGTCTGTGTTGAGGGCACTGCAAGATCAAGACGAAGAAGGTTTCGATCCTGCCGACACCACTGCCACCATACAGAAATGTATAGCGGTAAGTCTCCAGAACTTGGAGCAGGAAAAACAAGACGCTTATCTAGAGTTAGGCATATTCCCACCACATACGAAAATATCCGAAGCAGCGCTGGTGAAGTTGTGGGGACGCAAAGGACACAAAGAAGAATCTCAACTACAGCAGCAGTTAACCCAGTTGGAAAAAAGGGCACTCGTATTTGCAGAAGGAGAGTCCCCCCACAGATGGGTGTGGCTCCATGACATGCAACAGAACTATCTCCAGGAAAAGCTTCAAGATAAAGCCAAAGTACATCGGGAGTTTTTAGCCAGTTATGCCAAAGGGCGGTTTCCCTGGAAAGGGGCACAGGTGGAAGGGGAAACCTATTTGTATCAGCACGCAGCCTATCACTTCCAGAAAGCAGAGGAAGAAGAAGCCTTCGCCCAGTTGTTAGGAGATTTTGATTGGTTGTGGCCAAAGCTAGAAGCAACAGATATTCAGGCGCTCTTGCTCGACTTTGATCGAGTTCAAGACAAAGATCGATTTCTCCGTCGTTTGCAGAAAGCGTTACGCCTGAGCGCCCAGGTGCTAACTCAGGATAAGCAACAGTTCGCCAGTCAGTTGTGGGGACGGTTGCTCAACCTGAAGCAGATGAAAAAGCATGAGTATCAATACTTTTGGCAAAAGATACCCATCCTAGGGCGCTACTTACCCCACCATCGGGGTAGAGGAAAAGTAGAGCAGCTTTTACAGCAAGCCAAAGACCGACAGACCCATACCTGGTTTCGTCCCCTCGCCCCCTGCCTGGACTCCAGCGACGGGGCCCTACTGTGTACGCTCAGGGGTCATCAGTCCTGGGTGAATACAGTTGCCGTGACGCGAGATGGGCAACTGGCGGTGTCGGGTTCATCAGATAAGACCCTGAAGGTCTGGGACTTGGAGACGAAGGAGGAGACCCTGACGCTTACGGGTCATCGTTCCTTGATACAGGCTGTAGCGGTAACGCGAGATGGGCAGAGAGCCGTGTCGGGTTCATCGGATAAGACTCTGAAGGTATGGGACTTAGAGACAGGGGAGGCACTGCTTACTCTGATGGGTCATGATTCCATGGTCAAAGCGGTAGCCGTGACTCCAGATGGACAACGAGCGGTATCGGGTTCATCGGATAATACGCTAAAGGTGTGGGACTTGAAGACGGGAAATAAACTGCTGACACTTACGGGCCATTCTGGCTCGGTACAAGCGGTAGCCGTAACCCCGGATGGACAGCGGGCGGTGTCGGGTTCGATGGATAAGATGCTGAAAGTGTGGGACTTGAAGACGGGAGAACAGAGGCTTACGCTTAAGGGTCACGATCACTGGGTCAATGCTGTAGCCGTGACTCCAGATGGGCGGCGAGTGGTATCGAGTTCAATGGATAAGACGCTGAAAGTGTGGGACTTGAAGACGGGGGAAGAAGAGCTTACTCTGACGGATCATCAGGACTGGGTGCAAGCCTTAGCCGTGACCCCAGACGGGAAACAGGCGGTTTCAGCCGCCGATAATAACACGTTACAGGTGTGGGATTTAGCAACGGGCGAGGAGAAACTGACGCTCAGGGGTCATCGGGACTCGATACAAGCTGTAGCCGTGACTCTAGATGGTCAACAAGCTGTGTCCGCTGCTATGGATAATACGTTGAAGGTGTGGAACTTGGAGACGGGGGAGGAACTGCATACCTTGACGGATGATGGAGGTTATCAGGACTGGGTGCGAGCCTTAGCGGTGACCCAAGATAGGCAGATAGCCGTGTTTGCTACGATAGATAACGCCCTCAAGATATGGGACTTGAAGAGGGAACAAGAGCGATATACCCTGACCGGTCATCAGGACTCGGTACAAGCTATAGCGGTGACCTCAGATGGAAAGCGAGCTGTTTCTAGTTCTATGGATAAGACGCTAAAGGTGTGGAACTTGGAGATGGGGGAGGAACTGCATACCCTGACCGGTCATCATCACTCGATACCTGCTGTAGCCATCACTCCAGATGGTCGCCGAGCTGTTTCTGCTTCCATGGATAGCACCCTGAAGGTGTGGGACTTGGCAACTGGGGAAGAATTGCGTACCTTGACCGGTCATAGTCACTGGATACAAGCGGTAGCGGTAACCCCGGATGGGCAATGTGCAGTTTCGGTCTTAGATCGTACGACTTTGAAGGTGTGGGACTTGGTAACCGGGGAGGAGAGGCTGACAGTTACAGTTCATCAGGACTGGGTACGAGCGGTAGCGGTGACCTCGGATGGACGGCGAGTGGTTTCTGGTTCTGTAGATAAAACTTTGAAGGTGTGGGACTTGGCAACCGGGGAGGTGTTAGGGACGTTTGTGGCGGAGGCGGCTATCTTGCGCTGTGCTATTGCACCGGATGGCTGTACGGTGGTGGCAGGGGATAGGGTGGGACGAGTGTATCAATTGTTGATTAACAATAGCCTATAAAAAAGGGAGTGAAACCCTGATTCTTTCGTTGGCGATCGCGGGCTGTCACTCTTGGAAATTCGTCAAAATTTCCAAGAGTGACAGAAGAGGAATAGCAGAGAAAGGCAGAGTAGGACCTGTTCTATAGCTAGAGTCCCTATTGCCTCTTGCCTGTTGCCTATTACCTCAAACCATAACCTATCCCTCTTCTGTCACTTTCTGAGATCGCGATTGCTCTATCCCCTATAGAGAGACATTTACCTTTCTGACTAGATTTTTGAGTTTCTGTTAGGAAAACCATCGCGATCCTCTTTGATGTTATTCTTCCTGAACATGCTATACCTTTAATGTCAGTCTCTTGAATTGATGACATGCCCTAGGTGCCTATTGCCTCTTCCGCCATCCCGACAAATTTTAATTCAACTTCAGCGCACTTGCAGGCACTTCTTCCCACGAGGAAACGGTATGCATTCGAGCGCTCCATCCGGCTTGTTTTTGGTCTTCTGTGAGGTTGTTGTTGAAGGAGTCATGACACTCTTGTGCTTGTTTTTGATCGCAACAAGCAATGCAAGCATAGATCATGCCAGAAGGATCGATTTGTTCGTTGACCCAAATAGTCATAGGGCAATACTCCTAATTGTTGTTTGAAGGAACAGGGAATAGGGAATGTTCCAAGTTTCCCTTAGTTTGCTATAGATTTTGGATGTTAACCAGCTAAATTGGTAAGGGCTGAACCGGTGACGCGGCAAATTCGCCAGTCAGGAAGGACTTGAGCGCCCATACGTTCGTAGAAAGCGATCGCTGGTTCATTCCAGTCCAATACTGCCCAATCAAAGCGCCCACAACCGCGATCTAGGGCAATTTTGGCCAAAGTTCTCAACAGAGCCGATCCAATCCCTTTACGGCGATATTCAGGTCGGACAAAAATATCTTCGAGATAGAGACCGGGTTGGGTGAGAAAGGTAGAATAGTTATGGAAAAAGAGAGCAAACCCCACCGATTTTCCTTCCCATTGGGCCATTAAGGCTTCTACATAGTGTTGATCGAACAAGTGTTTTTCCAGATCGGTGGCGCACCCGATGACTTGATGGGATAATTTTTCATATTTGGCTAAAGCGCCAATTAGCTCGAATAGAATGGGTACATCGTCGCGGGTTGCGAGTCGGATCTGGAGTTTCAGGCGATCGCCTTGATCGAGGTTCATGGTTGCATTCAATGCCAATGTTCAGGTTTTAGGGTATAGGATTTTTCATCAGTTGAGCTATACCTTAAGGAAATCATACTTCTTTTCTGATACTTATACTTCATCTCTAGAGAGTTCTGTGGATTTTATCAGCTCAATCCGTAAACGCTGAACCAGCTATCCGATAAAGGCGACAGTTGCTCAGGGTTTGAGCGCCTATGGATTCGTAAAAGGCGATCGCCGATTGATTTAAGTCCAGAGCTGCCCACTCCAGATGCTCATAACCACGCTCTAGGGCAATTTCACCTAAAGATTGTAACAGGGCACGACCAATCCCTTTACGGCGAAATTGAAGCAACACGAACAGGTTTTCGAGGTGGAGTCCAGGTTGGGTGCGAAAGGTAGAATAACTTGGGAAAAATAGAGCAAATCCCGCCGTTTTTCCGTCCCACTGGGCAATTAAGGCTTCTGCATAGCAGCGATCGAACAGGTGTTTTTCCAGATCGGTGGCGCACCCAATGACTTGATTGGATGATTGTTCGTATTCAGCTAAAGCACTAATCAAATCGAACAGAACGGGTACATCATCGCGGGTTGCGAGTCGGATCTGGGGCTTCGGGCGATCGCCTGGATTCATAGTTGCATAGAAGGCGGATTTTGGTTTAGCGCAGCCAAGCCTTTAACCGTTGAGCGACTTGAGGACGACGCAGTTTCCGCATCGCTTTAGTTTGAATTTGCCGTACTCGTTCGCGGGAGAGATTAAACAAATGGCTGACCTCTTCTAGAGTATAGGGTTTTCCCGTACTTAACCCATACCTTAAGGAAATAATATCTTTTTCCCGTTCGGTGAGGACATCGCTGAGAACCGATAGGATTTCCTGACGCATCATGGTTTCGCTCAGGAGGGTTTCTGGGGACTGGGTTCCTTGATCTTCAAGTAAATCGAGTAATTCCGTATCTTGATCTTCTCCAAATCGATGATTTAGAGAGAGCGATCGCCTGCGTACCTGATGTAAATATCGCAATTGAGGAATCGAAATTTCCAATGCTTCGGCTAATTCACCTTCGCTGGGGCTACGTTCGAGTTCTTGACGCAATTGCTGTTGCATCACTCGCATTTTATTCAGCTTTTCCACCACATGAATAGGCAATCTTACCGTGCGTCCATGGTTTGCCAACGTCCGGGTGATCCCTTGGCGAATCCACCAGTAGGCATAGGTTGAAAACTTATAGCCTTTTTCGGGATCAAACTTTTCGGCAGCTCGATTTAATCCCAATGCTCCTTCTTGAATGAGGTCTAGAAAGGGGACTCCTCGATTCACATATCGTTTGGCAATTGACACAACTAATCTCAGATTAGATCGCACTATTTTTTGCTTGGCAATTTGGCTATATTTGAGCTTGGTTTTAATTTCAGATGCCGGTAAGTCACTCGTCCGAGCTAGATCCGTAATCGTTGGAGTTTTTCCCGTCTTTGCTAGAAGTTTTTCTTGCATTTTTTGCAGTTCTATTCCCTCTTGAACTTGTCGAGATAAGATAACTTCTTCTTCTGCACTCAGGAGGGGATAACGTGCCATTTCTTTCAGGAATAGTCCAACGGTATCTTCATTAATAAAAGCAATTGAATCTACCCAATTTCCTGTCGATAATGAGTTGGCAGACTGTTCAGGGTCTGATGGGGATAAGCTAAGGGCGTTTAACACAGAGCCTTTTGCCTCTGTGTTCGCCTGGGGATTATCGTATTCCCGATCGATCAATCCGTTATTTTCTGGTCTGTTCAACATAGGAAATGACAAAATGAGTTGCACTTTAAAGAATTCAGGATCTGTAGTGTGAGGAGTGGCGATGTAGGTGATAACTTTTCAGCTAAAGCCAAGGGAATTTGAGCTGAACAGCATAAGGTTGTCCCTAGTGTAGTAGCATAATTTAAGGTTGGCAATCCATCGGTGAGTAAACGATACAAAAGTTATTGTTGTGTGTTTTTTTCTCAAGTTTCTGTGGAGTACGATACACTCTGAACGTGAAGAGGAGAAATCATAATCTTTTTGATAGAATTAGACCAGTCTCAAGCCAAGGGGGAGGCAAGAGGCACGACTAGCAATAGGCATGGGATACCCCAGAATGAAAGTAGTTCGCCATCTAAAACGTTATGATCAGTAAACTCGATCGCCTGCAACCACCCATTACGAGTTGCCGAGTGGCTGCCTCGAAGAATCCGTTTTATATCCAGACTTCCTCTTCCTCACGGCAGTGCTGGGTGGAGGTTTTGCTAGATGTGGATCGGCAAGAATTAGAGGAAGAGGAGCCAAAGCTCTATACCTATGCGATTGGCTCCAACTTGAGGGTGCAGCTAGGGGATATTTTGATCGTACCTTGTCGTTCTCAGCAGGTGGGGGCGATCGCCATTCGTTTGCTGTCTGCACCTCCAGCCAATTTACCCCCAGAAAAGATCAAGTCGGTTCATGAGGTTATTAGTTCGGGATTTTTTCCCCCCAGTTATTGGCAACTCCTCAACCAAGTGGCCCATTATTACCATACGCCCTTAATCCGAGTAATTCGTATGGCCCTACCTCCAGGGTTATTGGCCAAATCCCAACGTCGCATCCGCTTAACGGAGTCCATTCCCAAAGAGGCACAAGTATTTCTGGATTTCTCAGCCAAAGAACTGCTGAATGTCCTCTCTAGTAGAAAAACAGGGGATTCTTCTTGGCCCAAGCTGAAAAAACAGGTATACCAGGCTGATCGCGCACTGAAAGATTTGTTAAAACGGGGATGGGTGGAAAGCTACCTGGAACCACCCCAACCACCTCGCCCGAAGCGCCAACAGGTGGTAACTCTAGTCAAATCGACTTTACCGGAACCGGAAGAATTAACTTCTCAACAACAGGAAATTTTAAACGTTCTCGCTCGTCAGGGAGGGGAAATGTTGGTCACTGAACTGGTGCAACAAGGCCAAACTTCTTCAGGCGCGATCAAAACTTTAGAGAAAAAGCAGTGGGTGACGATCTCACAACAGGAACAGTTACGCTACGATACGGGCCCCATGCCCGATCGCGATACACCTAAACCGCTGACTCCCGCGCAAGCTCAAGCCTTAGCAGCCATTCAGGGACGTTCGCGCCAGCGATGCGGAGCATTATCGGATTATCATCCCTTTCTGCTCCATGGGATTACCGGATCGGGGAAAACGGAAGTCTATCTTCAGGCGATCGCCCCCATTCTAGAGCAAGGACAATCTATCCTGGTACTAGTCCCAGAAATTGGCCTCACCCCCCAACTGACGGATCGCTTTCGGGCCCGGTTTGGAGAAAAAATCCGCGTTTACCACAGTGCCCTATCCGATGGCGAACGTTACGATACCTGGCGGCAGATGCTCCAGGGAACCCCTCAAATCGTCATTGGAACCCGATCCGCCGTTTTTGCCCCTTTGCCCAGTCTGGGCTTAATTATCTTGGATGAGGAACACGATACCAGTTTCAAACAAAGCCAACCTGCTCCTACCTACCACACTCGTCAGGTGGCTCAATGGCGGGCCCAACTGGAAAATTGCCCCCTGATTTTGGGTAGCGCTACCCCATCGATGGAAACCTGGTTTAGCAGCGGGCCGGGCAAATCCTGCACGCGGCTCAGTTTACCAGAACGGGTGGGAAACCGGCCGCTTCCTCCTATTTCCATTGTGGATCTACGTCGAGAACTGAAACAGGGAAATCGATCTATTTTTAGCCGTAGCTTACAAGATCAGTTAAGGCGTTTAGGCGATCTCCAGCAACAAGGCATTCTCTTTATTCCGCGTCGCGGCCATAGTACGTTTGTCTCCTGTCGCAGTTGTGGACATGTTCTCGAATGTCCCCATTGTGACGTTTCCCTCTCCTACCACTACACCCACGAGGGAGCTACAGAACGGTTGCGTTGTCATTATTGCAACTTTTCCCAGGTTCAACCCTCCCACTGTCCCGAATGTCAATCGCCCTACCTGAAACACTTTGGCACCGGAACCCAACGGGTGACCCATGAGTTAGCCAAGCTCTTTCCAGAGCTGCGGGTGATTCGGTTTGACAGCGATACTACCCGCACCAAAAACGCCCATCGCACCCTACTGACTCGATTTGTGCAAGGAGAAGCCGATTTATTGGTGGGAACCCAGATGTTAACCAAAGGATTGGATATTCCAGGGGTGACCCTGGTGGGAGTGGTGGCTGCTGATGGCTTATTGCATCAGGGAGACTATCGCGCTGGAGAGGAAGCCGTACAAATTTTAACCCAAGTTGCCGGTCGGGCCGGTCGTGGGGATGACCCCGGCCAGGTGATTATTCAGACTTACTCGCCAGACCATCGTGCCATTCAAGCTGTGCAACAAAATGCTTATGCAACTTTTATGCAACAGGAATTACAGGAGCGAGAAGCTTACCATTATCCGCCCTATTCTTCCTTAGTACTGTTTCGCTTCAGTGGCTTGGATCTCATGGAGGTGCAAACTGCTGCGGATCGGGTGGCGGACGTTTTAGAATCAAGAGCAGGAGGTTATCAGGTCTTGGGGCCTGCCCCCGCGCGGGTGATGCGGGTCTCTGATGCCTATCGTTGGCAGATTTTGCTCAAATTTCCTCCAACAGAAGAAATAAATCTACCGTCTTTAGCTGAATTGCGATCGCTCCATTCCAAGAGAGTCAGTTTCAGCTTAGATATTGACCCCCTCAATTTTGGATAGTTGACCCAGTATCGGTGACCAGGGATTCGAACCGTAGACCCCAAAGTGAGCTGACGCTATCCGAATGACTACAGCTCTTGCCAAATCTGCCTTGTAGAACCTTGAAAAGAAAATAGGCAGATGTTTAAAACACACATAAAACAGGTATGGAATCTAGTGAACGAATATTTTCACTCGAACCAGATTGACCCATCTCAGTTGGTTGACTATGAACTGGTGAGGTGATCCCTCAAAGCTTGCCAGAAGTCAACCCCTAAGGGTGTCTCTATCAGCAAGCAAGGTAACCAGCGATATCTCCGGTTTAAAACTACCACCAAACCAGTAACAGCCAACAACTCTTGCAATGAAGACTCTACTCGCGATGGTTGTGTCAATGCCTCAAGGAGTGACAACAGGCTTGAATGTAAGGCAGAGCTTTGCTTTGAGCATTTCAAATGGCAAAAAAATTCAGTCATTTTTTGGGTAAGAAACCCTCTAAGGTTGAGGCAGGGTTATGCGATCGCAACATTTCATCGAATGGGTTCCTTCATACTTAGTCCTTTTATGTGCTTATCTCAATAGTTATTTTGGTAGCTGCCCGTAGTCAAGTGAACTGCTTTGTCAACATTATTTGTGGATTAATTGCCTATTGTCATCAATCCAAAAAAGCCTCGAATTCATTTAGAGTAGGCTTTACCGCCTTCTGCACTAATTTGTGAACTCAATTTTTACTCACTGAAAATCTGGCGGATACTTGTCTAATTGAATACTTTTCTACTAGATGCGCTTTGACTATTTTCTCTCGTAAATCTAGGCTGTATGCTTTCATTAGCTCCTCCATAGCCTCTTTTTCTTCAGGGTATACCATTACAGCGCTTTGCGCTGTATATTCCTGTGCTATTGCTATGTTTTGACATTTTTCTGAGTTATTCACTCTTTAGTTTAACGGGTCACCCTTCTCTAATACCCAATCAAGGATGAGGGGATTGACCAATTCTGGAGCTTCATCTTGGGGACAATGACCGACTCCTTCCAGGGGAATAAAGTGTTTAACGGCTGCAAATTCAGCTAATTTGCGTCCCTGCTCAATAGGTTCCCAGGGGTCTTCAGTTCCCCACAGCATGAGTGCTGGAGAAGGGAGACTTTCTAACAAATCTTCCGGTAAGGGGCCTTGGGAATAGCGGGTAAAGGCGATAAAGACATCTGCTGCACCCGGATCGAGGGCTGGAGCCATGAGTAAATCGACCAATTCAGGGGTAACCGCTTCCGATCGCCCATAAGCTTCTTGTAAAATCTGTCGTACAACCTTGGGTTTAGCAATTTGGGCAAAGAACCAATGACCGATCGCTCGAATCCCCAAAAACCGTTGTACCCAGGGCGCACCATAGCGCTTATAAAACGGTAAACTCTCTCGGCGGCGATCGTGGAGTAACCTTAAAGAACAATTGAGTAAAACGACAGAGTTTACCCAATCTGGAGCATCAACTGCCGCTTGCATCACAGCAATACAACCGATCGAATTACCTACTAATACTGTTGGCTCACCAATTACCTCTTGACAAAACTGGATAATTTGCTCGCTCCAGGTTTTAAATCTATACTCAACCTCCACCCCTGGAGTCGGTTTGGCCGAACCCCCAAAGCCAATTAAATCTAGGGCATAACAGTGACAACATTGACCGAGAACCGGGAGATTTTTCCGCCAATGATCCACCGATCCCCCAAATCCATGAATCAGTAACACTGTTGGCCCCATTTGACCCATTTTCTGATAGCGGATGGGAAATCCGCGCCAGTTCCAGAACAGATATTCCGTAGGATCAGCCGGATCATTGGCCCTTTGAGTCGCAGAAATAGTCATATAATTTGGGAAAAGCCTGCAAGATCGTATGGGCAGAATATAAGTCAAACCCACGGTTCTTGTCAGCTATTTCCCTAAACATGAATCACGAAGGGTGCGTTCACTAAACTAGAATTATATCTATTTCGGCTTGCTTATCAGGTAGTGTTTATATCTATCACTCTAGCCGAGCAGCCGTCTGCTATGCTCTGAACTCCAGTTGTGGAGCAATACACTGCCTTTCCATCTACAGGCGCGAGGATTTCCTATGCCAACCGAAACCGCATTCCTTAACTGTCCCAATCCCAGTTGTCAGAGAGCCAATTCAGAAGATCTTCAAGATTGCCACAATTGCGGCACTCGGTTAGTCAAGCGGTATCTGTGGGCAACTTCTCCCGATCTGCGACCTTTGGGCAATGCCTTGGACTTTCTAGAAGTGGGGCAACGAATGGGCGATCGCTATCTCTACAAAGGTAATCACATTTTCCTCGATCTGAAACCGGGGGTTCCCCCCCATATCCCCTCAGAAATCTCGACATCCCTACAAACCTATCTCAAACTATTTCCCTATCGACTCCATCTCCCCCAACCCTACGAACTCTTAACCCTAAAATCCACTTTACCCCCCGTGCTATTGCTCGAAGGAGCGCCGATTAACCCATCCCTTTTAGACCAAGCCCCTTTGAACCCCCCCCTGATGCCAACACTCAAAGACCAATGGGCCAAAGCTTCTCCCATGCGTCAACTGCATTGGTTATGGCAAATTGCCCATCTGTGGCAACCGTTAAAAGTGTTGGGCGTGGCAAATTCCCTACTCGATCATCACTTCTTGAGAGTTGAAGGACCAGTGGTACGGATTCGAGAATTGCGGGCCGATCCCTCATCTTCAGTTGAGTTATCCCAGTTAGGGCAAATGTGGTTACTGTTAGCGAAACAGGCTAACCCTCTGATTAATCGCTTTTTACAACATTTAGCTCAAGGGTTGACTGAAGGACAAATCTTCGCCATGGATCGGGCGATCTCCGAACTCGATCGGGCCTTACACTATTGTCGTCAGTCCCAGACTACCCACTTTAGCCTATGTACCGCCAGTGATAAGGGCCCCAGTCGCTCCCATAATGAAGATGCTTGTTACCCCCTGCAAACCTCCCCAGGTCAAAGCATTTCGTCATTTCAGGGGTCTGACCCTCTCTGTGCGATTGTCTGTGATGGTATTGGTGGTCATGCTGGAGGAGAAGTGGCTTCTCAACAGGCGATCGAAAGTATTTTGGCCTCTTTGAATTGGGATAAGCTTTCTGCTGCCAAGAGTCCCCTAGAGCGGGTCGATCGGATCGTCGATCTTCTGGATCGGCTGATTCGTCATGCGAATACAGTGATTAGCGATCGCAATGACCAAGAGCATCGTCACGAACGACAGCGCATGGGAACAACTCTCGTCATGGCAGTTGTTCCCCCTCCTGTGGAGCCAGCCCATGAACTCTATATTGCCCATGTGGGAGATTCCCGGATCTATTGGATCACCCAGCATGGATGTCATCAGGTAACTTTAGATGATGATTTAGCTTCTCGTGAAGTGCGCCTAGGCTATACCTTATATCGTGGCGCTCTCCAACATCGGGCCGCTGGTGCCCTGGTGCAAGCCTTGGGAATGAGTGAGTCTAGTCTCCTTCATCCTACTGTGGGGCGATTAATTCTAGATGAGGATGGCATTGTGTTGCTTTGCTCTGATGGACTCAGTGATGGCGATCGCGTCGAACATCATTGGCAAAGTAAACTGTTACCCATTTTGGAGGGTAAATTAGATTTGGCCACCGCCACGGCTGAATTAGTCGAATTAGCCAATACCCTCAATGGCCATGATAATGTCACCATCGGCCTGATCCATTATCAAGTCAAACCCCAGAATGCGACCTTGAAGCCCTTAACTAGATTATTTAATCCCGTTATTCCGGGCGATCGCCCCGCCAAAGAATCAGCCCAGAACTCAATGAAAACCCAATTGGTCACAGTTGGCGCTCCAGAAGGCCAAAAGGACTTGAAGTCTAGTCCAGACTCTTTGCCCCAAACGGTTTCTATTTCTCGATTATTAGTGGGGATTGTCAGTTTAATGACAATTTTATTGGTTTTAGGGGGAGCGATATTATATCTGTTTGAACCATCTTGGAGGCGATCGCCAACCCTTCAAAACTCCCCTGCTATACCAGTCCAACCGTCCCCCTCTCCCAGTCCCATCAACCCGTAAAATTATGGGCAATGGCTCATCAGTAATCTCCGTATCTGTGCGTCCCCCTGTCTCCATCTCCCCGTCTCCCCATCCCCCAATCCCCCCATCTGTCCAAGCAATTCGATAAACTAGAAGAAAGGGAATACACTCAACCCGTAATATCAAGGCTCTTAAATGTCTTCAATTGACTGCCCTTGTCTCAGTATTGCCATTACCCGGTTGGTTGCTTGTTCGCCACCTGATGGCAGTGATAAACCTCATTCTCCAGATAGAAACCAATCCGCCCATTTTGCCATTTGGGTAATTCGGGCTTCCTATCCCGGAGGATATACTCATCATGACCGTATTTGGCCCTATACTCTCAGCCTCACGTGGGAAGGATGGCAGGATTTATTTAAAATTCCCTCCCAACCCTCCTATTCTCTCTCCATTCCGGCTGTAGAGTCTAATCCAACAGAATTCGAGACTTTACCCTTTTCTTTAGAGGAAAAAGGGTCTTATAGTAGTCGGTTAATGCAACAATTGGGGATTAGTTTGTGGCAATGGGTCTTTGATGGCCCCATTCAAAGTTGTTTATCCCAAAGTCAAGGTATTGCCTTAGGACAGAATAAACCCTTACGAGTGCGCCTCGATATCCGGGACCCCGATCTAATTCCTTTACCTTGGGAAATTATGCAATCTCAAGCGGGAAAACAGGCCATTTCCGTTTCTCCTACCCTGTTATTTAGTCGTACCACCAGTGATGTCGATCCTCTTCCTCCCCAACGAACCGATCAGGAACTAAATATTTTATTGGTCTTTGGCGCAACCGTTGGTCAGGGTACTTGCGGTTCTGAATGGCTTGAGGGTACACCCAGCGATCTGCAACTAGAAGCAGAAGCGGAGACCTTAGCTCGAATTCTGGAAAATTGTACCGATCCCCATCAAACCCTACCCAGCTTACTGACTTCATCGGTTCCCTGTAAAGTGGATACCTTGATCCAACCGACTCCTGCACAGTTAATTGCGGCTTTGGAAACGAAGACCTACAATATCGTGTTTTATGGGGGCCATGGTGTCCCGGCTCCGGATGGGGGACTGTTTTATTTACAGCCAGAAACCACCCTGAGTGGCCGGGAATTTGCCAATGTGTTGGTTCGAGGACAGGTGACGTTGGCAGTTTTGAATACTTGTTGGAGTGCGAAGGGAGATACGGAAGCAGATGACCCTAAAGATGGAGACTCCCATCGTCCCCTGCCTCGTAGTAGTTTCGCGGAAGTACTACTACATCATGGGATACCAGCAGTTTTAGGAATGCGAGAGGCGATCGCCGATCGAGAAGCGCTCAGTTTCATTGAAGCCTTTGCTGAAGCCCTATCCAAGCGTTTCTCGATCGATGAAGCTACGGCTATAGCTCGGCAACGCTTAATTACACTCTATAAGTATAATCAACCCTCCTGGACACTTCCGGTGTTATATATGCATCCAGATTTTGATGGACAGTTATTAGTGCCTGCTCCGGAAGGAATTACCGAATTACCAGATACAGCAGTCAATTTGCATCAACAAACCCGCACGATTGCCTCCTTACGTTCAGTAGAAGAAACAACACAGGTTTGGCAGATTCATGGCGGACTTATGCGAGTGGGAAGACGGGAAGAGAATGATATTGTCATTAGCGAACGCTGGGTATCTCAGCGGCACGCGGAAATTATTCGCCGGGAACCGTTAGAGTCGAATCAGGGACAACCCACCTATTGGTTACGGGATTTTTCCCGCTTTGGAACCTTGGTATTACGAGCAGGGAATTGGCAAAAAATTCACCAGCAAGAAATTCCCCTAAAATCAGGGGAAAAAATTAAGTTTGGTAGTTCCCAAGGACAAATGTTGGAGTTTGTGATTGAGGAATTGATGATGAACTACTCACACTCTAAATAACGTCAGTTTTGGATAAGCTGAAACCCTTCTTCTCTCGTTGGCGGCAATCCCCATTCTTTCGTCAAATCAATCGTAAAATGCCCTCAACCAAACTGATGTTCATTTATTCCAGGGGATGGGTTTGCTGTTCGAGAATCTGCCAAATCCTTTGTAAGATCTCTTGGGTGCCAGTTTGGGTGGCAGCAGATAGAAGGAATACGGGGGAGTCAGTAAATTCTTGGAGAGCATGGGCGATCGCCTCCCAATCTTCGCTTTGATCCACCGCATCCATCTTATTCAAGCCAATTACTTGTGGGCGATTTTCCAATCCTTTCCCATAAGCCACTAACTCTTGTTGAATCGTATTATAGACCGCAAAAATATCCGGTTCTGTACTATCAATTAGGTGCAATAAAACCCGCGTCCGTTCAATATGTCGCAGGAAATCATGACCCAAACCAATCCCTTCTGCTGCGCCTTCAATTAACCCCGGAATATCAGCAAATACGGTTCCATCTCCCGTCGGTTTGCGTACAACTCCCAAATTAGGAATTAACGTCGTAAACGGATAATTAGCAATTTTTGGTTGCGCGGCTGAAACAACTGAAATAAAGGTCGATTTTCCTGCATTCGGCAAACCAATAATGCCCACATCTGCTAAGAGTTTCAACTCAAAACGAAACCGTCCCTCTTCACCCTCTAAACCCGGAAGTGCATAATCAGGGGCACGATTGCGATTACTCAAGAAATGCTGATTCCCTAATCCTCCTTTTCCCCCTTGGGCGATCGCTAATGTTTGTTCATTTTCCACTAAATCCCCAATCCATTTCCCCGTTTTTGCATCTGTAATTACGGTTCCACAAGGAACTTCTAAAAACAAATCTTCTCCATTAGCTCCCGTGCGATTATTGGGGCCACCGCGCTTACCATTTTCGGCTCGAAATAAATGTTTGTAGCGAAAATCTAACAAAGTTTGCAACCGCTCGGTTGCTCTGACAATAATCGATCCCCCTTTGCCTCCATTTCCACCAGAAGGCCCCCCCGCAGGTACATATTTCTCCCGACGGAAGGCGACTAAACCATCTCCACCATCTCCAGCTTTTACTTGTACTTCAACTTGATCGATAAACTGCATACTTGAGGAGATTAATTAAGGGTTATTGAGACCATAGAGGAGTGTGAGCATTTTCCTCGTTTCACCTCTTATTGTTGAGCTTTAGCCCTCTGGATATTTTAGTGCTAAAGCTCAACAACAAGGGGAAAATCAAGAGAATTAAAGACCCAATTCAGCTAAAATATCTTGGGCATGGGTGGCAGTTTTGAGGTTAGCACCTTCAAAAACTTTGATAATTTTTCTCGAACCATCAATCACATAGGTCACACGCTTAGAATAACTGCCCCCTTCAACATCATAAGCTTTAGTCAGTGCGCCATCTGTATCTGCCAAGAGGGGAAAGTTTAAACCATACTTTTCGGTAAACTTCTGGTGAGAGGCTTCATCATCCATGCTCACCCCTAAGACCACAATTTCTTTGCCTTGATATTCTCCATAAGCTTCTTTAAAGCTTTGAGCTTCTTTGGTACATCCGGGAGTATCATCCTTGGGATAGAAATAGAGAACCACGGTTTTTCCAGAAAAATCAGAGAGGGAAACCGAATTACCATTCGTATCTTTGGCGGTAAATGCTGGGGCAGTTGTGCCGACAGATAGAGACATAGAGATTGTTTTGGGTTAACTTAAGAACGACTTTTGTAATTTTACAATACCTTGCTGCAAGTTTTGAGACGGAGCTGGCGATCGCCTCTTCCCTAATCTGCCAAATCTCCATGCTAGATTAGAATAAGCGATCGTGAGTTTTGACTTGTCCTTCCTGCTCGACCCTTTGTTATCCTTATGTCATTGGTTCACTCTTCTCCCTCACCAGTTCCTCAACAAGATAGCCCAACCTGGATGCGAGCCGATCTCGCCCTACGCTGTTCTCCATTTCAACTACAATTGTTTACTGACCTCAAAATTCGCAGTATTCCCCTAGCGGAGATCGCCACTCAAGCCGGATTGACAGCCCACTATACCCGCGCTACCCTCACCGAAATCGCTGCTGAAGATGCCCTCCTCTGGCTCATTCAAGTCGGTATTTTACGCCGAGAAGTAGACGGACAAGGAATTACCGATCGCTTTCGCCTCACGCCTTTAGGTCGTCAACTGATTGAATACTGGGAGACGCAAACCGGAACGATTCCGAGTGCCTCGATCGGCGATCGCCTCTACAACCGTCTGCATCAACTAATTCCCTGGTTTCTCCGATAACCCTCACGAATCCTTAACCATTCAATACATTGAATCTTCTATGAAAGCAATTATGGTAGTGGGCACAACCTCCCACGCAGGAAAATCCATGTTATGTACAGCCCTGTGTCGGATTTTAACGCGGCAAGGTTGGCACTTAGCCCCCTTTAAGGGACAGAATATGGCCTTAAATGCCTATGTTACCCCCACTGGGGGAGAAATTGGCTATGCCCAAGCCGTACAAGCTTGGGCGGCTGGGGTTCCCCCTCAAGTCGCCATGAATCCCATCTTACTGAAGCCCCAAGGTAACATGACCTCCCAAGTGATCTTGCTCGGAGAAGCCGTGGGGCAAGTGAGCGCCGAAAATTACTATAAAGATTATTTCGATCGGGGATGGGAAGCCATTACTGAATCCCTAGAACAGTTATCCTATGAGTTTGATTTAGTTATCTGTGAAGGGGCTGGATCTCCAGCAGAAATTAATCTCAAACATCGAGATTTAACCAACATGCGGGTAGCCAAACATTTAAACGCCTCTACAATTTTGGTCGTCGATATCGATCGCGGTGGTGCCTTTGCCCATGTTGTGGGAACCCTGGAATTACTCGAACCCGAAGAGCGCACTTTAATTAAGGGAATTGTCATCAATAAATTTCGCGGTCAGCGCTCCCTTTTGCAATCGGGAGTTGAATGGTTAGAAAACTATACAGGAATTCCAGTTTTAGGAGTGATTCCTTGGTTAGATATGGCCTTTCCGGCAGAAGATTCCCTTAGTTTACTCGAACGAGATGGGGGAAAATCCAAAGGGTCAGCCGATCTAACAATCGCCGTGCTGCGCTTACCCCATATTGCCAATTTTACCGATTTTGATCCCCTCGATTTAGAAGCCAGTGTGCAGATCAAATATGTGAGTCTCCATGAGTCCTTGGGATATCCAGATGCAGTGATTATTCCGGGTTCTAAAACAACAATCTCTGATTTGATGGCGTTGCGCAAAAGTGGTATGGCCCAAAAGTTACAGGATTATGCCGCTAGTGGTGGAACCCTATTGGGCATTTGTGGTGGTTTCCAAATGCTAGGTAAAATGATTGCCGATCCGGAAGGCTTTGAAGGGGAAGAAGGTCGGTATCCAGGTTTGGATTTATTGCCTATTCAAACCGTGCTTTTAGGCAAAAAAGTCGCCCGCCAGCGATCCGTAACTTCCCACTATCCTGAAGAAGGATTACCCATTACTGGATTTGAAATTCATCAAGGACGCACGAGTGTACTCTCTGATGACGGTTACTATTATTTGTTTGACGATCAATCCTTGGGGATGGTCGATCGGAATCAAGGCATTTGGGGAACCTATTTACATGGCATTTTTGATAATGGCCCCTGGCGAAGGATGTGGTTGAATCGGTTGCGCAAGCAGCGAGGTTTGTTAGCATTGCCTACAGGGGTTCCCAATTATCGGGAACAGCGAGAATTCGTGTTAGATATTCTCAGCGATCGAGTGGCCGAATATTTGAATATTCGGCCGCTTCTTTCATAATTTGTCCGGTTTACAGTTGAGGAGAAAATAATGGGTAAGGCGATCGCCGTTCGATTTTTGCCCGATGAGGTTACCGTTAAAGCTGAAGTGGGAGAACCCTTGTTAGAAGTGGCTCGACGGGCTGGGGTGACCATTCCCACAGGGTGTTTAATGGGGTCTTGTCATGCTTGCGAAGTGGAGATTTTAGGTGGTCCTAATCTCTGTGCTTGTATTAGTGGCGTTCCCGCAGGAAGAGATAAAATCACCGTCAATCTTGAGAGCGATCCACTCTGGTAATATCGTGGATTCGATGAACAATGAGACGGGTTATAGTGGCAGGTTTCAAACCCGCCACTACAATAGACCAATCATGATTGTATCAATCTTAATCTATTGCCTTTGAGCTAGTACAATCCGATTCTCTAGCGCTCTAGGCTTGCCAATTCTTCGCTACCACTTCAGCTAAATCTACAACTCGCTGAGAATAGCCCCACTCATTGTCATACCAAGCAATTACTTTCACCATATCGCCATCCATGACCATGGTTAAGCTGGCATCCACAATAGAAGACGCATCATGACCGCGATAATCACAAGAGACTAAAGGTAGATCGCTATATTCGAGAATGCCTTTCAGGGGGCCTTCAGCCGCTTCTTGAAGGGCTTCATTCACCTCTTCTACAAAGGTCTTTTTCTCCACTTGAACCACTAAATCTACAACAGATACATTGGGAGTGGGAACCCGCATAGCAATTCCATTGAGCTTTCCTTTTAATTCAGGAATGACCAGAGCTACCGCTTTAGCTGCTCCAGTAGAGGTGGGAACAATATTCAGAGCAGCAGCTCTAGCGCGACGCACATCCCGGTGAGAGGCATCTAGCAGGCGTTGGTCACCGGTATAACTATGGGTGGTGGTCATGGTTCCCTTGATAATGCTAAATTTCTCATGGAGAACCTTGGCAAACGGAGCTAAACAGTTGGTGGTACAACTAGCATTACTCACAACTTTATAGTCTTCATGCCGATATTGTGAATCGTTAACTCCCACGACAAAAGTTCCGATATGTCCTCCTTTTCCGGGAGCCGTAATCAGAACTTTCTTCGCACCCGCTTGTAAATGCTTAGATGCTCCTTCTTCTGTCACAAATACACCTGTGGATTCAATAATTAAATCCACTCCCCATTCTGCCCAGGGTAAATTTAGGGGGTTGCGATCGGAAACACATTTGACGGTTTTTCCATTGACCGTTAGGGAATTTTCGTCCGCCGATATATCTGCATCAAACGTGCCCAACATGGAGTCATATTTGAGCAAATGGGCGTTTGTTCTCGGATCGGAAGTATCATTAATACCCACAACTTCCAAGTTGCTGTTTTCTCTGCCTGCCCAGCACCGCATGAAGTTCCGTCCAATCCGACCAAAACCGTTAATTGCTACTCTAATCACTTCGTCTTGCCCTCTATTTCTTCAACCAAGTATTTTTAAGCGAATTGCTGAATGTTTATTTTGACGTTAAACCGACAGGAACAAGGCCCATCAAGTTTGATTGCTCTACAGAATTTGCTCTCATTTTCCTTAATCAAGAGATCCTGATTTGGGATCGTAATGGATATTTTTTTTCCGGATTGACCCCCGAAACTCAGTAGAAAACACTACTCAACTTTGGGGGGATCGCTGGCGATCGCCACCCACTGATGAAGGAAATCTACTTAAGCGATCCCAGACTTAAGTCCAATGGAGCCTTGCTAACCTGAGCCAGCTTCTGGTATTGATCCTCTACTCTAGAAAACCTTCCAGAATCGAGTGAGCTTCCTGAGCATAAGGAAGCCTGTTCGATCTGAAGATACCATAAAAGGGCACCGAGTTCTTGAGAAGATGAGGTTTAATTTCCGGAACTTGATGAACCGCTAGAGAAAAACAAGATAAAAACTTATAATTTTATCACAAAAGTCATGAAAACCGAAATGAGTCTATCTTTTGTAGAGAAATCAACCCGGTATGAGAAACCCAAGGTCATTCTCAAGAACTGATTGGAGATTTTGTGGCATAGTATTGCCATGAAAGCAAATGCTGAAATATGATATCGCGTGTTATTGGTGTGGTGTGTGAGGAAAAAAATGCTAAGTTCGATAGACTTTGGCGGCAAACCGTTCCATTTTATAGGAATAGGGGGGATTGGAATGTCAGCTTTAGCGTATATACTAGCTAAACGGAACCTACCCGTGTCGGGTTCAGACATCCGCTTATCCCATATTACCGAAAGGTTGCAGGAAATAGGAACTCAGATTTTTGGCTCTCAAGAAGGCAAAAATTTGGAGATCTATCATTCCGTGACCGATCGCTCCCCAGAGCAAGGAAAAGCGATCTCCACAGCTCTAAAAGAGAGAAATTCAAGCGACAACAGGAACGGCCACTTACCCCAAGTCATTTGCTCAACTGCCATCAATACCAATAACGCAGAATATAAAGCAGCCCTAGAATTGGGCTGTCCCATCTTTCATCGCTCTGATGTTCTTGCCGCCCTCATCCAAGACTATCGCAGTGTAGCCGTTGCCGGAACCCATGGTAAAACCACCACCAGTAGTTTAATCGGTTATCTCTTACTTCAAGCCGCGTTAGATCCCACTATTATCATTGGCGGAGAAGTGAAGGCCTGGGAAGGCAATGCACGATTTGGCCAAGGAGAATTTTTAGTCGCTGAAGCGGATGAATCCGATGGTTCTCTGGTTAAAATTGCAGCAGAAATTGGAGTAGTTACCAATATAGAATTGGATCACCCAGATCATTACCAAAGTCTCGATCAGGTCATTGAAACCTTTGAAAGATTCAAGAAACAGTGTAAAACATTAGTGGGATGCATCGATTGTCCAATTGTGCGCGATCGCATCCATCCAACCATTAGCTATAGCTTAAATTTAGAGTCAGGGGCAGCGTACAGCGTCGATCAAATTATCTATACCTCTCAAGGAACCCAGGCGAGGGTATGGGAGCGAGGTCAGTTGTTAGGGGAGATTGAAATTCCCCTATTGGGCCAGCACAATCTTAGCAACGCACTGGCGGCGATCGCCGTAGCTCGCTATTTAGGAATCCCATTTTCCACCCTTCAGGAGGCCCTGTCCTCTTTTGAAGGAGCCAAACGGCGATTTGAATACCGAGGAGAATTTAAGGGCAGTATGCTCATTGATGACTATGCTCACCATCCGAGTGAAATTCAAGCCACTTTAGCCGCAGCTAGTCTAAGAGCCAAAGACCAACGCGTCATCGCTATCTTCCAACCCCACCGTTACAGTCGAACCCAAATGTTTCTGACTGAATTTGCCCAATCCTTCGGACAAGCCAATCAAGTGGTGGTAACAGATGTCTATAGTGCGGGTGAAGCCAATTCAGACTGCTTCCAGGGTGAAACCGTAGCCCAGGTTATCAGTGAATATCACGATCGAGTCTCCTATCAACCCACCCTCAAAGACGTTGAAAACTATTTGGTCGCCCACTTACAACCTGGAGATTATGCTGTTTTTCTTGGAGCAGGGAACTTAAACCAAATTATTCCCAAGCTCATCACTCATCCAGCGTAAGCCTTCACCTTCTCCTTACTTCCTCCACCTGCCCATACACCATTGATGAAAACCAATGACAATTTCCTACGATCCCCCTAAACTCAAAAGTGCTTGTGGCCTTACTCAGATTTCTCCTGAAGGCATGAAACTTAAACCGACAGAGGTTGTGATTGCTCAACCGAGTATAATTCAAAGCCATGTGTCCCTAGCTGGGTTAACCTCATTTCGAGTGGGGGGACCAGCTCAATGGTATGTAGCCCCTCAATCAGAATCAGAATTATTGACGAGTTTAGCTTGGGCGAAAAGCAAATCCCTACCTGTAACTACCATTGGGGCAGGATCAAACCTATTAATCAGTGATGATGGATTACCTGGACTGGTTATCGGGACTCGCAACCTACGGAATATTGAGTATGATGACCAAAATGCCCAAGTCAGGGTAGATGCGGGAGTGTCCTTAGCCTATCTAGCCAGGCAAGTGGCTCGTCGAGGGTGGTCTGGACTCGAATGGGCGATCGGGATTCCGGGAACGGTTGGTGGCGCGGTGGTGATGAATGCTGGGGCCCACAAAAGCTGTATGGCTGATATCCTCACGGATATTCAAGTGATCTCTGGTAATGGAGTTCACCAAACCTTGATGAAAGCTGACCTGGAATATAGTTACCGTAGCTCTATCCTACAAGGATCAAACTACACCGTGACTCAGGCTCGATTTCAACTCAAGCCCACCCACGATCCCCAAGCCATCATCACAACCACCAATACCCATCTCCATCAACGTCACGCCACCCAACCCTATCACCTACCCAGTTGTGGTAGTGTATTCCGCAATCCTGAACCCCAAAAAGCAGCTCGACTGATTGAACAAGCTGGGTTGAAGGGCTATAAAATTGGAGATGCACAGGTTTCTGAACTCCATGCCAACTTTATCCTCAACTGTGGCCGGGCAACAGCCAGTGATATTTATCAGTTGATTCACTATGTTCAGGAACAAGTAGATCGGCGATGGTCGATCCGATTGAAACCCGAAGTGAAAATTGTAGGAAATTTTAACCAGTAATGGAAAGCCCCCAGGCGTTTAGGTTCTAACTCGGCCAAACTCAAGTTTTTTCAGTCAGTTTTGGTTATGCCTGAGCCAACTGTGGGTAGAATAGCGTAGGAAAGCAGAACAACCACCATTAGAGTAATCAATTATGTCAAAAGGACAGGGATTTGGCTTCGGTTTAGGAAAAATGAAAGAGCTGACCGAAGCATTCAAGAAAGCTCAACAGGTTCAAGAGGGCGCAAAGCAACTCCAAGAAGAGCTAGAGCAACTCGAAGTTGAGGGTGAAGCGGGCGGTGGACTCGTCAAAGTTGTCATGAATGGCAACCAAAATCCCCAGAGCGTAACCATTGCCCCTGAAGTTTTGGGAGAAGGGGCGGATGTGGTCTCCGACTTGGTTACCGCAGCGATGAAAGATGCTTACAATAAGTCTACAACGACCATGAAAGAAAGGATGGAAGCTTTGACGGAAGGTTTAAATCTGCCGGGCATGGGATAATTTTCCATTAGGGGTTGATGGCTCTGGGATCTTTGAGGGAACAGATCGCCATAACCCCCTTTTGTCGTCACTCGATAGAACTGCTGTAAAGAGAATGCCGTATAAGCTGTTGTTTGTTTGTCTAGGCAATATTTGTCGATCGCCTTCTGCTGAGAATATCATGAATCATTTGATCGCCCAACAAGGTTTAGAAGCGCAAATCGTTTGTGATTCGGCTGGCACAAGTGCCTATCATATTGGCAGCTCTCCAGACCGAAGAATGGCAGCCGCAGCAGCGGAACAAGGCATTGAGCTTAAGGGAAGAGCGCGTCAGTTCAAGAAGGAAGACTTTGAAGAATTTGACTCGATCCTGGCAATGGACAAGGATAACTATCGTAATATTCTGTACTTAGACCAGGGCGATCGCTACAAAGATAAAGTGCGTTTAATGTGTGAGTTCTGCACTCGTCACCCCAATATTTCCGAGGTTCCAGACCCCTATTATGGCGGTCCAGAAGGGTTTAATCAAGTCATTGATTTGCTTATGGATGCTTGTGAGGGATTGTTATCTGAATCAATAATTAAAAATTATGGGTAATCCGTAATCTCCCTGTCTGGAGTGTCTCCCCATCCTCGGCACTCCCTACTCAATCAACCGGTGTTGCATGGCATAGTGAACCAATTCTGCTCGGTTATTGGTTAAGGTTTTGCGCAATAAGCTACTCACATATTTTTCAATCGTTCGTGGACTCAGATGTAAACTCTGGCCAATTTGTACATTCGATAAGCCACTGGTGAGTAAATGCAACACATCCCATTCTCGTTCTGTCAGAGCCAGATCGGAAGAGGTAACCTTTTGGAACGCTGGTTCTGGAGGAGAAGGAAGTTCTAGATTAGGGGCTTTAGACGTTGCCTGCATCATTAACGAATAGCGTTCGATTAAATTCCGCACCACTGCCCCCAACTCTTCGAGTTCAAAGGGTTTGGGTAAATAAACATCACATCCTAACTGATAGCCGCGAATGCGGTCTTCCATGGCAGTGCGAGCCGTCAAGAAAACTACAGGCAAAAGACGAAATTCAGGCTTTTTACGGATTTGTCGCACTAATTCATAGCCATCCATCAAGGGCATGGCAATATCTGTGACGATTAAATAGGGATGATATTGTTCAACCTGTTGCAGGGCTTCTTTTCCATGTGCCGCTAGGATCACCGAATAGCCCCCCTGTTCTAAATAGTCTTGAATGGCGAGGCGTGTTCCCAAATCATCTTCAACAACCAGAATCACCAGTGACATGGCAATTCAATCGGCAATCGGCAATCGGCAATTGGCAATCGTTTACGGGTGCTAGACTTGAGCATTTAAGAAAGTCCTAACCGCCTTGACGGTTGCTAGAGTTACTCTGTTTTTGGGTTTTGAGTCGCTCAATTTCTTGTTGTAACTCTTCAAGTTGATGACGTAGCTCTTCAGCTTCAGTTTGGCTAGACTGGGGTTCTTCCGAGTCTACATTGACAGATCCTTCAGCAGTTTTTTGGCGATAATTCCCTTGACGAATCTGGGCATACTCTGGAGAATCATACCAGGCTTGCAGATAGTGGAGCCGGTCAACGGGGAAGGGATGACTTAAGAAGGTTCCCTGACCCCCATTGTACAGAAGAAATTTATAAACTTGATTGAGATTATCGCGATCGAGGTCTTGATAGCTTTGAGATTGGCGAATAAATTCTTGTAGGTTAACTTCATGGCCATATTTACTCGAGCCGCCTGCCATTTTCATCATGGTATTCATGACCAGGGGTAAGTCGTCAGTCACTAATAGAGCCGCACGATCTGAGGATAATTCAGCTTTGCGTCGCCATTCATAAAAGGCATAGAGCAGACCGATACTAATGACGACATTGCTTAAGCCAAAGGTCATTTTACCGATTTCCTCGGCTACACTCATCACCCAAATGGCCATCTGAATTAAAATGGTATGGCCGCACTTAATATGACCGAGTTCGTGAGCAAGGACAGTTTTAATCTCCCCTTCAGTCATCAAATCCAATAAACCTGTATTAATCACAATAAACGGATTATCCTGGCCTAAAGCATAACTATTGACTTGGGCATTTTGAGAGACAAATAGACCCGGTTCAGGGGAAACATCCAGATCGCGAACCGCTTCCCGAAACAGTTGGTAAATGGTCGAATATTGGCGCGGCCCGACTTGGACGTAGTTACCCATTGAGTAAATATACTGTGGACGTTCGGAAAGAAATTCTACAAACTTACGAGCGAGTAAATCAAATCCGGGGAAACTGCGTAAGGTTTGTTCAGCTTCCCAGTCTAGGGGATGACGGAAGGCTTCGCTAGAGATTCCGGTGTACGTGGGCATAGGAGTCGATCGGGATTAGTGAGTGCAAAAAATGAGAGATCTTGAATGAATCGCGGCTGAAAAGACTGCATGTAGGCATGAACTGCTATTACGACTCTCGCCGAGATAAAACGCCCCTACAGATGTTCTAAATCTACACCGAGCGACTTGGGATAACTCTCTTGTATGATGCCATTTCTTGGCTGGGGTTGCTCTTAACTCGATTTAAACCAACCTCTGGTTTCGGAACTGGTGAGCAATGCACCTAATTTAATATATTCGGTTTGGGTGGCGCTGAAAATATGTTCCATGCGTACGGGTTCGTCTGCATCGGCAGCGAGGACTGCGGCATTGAGGGCAATGCTGCGAATGTTGCCTCCGGTGACGTTGAGTTGGGCGAGGCGTTCGTAGTTTAAGCCGTCTGTGGGCGTTTTTTGGGGAAAGACTCGCCGCCAGATTTCGGCTCGTGCTTCTTTGTTGGGAAAGGGGAAGTTGAGAACAAAGGGAATGCGGCGTAAAAAGGCTTGATCGATGGAGTCTTTGAGGTTAGTGGTGAGGATGGCGAGTCCTTGATAGGCTTCCATCCGTTGCAGGAGATAACTGACTTCGATGTTGGCGTAGCGATCGCGGCTATCCTTAACTTCGGTACGTTTACCAAACAATGCATCCGCCTCATCAAAGAGTAAAATGGTTCCGCCCACTTCCGCTGCATCAAAAATTTGCTGTAAATTCTTTTCGGTTTCACCGATATATTTACTCGTAACTGCACTGATATCAATGCGAAAGATATCCAATTCCAACTCATAGCCCAACACCTCCGCCGCCATGGTTTTCCCAGTTCCACTCCCCCCAGCAAATAAGGCGCTCAAGCCCAA
Source organism: Cyanobacteria bacterium UBA2566 (assembly GCA_002340255.1). Lineage (GTDB taxonomy): Bacteria > Cyanobacteriota > Cyanobacteriia > Cyanobacteriales > Desertifilaceae > Roseofilum. The sequence goes on from DDLS01000149.1 coordinate 60,817, forward strand.
ACCGCGACTATTTTTAGCTCGAAAGCCCCATTCTTCTTGTACCTTCACCCGTTGGCGCAAATGGGCAGCCATTTCTTGTAACATCGATTGTAGACCCTCCGGTAACACGAGATCTTCCCAAGAGGCTTTGGGGTGAATATACTGCGCGACTTCTTCTAAACGAGGTCGTGCTTGCAGCCGACAAATATTCCATAAGGCTTGACTGAGGCGATCGGGTTCCGTGGGGGCGCTGTGCAAAATCTGTTGGGTAGCCGCTTGAATGGTATTCACATTGACATAAAATTGACCGGCCAAGCGCTCTAATTGACCATTCAATTGGGGAGCCAGATCCCCTAGATGTTGTTGCCAAAGGTGTTTGCGTTCGTCATAGGTGAGGGGGGGGATGGGATAGGTAATTAGGGTGCGTCGTTGACTGGAATAGCGGTCTTGAGAGCCAATAATTAAGGGGGTTTTAATTGATTCTATACAATGCTTGAGCGCCTGATAGCGGGCTGGATTGTCTGAAGAAAAATCATAGGCATCAATGAGTAAAATACGCTCTCCTAACAAGCTCTCCCGTTCCCAAAGGAGTTGTAACCGATCCAGCTCTCTGATTTCTGAGGGTAAACTCTGGACGGATAGCACTTGTAAGTCAAAATTGGCTTGTTCGGCGATCGCCCCAGCAATTTGATAAAGGGTTTGGATATCTGAACCATACAGTTGCCAGACAGGAAGGTCTAATCTCCTGTCGTGATTGATCCAAGAACTGAGGATTTCTTCAACAATAGCGTTATGGGAATCCGCTAAAACTATGCTCTGAGGATTGAATCCGGATCTAACTATCCCTTGCAAAGCGGGATCGATGGGTTGTTCTCCCAAAAGATAGCAGAGAATACGAGGGTCGAGTTTCAGCGACGCTTGGGTGAAAGTAACATGGGAGTCTAGAGTAATCAGTTGCCAACCGAGCAAAGGGCGATCGGGGGAGACCACATTTAAGTTTGAGTCAGGTAAAGCAGCCAAAGCTAACATTAAGCTGGGAGAATTAAGAAGAGCATTTCCCCGGATTTCTGCACAGATTTGACCGATAGCAGAATTCAGTTCGCATCCCGCACATAAGAGTAAAATATCTAGCTCAAAATTAGAGAGGCCAAAGTGATTTTGTAGAGAATCCAGACTAGAATTTATGGGCCACATTACCGGTTCTAGTAAGAGGGAGTGTTGGTGTTTTTGGAAATATTCTAGAATCGTTTGAATGCGTTCGAGTCCTTCCATTAAGACCTGTCGGTTGTGGTGATACCAGGTTGAGTTGGAAGGTAACACAGAGGTCATAGGAAATTGGAGAATGGGGACACGCAGATGGGGAGGAGGAGAAAGATGGGAGAGCGTTGACATTCAATTATTGACTATCAACTCTCAAGCGTCAACTGTCCCCTCACTCCTTGACTCCCTAGCGTATGGGATCGCCATATTGATAGCCTTCTTCGTAGCCTTTAACATAGCCTTCTGCCCACCCTTGGATCAGGGGGCGAGGATTAGAATTCATCAACATTTGATAATTATTTTGGTTCGGTTGATTGGCTTTTCTGGCAGCTAAACCGGCTTCAAATCCTTCATTGAAGCCTTCATTAAAGCCTTCATAGTATTCAGCCGTTTTGGGGGTAGTATCAATCATTTCCAGTCGAGCGCGGATGGTTTGTGGAGAAAATTGGCGTTCTGAGGGAAGGGTTTGAGCCTTGAGAGGCAGGCAGGTGGTTAAACTGAACAATAGAGTGGTGATGGATAGAAGTTGGCGTTGCATAACCCTGATGCTCCGGTCTGAGTTGATATCTCTACTCTCGCCTAATTGCGTATTCAATGGGGTTCAGACCGTGCCACTTTTAACGCAGGTTCAAGCCAACCGGAGGTAAAAGGTTCTGTAAAGACGAGTTGAGGCGATCGCTCTCAGGACAGTTGACCAACTGGTCTTGCCGATTATCTATTGCTTAAGTGTGTGCTTAAGTGTGCCATAGACTCTTCGATGAATTGGGCGATCGCTCTATCTTTAAAGTCGGCTCCATAATTGGCGAATGGGGTGCGATCGGGTAATCCTCACCTAGTGCAATCGAGCAAAAGTGATTAGGATCAAAATGGAATCTTAACCCTATTATCCTGTATGGTGAAGCCAGTGGAAAAAATTTCTAAATCTGAAGCCGAATGGATGGCCCAATTGAGTCCTGAGCAATTTAAGGTCACCCGCAAAAAGGGTACAGAACCGGCGTTTACCGGTGCTTACCATGATAACAAAAAACCGGGAACCTACCAATGCATCTGTTGCGGGACAGAATTGTTTACCTCAGAGACTAAATATGATTCGGGTACGGGTTGGCCTAGTTTTTGGGCCCCTAGTCAGGAAGAACATATTGCCACCAAAGCTGATTGGAGCTTGTTCATGAAGCGTACTGAAGTTCTCTGTGCTGCTTGTGATGCCCATCTTGGCCATGTCTTCCCGGATGGCCCTGCACCGACTGGGTTACGCTATTGTATGAATTCAGCAGCTTTGAACTTTATTCCTCAAGAAGATTAGGTATTTAGAGGGGCGAAAGATTTTTTGCCCCTACATTGTGTGATTCCCAGCTATAGCGCTTCGCCCTAGGGAATAGGCAATATAGCACCACCGGAAGATTACCGATAGCGCCGAGCAGTGGCTTCGGGGAACTCAACGGGGAGTTCTTCTAATGAGCCAGGGGTTACGCTGGGAGTTACGGGGGGCGCTTGCATGTGTTCGTAGGCTAGGTGGGAAATGTCACCAATCAGATTGGCTGCACCATAATCGTTATGGGGGCGTTCGACTAAAACGGCGGCAATGTACCGTTTGCCGCTGGGTAGATCGATGAGACCAACATCGCCTAAGAGTTTACCAATGTCGCCGGTTTTATGGGCGATTGTGGCTCCTGCTCCTAAGCCTTGTTCGAGGAGAACGCTGGTTTCGGTTTGGCGCATAATATCAATCATGCGATCGCGGGATTTCAAAGACACGACATCCCCCTGATGTATCATCGCCATCACCTGGGCCAACTCACGGGGTGATGTGGTATTTTTACCATCTAAATCCGGTAACCAATCCCGCAGAACTGTTTGCTGAAGTCCCCAACGGCTAAAGCTCTGATTAACCTGTACCATCCCTCCTAAGCGCTCAATAATGATATTGGTAGCAGTGTTATCACTAATAGTCATCATCCAAGTTGCCACTTCTAGCGCTGTATATTCACTGCCTACGGGATCGTATTGCAAACTCCCCGATCCTCCAGCACGATGGGCTTCTTTGAGGGTTAAGGTTTCATCGAGTCGAATGCTACCGGCATCTACAGCTTGAAAGAAGGCTAATAAAATGGGGAGTTTAATGGTACTTGCAGACGAAAAAGCCATGGTCCCCTGCATATCAACATAACCGGCCGTATCTAAATCTAAAACAAATACTCCGGGTTTAAACTCAGGGCTTTGACTGGCTAAGGCTTGAATCTGATTTTTGAGCGCTGTCAACTCCATTTCTAAATGGAGTGCTTGGGGATTCGTTGGTGAGAGATATTGGCGAGAAAGATTTTCCCGCAATAAGGCATCTGTGGTATCACTCACATCGGCATTGGTATTTTCCGTATGATTCAAGAAGGTGTCGTTAGAGGCTAACTTCAGTCCCCAAAACGTCATACTTTCGGGATCGGAGGCTGAGAGCAGAGTTCCCGCGATCGCACAGATCCCCACCCCCAAAATTAAAAATCGCGTTGCATACATCAAAGGCGAGACTGGAGTGGGTTTTGGGCGGTTGAAGGTGCGATTCCGACGGTTGCGGTGCGATCGCACCCTATCCTTCTTACCTTGCTCTGCCTTGATCCCACTCAAACTTTTGGGATCGGACGAACGCTGACGAGAAAGAGTCTTGGGGATCTGGGCTGAAGAGGCTTCTCCCTTTCTCAGGGGCGATTTCCGTTGCGGTTTCTGGGAACCCCAACGCACAGGGGAGATTAAGGGATCGCTCTCGACTTTCAAGGGAGGAATCGGTTGTGCAGCATGGGATTGTGGCGATCGCCCTGTTTCCCTCGAACGCTTCACTGGGGCAGTAGAATCACGCTTTCCTCCGGGTAAAATTTTATCTAATACCGATAACAGTACCTGTTGCAGTGGCGATCGCCGCCTCCGTTTCAACGTCGGTTTTCCTTGCTTTGGCAAAGACATTCTCCCTTGATACCGACTCGATCCCTGTTTTGGTAAATGAGTTTTCCCTTGACCAGATCCGAGACGTTGAGTGCGGTCCACTCCCTTTCTTGCTCTTGATTTCGCCATCAACGACTCCTTATCACACGGATCATAACTGTAAATGAACCCACCAAAGTATCCATTAGATTGTTACAGACTTTACTGATTCAGACCTCGAATCGAGTGGGTTAGTTTCGCCTCCGATCGCAAGATTTCTGTGCTTTGATTATTCTACGATGAACCCTTGGATGGGGAAGTGTTGGAGATCGCCCATTGTACCTGAGAGAGTATTCCCCGGAGCATCGCCACGTCTGCTTCTGTCGGATAAGCACGATTATAAAACCGTTTCAGTTTTTCCATCCGTCGATTAGCGGTATGGGGATACAAATAACCAATCTCCAATAACAGAGATTCTAAGTGATCGTAATAGGCTTCTAGAACCTGCCGTGAGGCAAGATCGGACGCGCTAGAATTAACCTCTTCTGTCTGCGTTTCCAGGGTACACCGATACAGTTCATAGCAGCAAATGGCGACTGATTGAGCTAAATTCAGAGAAGGATAGACGGGATGAGAGGGAATTTGCACAAAACGTTGTGCTAAATTCAGCTCTTCATTCGTTAACCCCCGGTCTTCTCGGCCAAATATGAGGGCGCTTTCACCACTGAGAAGCCAAGGAACTAAGGTATTGGGGGTTTCCAGTGCTGTTGGTAAACTTATGGTGCGTCCCATCGTCGCTGCCACTTTTTGACAATTCTGCAAGGCTTCCGGTAGAGAATCCACCACCTGGGCAGAACTCAAGATTTCCTGAGCATGAACTGCCATTTGTTTGGCTTCTGGACTCTGAAGATCGCATTGAGGATTAACTAACACCAATTGACTTAAGCCCATATTTTTCATGATACGGGCGCTCGCTCCCACATTTAAGGGGCCAGATGGCTCGACTAAAACAATTTTAATCGCTGATAGATTGGGGCGATCGTTCATCCGTTAATACACAAGGCTAAGTTATCCCTACAATGAATAAAAAAAACTTTACTGTCAACTTACCATGGCTCGCCAACGATTAAAATCCGATCTGCCAACCAAAATCTGCCCAGTTTGTCATCGCCCCTTTACTTGGCGCAAGAAATGGGCTAAATGTTGGGATGAGGTCAAATACTGTTCCGAACGCTGTCGCCGCGATCGCCAGAGTGTTAAGCGGTAGAGTGGGGAATGGGGAAATGCTCCAGACGCGGAGACACACAGAAGCGGGGACGCACAAAATTCAAGAACTCTGATGTTATTCCCCCTATTCCCCCATGCCCCTATCTCCCCATCCCTCTATCTCCCTATACTATCTTCATTGACTTATGACTCATTCCACTCACCAACCCAAACTGATCGTTCATGGAGGTGCAGGCAGTTCCCTACACGGAAAAGGAGGCATTGAAGCCGTCCGTCAATCCCTTTATGAAATTCTCAAACAAATTTATGCCACTTTAGAAGCAGGCACGCCTGCCTTAGAAGCCGTGATTCAAGGTTGTCGTCTGCTCGAAGACGATCCCCGTTACAATGCTGGAACGGGTTCTGTCTTGCAATCAGATGGTCAAATTCGCATGAGTGCCTCCCTGATGGAGGGAGAAACGCAAACCTTTAGCGGTGTAATCAACGTTTCGCGGGTCAAAAATCCCGTTGATTTAGCTAAAGTTCTGCAAGACAAAAGCGATCGCATTCTCTCCGATGTTGGAGCCATGGAATTGGTGCGAGAATTACAACTCCCCATTCATAATCCCTTAACGGATTTGCGCTTAAATGAATGGTTACAAGACCGTCAAGATAACTTTAGCCGTAGTATGGCGAATGTACTAGCTAGTCCTGCTCCAGGAACCGGAACAATTGGTGTGGTTGCCCTCGATAACCAAGGAAAAATTGCCGCTGGAACCTCCACAGGTGGGAAAGGATTTGAATATATTGGGCGTGTTAGTGATTCCGCCATGCCTGCCGGAAATTATGCTACCTCTGATGCTGGAATTAGCTGTACAGGTATTGGCGAAGATATCATCAATGAATGTATTGCCGCTCGCATTGTAGTGCGCGTCACTGATGGACTGTCCTTAGCGGCTGCTTTTGAAAAAACTATGACCGAATCTAAAGCCAATCAACGGGATTTAGGTGCGATCGGTATTGATAAAACCGGTCAAATTGCCTGGGGAAAAACATCAGAAATTCTCCTGGCTGCCTACCACACGGGCGAACAATTGGGGGATACCCTGGAATGGACTTCATCCGATGAAGTGAGCGGCTCCATTTAGGGCAAACCACTCTAAAATAGAGGAAGCTCCAAGAATAAGGCAAAATTGCTATGGCTAGAGATGTTTTTCACTCTGTGGTAAAAGATGCCTTAGTTGCTCAAGGGTGGCTGATTACCCACGATCCATTTCCTCTGGATTATGGAGAGGTAAAAATGCCAATTGACTTGGGTGCTAAACGCCTCTTGGCGGCTGAACGAGAGAGCGAGAAAATTACTGTAGAGGAGAAGAGTTTCATTAACCCCTCTGCAATTTCTGAATTTCACACAGCCGTCCAACATCTCAATTATCGACGCGCTCTGAGAGTACAAAACCCCTCACGTACCCTAGATTTGGCAGTCCCCCATCAAATCTATGATAATTTTTTTCGTCTCAGATTTATTGAGGAAGGAGTCCAGGAATATCAGACTCGTTGGAGCGTTGAGTTGTGCTTGAATTGTGTGTCAATTTTGACGAAATGGGAAGGATTCAGCTCTTGACATCCACCCCTGCCTAAAGGCGAGGGGATTCCTAAACCTCACGTTAGCGAAGCTCCTCCGCAGGAGGCTTTAGGTTTCTGTTTCATAGCAG
>DDLS01000021.1 GCA_002340255.1 Cyanobacteria bacterium UBA2566
GAGTGTCCCATCTGTCCCATCCAAATCTCAAACTTTTGATTGTGATGACTCAGAGCAAAAGCAAGAACCATCACAGGAACAAATTCCCATTGACTTTTCTGCTTCTGCGAGAGTAGAAGCGCCTACCCCATCACCTTCACCCTCAAAAACAGAGTGTTATGATACGGGTGACGATACTGTGATGGTTGATGTGACGGCTGGAATGCCGACACATCAAGGGCGTGACGGTTGTGACGATACTTTGCCTAAACTTCGTGTGGGAGCAAAAGTCTGGGCAGTTACTCCCGATGGAGAAAAGTTAGAGGCAATCATTACCCATCCTCAAGATGAGAATGAAGCATGGGGACTGAAGGTGAAGATAGGTGCAACAGATGAGGATTGGAATGGAACTTACCACTATCGCTCTGACGAACTAGAACTGAGAGAATAACGACTACCGTGCCATCTCTGAATTGCGTATTTCTGGGGATGGCTAGAACGCTTTTCAGGTATGGGTTTTAAGGGCAACAAACCAAAAGAAACGAATTTGGTATCCTTATAGGGGTTCCAGCACAAAAGCAATTAAGTGCAGAAGGTAGAGCGAGGTGGAGTCCTTGAAGTGTCCAACTCCTTGAGTGCGCTTTATCACCCGCTAGGGTGGCAACAGATGTTGTGAACATTCTTTATCCTACTTCTACCAAGGCTTCTAGGTCTAAGTTTTGGGCTAATATTCCTTCTGAGTGGAAGGGTCTTACCAAAGTTATGACCCTTGGAGGAATGTTGGAGTGATTCACCCTCCGAAAAGGATGAGAGGGATTCTGCTTGGGCATAGCCGGGTCAGACCGAAATTTCACCTTTGTTCTCACTTTTAAAATTTTGCCCTCAAATCCCATACCCTGTAAGACTTTGTCCGAGTTCTCACCTCTATTCAAAAGCTGTCCTAACCATTGCCTACAGGATTATCTATGTTTCATTGGAGATATTATGAGACTTTTCTATGTGAGCTACTTATGGCTGACCTATGGGAAGGGATGGAGTTAGGATGATTTTAGGTAGATTTTAGGTAGATAGCTGATTTGTAATCAGCTTGTGCTGAGTTCGAGTCCCGAACAATAAGTATTTCTTTGAAGAGCTGGTGAGGAGACTCGAACTCCTGACAGGCTGATTACAAATCAGCTACTCTACCAACTGAGTTACACCAGCATACTCAAGATGATAATATTATATCAGAAATGATATCTCCTTGTCACGCCCTAAGTACAGAAAAGAAGGACAATCTTGATAGAGCAAGCGTTTCTAAGTGGTTTTGAGGAGTAGAATAATTGAGTGCAAGAGCGAACGTTACTTGGAACACCTAAGATACCTAAAATAAAGATGCCACCCTATGGAATCAATTTGGTGAACCCGATCGCTCTTAAGCTAGATTATTTTCCATCGCCCAGCGAGCCAATTCGGTGCGGTTGTGTAAATTGGTTTTACCCAACATATTGGAAACATGGCTCTCTACTGTGCGCTGACTCACATTTAAGATCTCCGCAATTTCGCGGTTAGAACTGCCTTGGGCCACTTTTTGTACTACTTTTCGCTCGGTGGGAGTTAAGGTCACATCTTCAGGAACTTTGGGGAAATTCACTTCGGTATTTCCCCCTTTATACTGATGATGCATCATTCGGGATGCTTGCTTGAGAGAAGATTCTACTTGAGCTACCAGTTCTTCAGGTTCAAAGGGCTTGACCATATAGACATCAGCACCTTTACTCAATCCCTTCACTCGGTCTTGACTTTGGCCTTTAGCCGATAAAAACAGAACGGGAATCCAGGCGGTTTGCTCATCTTCACGCACTTTTTGCACGAACTCATAACCGTCCATTTCTGGCATCATAACATCACAGATAATCATGTCTGGAGTTTGATCATCCAAGATATCGAGCGCTCTTTGCCCATTTTCAGCAGTGGTGACTTCGTATCCCCGGAATTCCAAGTAATCTTGTACCAACAGAATCAGGTTGGGATCGTCGTCAATCAGAAGTAATTGCTTGTGGTCGGTCGTCATATCCGTATCCCCTATGTGAATTGACTATAAACTACCATTTCTTCAGCATATTCCTCTATTTTTGGAAAATCAATAGGGAGGATAATCTAATTTCCTCCTTGTCCCAAAATATCTTAGAGTTTTCCGAGGCTCTGAAACTCAGGGTATCCTAGGAAAACATTCGTGAATATACTTATATTGGCTGGATGGATTTTTTTGATTATAGCGTACTTTTGCGGAAACAATCAGAGAATCTCATTTAAAAATTCGGAATTTACTGATTTTTTGTCTGTCTCTCAGAATTTTCCGAAAATTTATGATGAAATTACGGAAGGACTGGGCAAAGGATGGACAAGGAAGGCATAGTCTTCAACGACCTGATTGCCCAGGAGATGCTCCTGAATAATTTGCTCTATCACATCTGGAGTGCAGCTATGATACCAAACTCCATCAGGATAAACGACTAGAATAGGCCCTTTCTGGCAAACTCGTAGGCAATGACTCTTAGAGCGAAAAATACTCATTGGTCGTTCTGGAGTGGGCTGATCCAACTTCAACTCTTTCAAGCGATTTTTGAGATAATCCCAAGATTCAAGGCTCTGTTGGCGATCGCAACATTTAGGAACGCCCTGATCGGCGCAAATAAAGACATGGCGCTCAATCTGAGTTAGACCTAGTGCCTTGACACAAGCACTTAAGGAGTCAGGAGTGGGTTTTTGAGCATCAGATTCCAAGTTCATTCGTAAGACAGAGTAACACGATTAACTTTATCTTACTCAGATTTGGTCGTTTTTCGTGGTTTTTGGCTAGATTTTGGTGATAAATCAGATTTTTTAGGGGATTCTTTCGGAGGAGGGGGGGCACAAGAGTGTACGTCCTTATCCTCCTTTTCCGTTGCAGGTGAGGAACTAGCAAGGGGTTCAGAAGATTCGAGGGGAGCGTTTTCTACAAATAACTCCTCGAGTTCAGCCTCTTCTTCTTGAGAAGAAAAGATGAGAGCGCTTTGTTCCTCTGAGGCATAAGTTTCCGGTTCCGGGTCAGCCGTACTTTTAATCCGGCGAATGGGAAAATTAGCAATCAAAGCTGTAGAGCGATCGCTATTTTCAATGGCAAACTCCAGTTGTTCGTCATCAATCTCCACATAGCGAGAGACCACCGCCAAAATATCATCGCGCATGGCATTCAACATCCCTGGACTAATCCCCGCTCGGTCATAGGCCAGCACCAACTTCAACCGCTGTTTTACCTCCTCGCGACTGGACTGGCGAGTTTTCCAGGGGAAAAGGCGTTCTAGAAGATCATTTAACATAGGGAGTGGGCAGTAGGGAGTGGGCAGTAGGAAATGGGCAATAGGAAATGGGGAAACCGAAATTCACCCAGCTCATCCCTTGCGGAACATCTGAAACAAGCGGCTGAAAAAATTTCCTTGGGGGGGAGCCAAATCCAAGAATGGTACTTTTTCACCTTCTAGACGGCGAGCAATATTACCATAGGCGATTCCGGGTAAAGACGACTCTCCAGCACCAGAAAGTACTAGGGGTTCCCCTCGGTTCGTAGAGACAATCACCCGTTCATCATCCGGAATGATACCCAATAGGGGAATAGCCAGGATTTCTTGCACATCCTGAACTGACATCATGTCATTGGCTTCCACCATATTCGGGCGAATGCGATTGACAATTAAGCGAATTTTGCGAATACTATTGGCTTCCAAAAGACCAATCACCCGGTCAGCATCCCGCACAGCCGCGATTTCCGGAGTCGTTACAATCAGAGCCTCTTGCGCCGCGGCGATCGCATTTTGGAATCCCATTTCAATCCCAGCCGGACAATCCACAATCGCATAATCAAAACTGGGACTCAAGCGATGAATCAACTTGGCCATTTGATCGGGAGTAATAGCATCTTTGGTGCGATTTTGGGCTGCTGGTAACAGCACCAACTTTGACTGGCGCTTATCTCGCACCAAGGCTTGTTCCAGACGGCACTCTCCAGCTATTACTTCTACTGCTGTATAGACAATACGGTTTTCCAAACCTAAGAGCAAATCCAAATTTCTCAAGCCAAAATCGGCATCAACCAGGACGACTCGTCGTCCCCGTTGAGCCAGAGCCATTCCTAAATTTGCGGTACAGGTGGTTTTACCCACTCCTCCCTTTCCGGATGTAACGACGATAATACGGCTCATGATGGCGATTTCTTTGGCAGGGTCACGGCAGTTGATTATAGCAAGGCCCTTTAGCCTTTTAACAGATTTAATCAAACTTTGTTCATCGGCTGCTCTCGAGTCTGTTCTTCCCTCTCCCTATGCCCCCATCCTCCCATCACAGCGCTTTGCGCTGTATATTTCATCGAGGTTGGGTATGGGTTATTGAATCATATTATTGGAAATTTCTTTTAACAAATGATCTAGCTGTTCTTGGTGAAAATGGGGCACACCAAGGCTAATTTAACTCAATTCATCCTTGAATCTTTATCTACTGGGATCTCGTTCTGGCCATTTGATATTTTTCAGTGGTACGATACCGTATAGATTTACGCTCACGAGTAGTGGAATTTGTTAAAAAAGGAGGCAGCCAGGCTGAAGCGGCCC
>DDLS01000074.1 GCA_002340255.1 Cyanobacteria bacterium UBA2566
TGGCGAGGGAGTAGGATTGGGAATGGGAACTGGACTCGGATTCGGTGTGGGAGAAGGAGTAGGGTTGGGAATGGGAACCGGACTCGGTGTGGGAGAGGGAGTAGGAGTAGGATTGGGAATGGGAACCGGACTCGGTGTGGGAGAGGGAGTAGGAGTAGGATTGGGAATGGGAACCGGACTCGGTGTGGGAGAGGGAGTAGGAAATGGACTCGGTGTTGGTTCAACAATCACGCTGCCAGGTGTGCCGTTGTTGGCACTCGCATCTAAGCTTCCATGGGCGATCGCCCCATTTCCCGATATAATCCTCAGTGTAATATCACCCGCATCCCCATTTTGAGTGCTTGAGTTAACATCTCGTGCTGTAATATTTCCTTGTTGAGTTTCAAAGGTAATATTGCCTGATTTCCCATTTTGTGTCCTCGAAACGGTAAGATCATTAACGGTAATGTTCCCTTGTTGCGTTTCAAAGATAATATTTCCTGCATCTCCATTGTGGGTACTCGCATCAGTAACACCATCAACAGTAATGTCCCCTTGTTGCGTTTCAAAGATAATATTTCCTGACTTCCCATTTTGTGTGCTCGAAATATTCAGACCACTGGTGGTAATATTCCCACTTTCTGCAATAGTTAGCTGAATCTCTCCACCATTTCCACCTCCCTGACTGACCCTTGAGTTTAGTTCTCCTGTTGTTATATTGCCTTGACTTGTACTCAGTTCAATCGTACCCCCATTACCTATTTTAGTGAATGTATTCACATTTCCTGTCGTAATATTTCCCCCAGAAGCAGTTAAGGAAATATTGCCCCCTCCTTGATGAGAGTGGGCATCCAAATTGCCTGTTGTAATATTTCCCGAAGAAGCGGTTAGAGAAATATTTCCCCCAGGTTGATTATTGCTAGTATTTAAGTTTCCGATGCTAATGCTGGCTCCAGAAATATTGATCTCTCGACCCGGAGCAGTCAGAGTAGCGGAGGAGTCCATAATAAATGAACCTTGGTTATCTGTATCCGCATCAGCAATAAACGTAATCGATCCCCCTTGGACAAAATCAAGAGAAACTCCACTAGCGATGGTAATATTGTTGGTCGCTTGTAGTTCTATATTGCCATTTTGTTGCTCTAAGACCCCAGCATTGATCGTAATATCTTCATTCGGAAGGAGGTCAAACTGAATAATGGGTAATTCTGGTTCAATATCATTCGGTTGGGAAGAATCGTTAGAAATAGTGATATTTTTGGGGTCAAGTAGAAGTGTTCCCTGCTCTCCATTGACAGCGCTCAGATCGACGTTTCCTTGAAAGACTAGGGCATCTTTACCAGAAATTTCGACAAATCCACCATTTCCCCAAATCGGTCCTCCAGTGGCTTCTACTGTGCCGTAAAATTGGGTAACTTCATCTGACCAAATAATGATTTCACCACCGTTTCCCTGATGGGTGCTATTGGACTGAATCAGGGTTTTGCTATCAATAAGGGTATGGGTAGCGTTGGGTTGGTCTCCTTGTCCTTGAAATCCTCCCCCAATGCGGATGGTTCCCCCTTGAGAAGGACTTGAAGCGTTGAGATGCGCGTTGATAAGACCGACGTGTTGACCAAAAATGCTCAGGGTGCTGGGGAGACTATTGGGATTGGAGGTGGAAACATCCAGCGTTCCAGAGGCGATCGCCACTCCTGGTGTTTCAGGTACAATCATTCCTGAACCCGTTAAAATCACCTGTCCCTGATGGTTAATGTGCAGTTGAGAAGCGTGATCGATTCCTGAGTTGGAGAGTAAGGTAGCTAAATTGGGAGCAATGAATGGACTAGGATTAGGACTCAGGGGTAAATCTAAGCTCAACAAATGACCGGGCTGAGAAATCTTTACCCGTTGCGCTCCTGGAATAGCTGTAACAGTAAGGCTTCCTCCAGGAGCGGTAAGAGTTCCGGTATTGAGTGCTGTTCCTCCCATCAGGGTTAAGCTCTCGCCGGCTGCAACTTCTAAGTTTCCTAAGTTAACAATTACACCAGGATTGGCAGTCTGAAACTCAAAAGTCGTGGGTTGACCTATCAGTGCGTTATAGTCATTCGATCCCAAGACTTGAAACCAATTGGTCTCTCCATTCAGTCCATCAAATCCAAGGGCGGTGGCGGTGCTGGCATGAAAAGCAGCCGGGACGTTGAGACTGGCGTTGGAGCCAAAGACAATACCGGCGGGGTTAACCAGATAGAGGTTCGGATTTCCCCCACTCACTTGTAGTAATCCGTTGATAACTGAAGGATCTCCACCATTAATACGACCGAGGATATTTTGCAGGTTGGGGTTGGCCAGGAAGTTAGCAATTTGTCCTGGAGAGAGTCCAAATTGGGTAAAGCTATGAAAGAGGTTGGCTCCATCTGAAGAGACCTGACCGCCGGTAATTTGGTATTGGTTACCGATCGCCTGCACTTGCGTTCTTGTCCCATCAGGAGCCGCTATAATCGGAGCGGGTTGGGCTGCTCCTTTGACAGACCAGAAAACACTGAGCCAAGGACAAAGGCTAAGGACTAGAAGGGTTGAGCCTGAAGATAGGCGAGGGAAAAATGCGGCCATGGTAGTTTTTTAATCTTGGAGGATAAAAGGAAAGTTAAGACAAATGGCGCTAGTAGAGGTTATGCCCTAAAATGATTTACGATCTTTGCTCGGCGATCGCACTTGCCCATTTTAACTCAGCAATTATGGGATCATGGGCAATTAAGTAATCACCGTCCTCCAGGTCTCCGCATCAACGAATTCTTCCCATCTCCCCATTCCCTAGGTGCGATCATTACCACTGTCATTGTTCGCAGAAAAGTGTCAGAATTAATAAAACTTTACGAAAATAGGGTAGAACAGGATGATTCCGACCGTCATTGAACAATCTGGACGTGGTGAACGGGCTTTTGATATCTATTCCCGACTGTTACGGGAAAGAATCGTATTTCTCGGACAGGCGATCGATGCAGATGTGGCGAACTTAGTGGTAGCCCAGCTCCTATTTTTGGATGCTGAAGAGCCAGAGAAAGATATCTATCTCTACATTAACTCACCGGGAGGATCGGTCACGGCGGGTATGGGGATTTTTGACACCATGAATCAAATTCGGCCGGATGTGTCTACCATTTGTGTAGGCTTGGCTGCTAGTATGGGAGCTTTTCTCCTCAGTGCAGGGATGAAAGGCAAGCGAATGAGCTTACCCCATTCTCGGATTATGATTCACCAACCCCTAGGAGGAGCGCAAGGCCAAGCAACGGATATCGAGATCCAAGCCAAGGAAATCCTCTACCATAAGCAACGGTTGAATGAATTATTAGCCAGTCATACCAGCCAACCCTTAGAGCGTATTCAAGAAGATACAGAACGTGATTTCTTTATGTCCTCCAATGAGGCAATGGAATACGGGTTAATCGATCAAGTGATTAATCGCCGTCCTTCTGCTAGTCAACCCATCAGTGTGGTTAATTAGGGAATAGAGAATGGGGAATGGACAATAGGCAATAGCTTATCTGCCTATCGCCCCATTCCTCTCCATCTAATCTCTAAAAGAACTCTTCATTAGATGAAGCAGTTTGTTGCAGGTAATCGAGAAATTCTTTCATTTGACTACAGGTCAACATCAAACGGGAACCTTGACTATCTGGATATTGGCTCTTCAGATAGTCTTTTCCTTGTTGAGCGCTCCACCCGACTTTTTTCAGTTCGACATCGGTTTGGGCATAGGTTTGTAGATATTCTAGAAATTCTTTCATTTCCCGATCGCCCAGAATCATGCGTTTGTTTTTGCCATAGATACGTTTGAGATATTCGCTCTCTCGCTTACTGTTCCATCCAATATGCTTGAGTTCCATATCGATTTTGAGGCTAATGTCAGTGAAGTCAAATTCTTCTTCTAGTTCAGGTAAGGGTTCGGGTTCTGGTGCAGGTGGAGGAGGTAGGGGTTGATCGGTGTAATCTTCTGTATTCTCTCCTAGGGGAGGAATGGGTGACCAGGTTTCCGGTTCGGGTTCCGGTTCGGGCGCTTTTACTTCAACTTTTGAAGGAGTGGGTTTTGGGGGACTCGGTTGAGGTGCTGCAATGGGTTCCACTGGAGTGGGTTCCACTGAAGTTGTTTCCACTGGAGTCGGTTCCACTGGAGTCGGTTCCACTAGAGTCGGTTCCACTAGAGTCGGTTCCACTGGAGTCGGTTCCACTGGAGTCGGTTGTACCGCAATGGGCGTGGGAGTGGGTGGAGAGGAATAGGAATATAAAAGGGCGATCGCCCGTTCTCTGGCTCGATCTTCTGCTTTTTCGATTTGGCGATCGGCTGATAAACCCGTTGCTAAGACTAAGTTCCCGCATTGGATTTGCACCCGGACAATATACTGGCGATCGTGAATATGAAGTAGCTCTGAAATGAGGCTCGCCGTAGGATAAGCCGCCCGAAATTGAGTCCACAAGGATGAAGATAAAATTTGCTCAAGCATAGGTAATCAGTTCTGTGCAAAATCAACGGATTTCTGGTATAATCAAAACAGGAAAAAACAAGCTTTTTCCATCACTCTTTCTCTTAAATTCGTAAGAATAAGATGGTCGAATCAGCGGCAACACTTTTCGCGCTGATTCTAATTCAACTGTGCTTCCCCCTGTTTCCTTGAAATAGGGTTTTTATTGGTCGTTTAATTCAAATTTGAGACTCCATTAATGCTAGACGTTATCTTAGATTTTTCGCACCACTTTGGGTTAGACACCCTATTTCTAATCATCATTTTAGTGGCGCTAGAAGCCGTACTTTCAGCCGATAATGCTGTTGCCTTGGCTTCAATTTCTAAGGGATTAGAGAGCCAGAAACATCAACAACAAGCCCTCAATTTTGGCTTGGCTGCTGCATTTATTCTGCGGATTATACTCATTTTAACAGCAACTTGGGTGATTCGCTTCTGGCAATTTGAATTTTTAGGAGCCGTGTATCTGCTCTGGTTAGTTTTTAACTATTTTACCTCAGACGAAGAGGAAGCCGATCGTCCTCACCACGGGCCAAAATTCCAGTCTCTGTGGCAAGCTGTTCCCCTCATTGCGGTGACTGATTTGGCCTTTTCTTTAGACAGTGTGACCACGGCGATCGCCATTACCGATGAAATTGTGTTAGTTTTGATGGGAGGAATTTTAGGAATTGTAGCTCTACGCTTTCTCGCGAACCTATTTATCCGTTGGTTAGATGAGTTTGAAAATCTTGAAGATGCTGGATATATTACCGTCGCCTTTGTGGGATTAAGACTCCTAGCTAAGGTCATTACTCCCGATATTGTGCCTCCAGAATGGCTGATGATCTCTCTAATTCTACTCACCTTTGTGTGGGGATTTTGGAAGCCCAACCTCTTAAAAGCCAATTAAAAGGCTGTAGGGGGGCATTATTGTCCCCCACCTACACAACCCTACTTAGCTATTTTTAGCAAAACTGGCCGTGGCATCAGGGAGAGATGAAGGCATCTGAGACTCACCCAGAGAGGAAGGCATATTGCCATTATGTTTTTGGAGAAACTCATATCCAATTTCCACCTGTGTCGGAATTGCCACACTAATCCCTTCTTGTTTGAATCGTTCCTGAATCATGATCAAGGTTTCTTCCCAAACATACCAGTAATCTTCCTTTGTTGCCCAGCAGGCTGCACTAATGGGAATATGATCCTCTTGATACCAATAGACATACGTCCCAATCGGTTTGTCTTGCAGGACTTTGGGATGGGATTTCATGACCTCAACCAATAGCTCTTTAACACGAGGCAGATCCTCATTCACATTGAGACGAAGCGTATGCTTAACTTTCCGGACATCGGCATGGGTGAGGTTATAGATGTTATCGTTCCAAACCGTACTATTGGGAACAGCAACCAGTTCACCATTCCAACTTTTGAACGTTGTGTTCGCCAAGCTAATGGAATCAACTATAGCCCACATCCCAGCAACCTTCACTTCATCTCCCACATCAAAGGGTCTATAGAACATCAGCATCAAACCACTGGCCAAGTTACTCAGGTTGCTTTGCAGGGCGAAGGCAAGGATGAAACTTGCACCCCCAATAAGAGCCAGAAGAGGCCCAAGGCTTACTCCTAGGGCAGTTAAGCCGAGCAGAACTCCCATCACTAGAGTTCCTCGGCGGAAGGTCTTGACGATAAAGCCCTCGAATAACTCAGAGGCAAACGAAGTCTTGAGGAACAATGCATCGAGCGCATTTCCACCAAACCAAGACACTACCCCAGAAACAGAGACAATACCCACAAAGATTCCTAGACTTCTGGCCCAGCGTAAACCCCCTTCTTCTGACTGCGCCCACGCTAGGAGCCGAACCATTAACCCTTGAGTATCGGTCACATCAATTTCGATACCACTAACGGCAGCGATATATGTACGATAAGATTCTGTCTCTCCACCTCGCTGATCTATGGCATCTAAAATCACCTTAAAGCGGTCTGCTAGAGCTGTTTGCTGATTTTGCAGCTCAGTGACTCCAACAATCAACTCCTGCTTCACATCTTCTTCCGCGTCTGCGGCTTGTTCCAACTGAGTTTCTACTTGGTCAAGTTGTCCAATCCTCTCCTCTGTGTCGGTGATGCCATCACTCTCAGCAGCCGTTTCTCCTTCTCCTAGGGGAGCGCCAGTGACTGGATCGATTTCTTCTGAGTCCTCAGTTGCCCCTTCGACTTCCCCTTCGAGTAGAGCAGCCGCCTCTTCAAAGTCTTCTTGTACGGCTTCTACATCCTCAGTATTGAGGTCATTTTCTAGGAGAGAACCCAATTCTTCTTGCTCTAGCTCAGTGTCCAAAGTTGATTCAACCGTTTCTCGTAATTCCTCATCCTCCTGAATTTGCTGCTCCGCTTCTGCTGCCGCTTCTACGGACTCCTGAGCTTCTTGTAAGGCTGCTTCAGCTTCTTCTGTTTTCTCAATCACGGCGGTACTACCAGCACCTTCTGTGACTTCCGCTTCCTGGGCTTCCTCTAGAGTTTGTTGGGCTTCCTCAAGTTTTTGTACCGCGTCTTCGGTCTCCTGAATCTTGCGGTTCTTGCGCTTAATGGCAATTTCTTGGTTGGAGATTTCCCGTACTTTGGCTTGTAGTAAACCCTGCCAGCCTTCAGCTTCAATTTGTAATTCAGCTAGGGTTAGAGGCTTGACTAAAAGTCTGAGTTCATCAACAGGAATATCTGGATCTTCGATGGTTTTGGCTGCAGGCGCAGAAACAGTTGTGGCTTCTTCTTGGGCAACTGCGGCAGAGCGCATGGGTCTGGGTACAACATCGCCCCAACTAGCGAGGGTGCAAACCATGGCAGCTAACACGAGCTGTCGTAGGCGGCGCTTGGGCTTGGACATAATTATGGATCTCCTTCTCCTTGGTCTTAAAACTATAATTAAAGACTTAATCAGGCTGTAGGGATAGTGTAAACGACAAATTTTGATTTGTCATACCATTTCTCTATAATGATGTCCTTTAACAATTGTCCCAGAACAAGTTAGCTCCTAAGGATTGATTAATGGCAATCTTAGAAGAAATGGTATCAGAATTGATCCGGTTCAGTGATTAAATTTTGATAGCATTTCGTAACCAAATACATTGGGGTCAACTTCTCCGAGGGTGAGATCGGCTAATCCATACTCTTGCCAGCGTTGGTCTACTTTAGTAGCTATGTCTGGATCGGATTCGAGAACTGCGCCCCATTCATGGGTGGTTTCTGGGTATATTTTCGTGGTTGCATCAACGCCCATTCTACCTCCTAAGCCAATTTTTTCACTAGCAAAATCGAGGGTGTCAAAAGGGGTTTCTGGAAGGATAAAAACATCTCGTGAAGGGTCAACTTTAGAGGAAATTGCCCAAACAACTTGCCGAGGATCGCGAATATTAATGTCTTTATCGACAACAATGACAAATTTTGTGTAGGTAAATTGGGGTAGAGCGCTCCAAAAGGCGAGGGCTGCACGTTTAGCTTGGCCGGGATAAGCTTTATCGATGGAAATAATGGCAGCTTTGTAACTTAAGGCTTCCATAGGGAGGAAGAAATCAACGATTTCGGAGACTTGTTGGCGCAGGATAGGGGTGTAAATGCGGTTAAGGGCGATCGCCATCATGGCTTCTTCCTTGGGAGGACGACCGCTAAAAGTTGTTAAATATACTGGATTTTTTCGATGAGTCATGCATTGGAAGCGGATCAGGGGCGAGTCTTCCACACCTCCATAGTAACCCATGTGGTCGCCAAAGGGACCATCAGGGAGAACTTCACCAGGGGTAATGGTTCCTTCGAGGACAAATTCGGCATCTGCGGGAACTTCGAGGTCTACAGTTTTACATTTAGCTAAGGGAACTCCGGAACCTCCGTAAAGTCCGGCAAATAACCATTCTGAGAGATCTACGGGAATGGGGGTTGCGGCAGCCATAATGATCAGGGGGTCAACGCCGAGGGCGATCGCCACCTCTAGTTTTTTTCCTTGCTCAGAGGATTTTCGCAGGTGACGCGCCCCACCCCGTACCGATAACCAGTGTACGGTCATTGTTTTAGCTGATTGAAGCTGTAAGCGATACACGCCAACATTGGGAATTCCGGTTTCACAATCTTTGGTAATTACCAATCCCAAAGTAATAATTTTTCCCGCATCTCCGGGATAGGGACGAATCAGGGGTAGAGTATTTAAGTCTAAGTCTTCTTCTGGGATCGTGACCTGTTGACAACTCGGGAAAAAATCGCGCCCTGGTTTAGCTTTCACCACATCAAATAAAACCTTGCCAAAATCAATCGCTTGGGAAATCTTTTTGGGCGGTTTGGGTTGTTGCAACATGCCCAATTTTTTTCCTAGATCTTCTAATTCTAGAGGATTATCCATATTCATCGCCCAACAGATACGCTCAACCGTTCCCATTAAATTAATGGCAATGGGAAAGGGCGATCCTTGAACATTTTCAAACAGTAACCCAGGGCCTCCCGCTTGCAACATTCGGTTGGCAATTTCGGCAATTTCTAAATCCGGATCGACAGATGCTTTAATTCGTCGTAGTTGTCCGCGCTCTTCGAGTAGGTTGATAAATCCGCGTAAGTCTCTGGCCATGGGTTGAGTGAAAGGGTTACTTTTCTATTGTAGGGGAATGGGGAGATGGGGGAGTGGAGAGACACAGGGACACGGGGAGCTTTCAAGGGAATGATTTTAAGATTCGAGTCAGGAAGACACGGAGAAACGGGGACACGGAGAATCAGATGACTCTATGAAATTTGGGGCGCTCTGAGGGTCTATGGATGCACAATCATGAAAATCATTCACTTGTCAGGACACGGGGAGAGGGAGATGGGGGAGAAGAGGAACGGATGTAGCATAATAGGGAAAGCTGGCGTTTGTGTACCTGAAGATCGTGGATTGGCAACCCGGAAAAGTTATTGACCGCAAGTACAGGATTGAGAAAGTGTTGGGTAGAGGTGGGTTTGGCATTACTTACAAAGCCAAACACCTGACCCTGGATTCGTTCTGTGTGATTAAAACGCCAAGGACAGAATTTCATCAGGATGACAACTATGGAGAGTTTGTATACCGGTTTTACAAAGAGGCGAAAACCCTGGCGAGTCTAAAACCCCATCCTCATATTGTGCGGGTGTTTGATTTATTTGAGGAGCCGGATGAGAATGACCCTAGGGTGAGAATTCCTTGTTTAATGATGGAGTTTATTGAAGGAAAGAGTTTATTCAATTTAGTTAAAGATGGAGGGGCACTCCCGGAAAATAAGGCAGTGGGGTATATTCAGCAAATCGGTAGGGCCTTAATGCATATCCACAAAACGGGGTTAGTCCATTTCGATGCGACTCCAATGAATATCATGATTCGACCGGATGGAACGGCTATATTAATCGATTTTGGCATTGCTGGAGATTGTCCCCCTAGCTCGATTTCTTTGCAAACGGGAAATCCAGCATTTGCCCCTTACGAGCAGTTTCTGGGAGAGCGGAACGTAACGGTAGATGTCTATACGTTAGCTGCTGGTTTATATTATGCGGTGATGGGAGAGTGTCCAACCCCTTCTACAGAGCGACTGAAAAAGGTTCCTTTGATTGAGCCAAAAAGCTATAGATCGATTAGTCCCAGCTTAAATTATGCTATTGTCTGGGGGATGGCTTTGGAGGCAGGAAAACGTCCCCAGTCAATACAGAACTGGTTAGGCTTACCGTGTTTTTCCAGAGATATTCCCGATACAGTCAGAATTAGTGAACTTCCTGAGCCGGAGAATAAGGGGTGGGACTGGTCCTGGTTACCTTGGGTGAATGGTTCTGTGTCTCCTGTGCCTCAATCGACTGTGCATCAGCTCCCTATACCTGCTCCTAAATCTAAAATTAATAAACCTCTTGCTTCCATTCCTGGATTGAAGGTATATCAACCGCAAGAGGATGATTTAAGGTCAGAGCGAGGAGTAGACTACACGCTCTTGCAGAGACTGTTGCAGCAGCAGAGATGGAAGGATGCGGATGAGGAAACCTACCGCAGGATGCTGGAAGCGGTGAAACGGGAAAAAGAGAGTTACTTTCGTCTTGAAGACTTGAAAAATTTTCCTGGCATTGACTTGAGAACCATTGACCAATTATGGGTGAAATATAGCAGGGGTCGATTTGGCTTTAGCGTGCAAAAGCGGATTTGGCTTGATTTGGGAGGAACGCTAGACGATTATGATTATGATACGTTTATAAAACTTGGCGATCGCGTCGGCTGGCGTAAAAATGGTTCATTGTTAAATTATAGTGATTACATATTTACTACAAATGCACTGCAAGGTCACCTCCCTGCGAGTGCGGTTTGGGGATTGGCGGTTGGAGAAGTACGGGTCGGATCTGGAGGAGTGGGGGTAGTCCTGTGTATTCTCTTTTCTCTTCTCTAGACTTTAGCCCCTCAACAACCCTTAAGTGGTTTGATTGGGGATTTTCACTTCTTTACCAATAAGATTTAAAAATCCTGTACCAAAATGCTGAATTTCTAGAAAATTGGCATTCTGAGGGGCCGGTTTGTAGATGCGGAAGGTTTTCATAATCCCTAGGGTGGCGGCACTTTCTAGGGGGCCGATAAAGCGGGTATCTCGGTCGAGAAAATGGGGTTGATTGGCCCAATAATCCATTTGTGCGCCATTGAGGAAGTAACAACCGGAGTGGGGATTGAGGGGACGTTTTAAGATGACTGGGCATTCCATCACTTTTCCTGTGAGTTGGGGATGTTCTTCTAGGTTTTGAAAAGGTTGAGTGACGTGAGGCTTTAGATCTCCATCGATGTAGGCCTTGCGGAATGTACCGCCAATGGCGCTCTCGTAGCGGTTGGGTTGCAGAAGGTTGCGATCGCCAGTAATCCGATTAAACCAAATCAGTTTAACAAAAAACCAGGGGTCAGATAAGATTAAGTCGTCCTCTAGAAAGCAGTAATAATCATAACAGCCAAGGTTGCTGCGCAATACGGCTTGACATTCAAAACCGAGAAGCATCGGTTCACATTGGGTAGTATGGTGATGATAAGACTCCTGAGGGATAGGTAGTTGTTTGAGTAGATGGTATTCCCCAGTAGTACAAATCACGATATCAATATGATTCGTGTATTGTTGATTGCTCGGTACAACGACCCTTTGAGCAATGTCAATCATGCATTGGAATTGGCTATAGAGTTGATGAATAGCTGACAGACTTGAGGTGAGCGCTTGGATGCGCGGTTGGGGATCGGGACGTTGGGAAGCGTGCCGTTGAGACCCTTGGGGGTTATAAAAATGGGCAATGGTAAATAGAAGACGCATAAATTAGTCTTTCACAGCAATACCAGTATTTTGTCATTGGGAGGGAAGCCAAACAATAGGTTGATGTTTAGCCGGTCAAATCCTGAGAAGTTTGTATGGAATTAAGGAAGAGGGAAGAGGAAAAGTGGCTCAACATGACCCAGGCTTGGCACTGTATGATGTCTGGGGACAACTATTGAACAGAAGAAAAGAGGAAGCAGATGGTTGCTAAACGGATTTTACCCTGTCTGGATGTGAGGGCGGGACGAGTGGTGAAGGGGATTAATTTTGTTAACCTTCAGGATGCTGGCGATCCGGTGGAGTTGGCTTCGATCTATAATGACGCGGGTGCTGATGAGTTGGTGTTTCTCGATATTACGGCGACTCATGAAGACCGAGATATTATCCTGGATGTGGTTTACCGGACGGCTGAACAGGTGTTTATTCCCCTGACAGTGGGTGGGGGAATTCAATCCTTAGAAATGATTAAAAATTTGTTAAGGGCCGGGGCGGATAAGGTTAGTATCAACTCGTCGGCAGTCCGAGACCCGGATTTGGTAAATCGGGCCAGCGATCGCTTCGGAAATCAGTGTATTGTTGTCGCTATTGATGCTAAACGACGCAGCGATCCTGAGAATCCAGGATGGGATGTGTATGTGCGCGGGGGACGGGAGAATACAGGGCTTGATGCACTCTCCTGGGCTAAGGATGTGGCGGCTCGTGGGGCTGGAGAAATCTTACTCACGAGTATGGATGCTGATGGCACTCAAGCCGGTTACGATCTAGATCTAACCCGCACCATTGCTGAATCTGTGGAAATTCCGGTGATTGCGTCTGGTGGCGCGGGAACCTGCGAACATATCCATGAAGCGTTAACTGAAGGAAAGGCTGAGGCGGCCCTTTTAGCCTCTTTACTCCACTACGGCCAACTGTCTGTCGCTCAAATTAAGGAGCATCTGACGACCCAGGGTTTGAAAATCAGACAACTGGCGAGGTGATATATATCACATTTTGTTCAGAAAGTACAGATTTCTAGAAGAATTTAAGAATTGAACCGCGACAGTCCTGCAATAAGTTGTTACAATACAGGAATTGTTACATTTCTTAAACGAGCAATGATCATTATTCTCATAATTGTCATTGCCTTAGTAGCCTGGTCTTTGCATCTAATGGAATCGGCGATTCATACGCGGGAATTCTCTTTGATGTTAGCTGGGGTTCTAGTGGCAGGGGCTGCTGTAGCGATGGTAGCGGTTTATTTTCTCATGGGCCATTACTTCGGCTATTTAAATGAAACAGCTCGGCTGGACAATCAGGCTATCGGAGAACCCCGTGAAGTCCTCAGTTGGCTGGTAGAGTTCGATGAAGCTCAACAAACCCGGGTAGGAGGCACAGAGATGAGTGGCTACCCAAATTTGGGCGATCGCTAAACCATTGTCCGATCGCTAAGTTGGTGAACCATCCAAAAACTATTATCAGAAAAATAGGTCTAAAACCCCGTCCTTTTA
>DDLS01000111.1 GCA_002340255.1 Cyanobacteria bacterium UBA2566
AATAGGGAATAGGGAATGGGGATTCAACACTGTCGCTTATAACGCAAGCAAAGCGCTGTATTAATATTCATGAGCTAAATATTGCCATTCCAGAATAATCACAGCAGGAACCGAGATCCGAGTTTCCCCATTTTCCACGGGTAAAGATAGCTCTAGGGAACCGGAAGCGGAAACCAAATCCAGAATATCGGTTAGCTCGTACTGTCCCACATTGGGGGCAGGAGCTTTATCTGCAAAAACATCGGAGGCACTCAACTGCTGATTCTGGCTATCTTTGAGGTTGAGAGGAGCAGGATGTTGAAAAACCGTTTGCTCGGGAAATCCGACTAAACGTAACTGAACATTGGCTAATTCTCCCACTTTGATCCGCTTAAAGAGAATCACTTGCCAGGTTTTGCCACTCCTATCTCGCAAGCTATGGCGAGATTGATAGAGGGTTTGTCCTGGTGCTTCGAGTTGTTGGCGAATCAGAGCCGATGCGGGTGGCGAAACCAAAAGGGTAGAGGGGAGGAGGAAGAGCAGCAGGGCAACGAGAAAAGCAATGACCCTGTGTTTTCCTGGGTGAGTTGGACACGATTCTCTTAAATCTTCCTGAGAAAAGGGGACTTTAAGGAGAGAAGGGTGGGTTAGGACGTTCATTCAGATTCAGAAGCGACAGGATCGGGAATAAAGACAGCGTACATGCCTCGAAGATCTCCTACTTTAAAGTCATAGGCTAAATCTTGGGGATAGTTTTGTTTAACAAATTCTGGCCGTGCTGCTTTTGCGCCATGGCAGCCTAAACAGGTGGCTTCTACATTAATTCGGCGATAGTAGTGCTGTCCTGGTTGACCATTAAGAGTTTCATCTTGCCAGAATCCCATCAGTTCTGGATAGTTATCTAGCAGTTCAAGGGCCGCTTCTGCTTCTGGGGTGTCTGGAGCATGGGCAGGGTTGCGATATTTGACTGCTATTTGTTTCACTTGCCATCCGTTTTCTTGGCTCAGTTGTTTGGCTTTCATACCTACGGGTTTACAGACTTGCTTGAAGGTTTGTGGAGTAATGGCTTTGGTTCTGTCTTTGAGGGTTGAGGCTAGCCCAGAGCGCATGGCATCTAAGTTTTCAATTTCTTCGATGGCATGGGAGAGTTGACCAGGATCGGGGTTTGCAAGGGCTGTTTGGGGAGCGCAGAGGCTCAGGACAGTGAGGCACAGGAGGAGAGTGCCCATGGCGAGGAGTTCGATCGGTTTCATGAGTCAGACTAAAAATTATTACTTAACTTTATAGTAATGTATTGCGGTCAGAAAATCTAGCTTTGGAAGCTAGGCAAGAGAGCAAAATCGCCCAAATGTAACTGACTTTAGCCGATCGCCGGAAATTCACTCAATCCCAATTGGGCTAAAACCTGTTCGTGAGAAATCGTCTTCTTCTCTGTTTTCCTATCTTCTCGTTGCTTGGAATATAGTGGCACATCGGAGACTCTCAAAACTGGTTGAGTTAAAGCTGCTCTAAAGAGTTGCAGATCCTCAGTTAACTCTTGTAGCGATCGCCCTGTAGGACACACCTCATTTTCCGTACATCCTAGAATCGAACCATCCTCTGCATAAAACACTTCACGAATCACATAATCACCATTGTCTTCACAAAAAACACGATAATCCCAATTCACGATCACAAATCCTCCTGTTCGCCAGGAAAATAGTATATATTTGCGTCGATGGCAGCAAAGCTAGAGATCAAAATCGCCCAAATGTGAGTCACTTTAACCGATCGCTGGAAATTCACTCAACCCTCTACAATCGATCCAGACAAAATCTCATTACCCATGACTCACGACTAATGTAGAGATCGCTTTCTTTTCCAAGACATACTCGCTGTAATCAGCGAGATGATCGAGTCCTAAGCAACTAAGAACGATTTCTAAGGCTAACCATAGGGTTATCCTGGGGATTAGGGTTTTCCATCGTACTTTCATCGGTTGAGTTCCTCGACAGGAAATACAAAAACATACGAGAGGTTAGAGGTTTCGTCTGGATGATTTCGGCTATAGTTCTAGGATGCTCTGGAGATGGGGGTGATGACGGTGAGGACAGAGGGCGATCGCCTGTGAGAGATATCCTGGAAAGATGCGATCTCGGTTTTTTCTCTAACCTGATGTTTTTACTATAGGTAGTCGATGGAGAAGGGAGTGGGAAAACCAGGACAGTAATTTAACTGGACAATCGCGCGAACTGTTGGTAAACGCCGATGGTTTGTTGGGCGATCGCCGACCAGCTATAGTGAGTATTAGCGTATTGTGCCCCTGCTGCTCCTCGTTTCAGTCGTTCTTGGCGATCGCTCAGAGCCAGTCGTAAGCTATCCGTTAGCGAATTGACATCACAACCACACACCCATCCAGCCGCCGCTTTTTGGATTTCTTCCCAGATATAAACGCCTGTGGAGATAACGACAGGGGTTCCGGAGGCGATCGCCTCAGCGACAGCAATGCCAAAATTCTCATAGTAGGACGGCAGTACAAACAGATCCGCATCTCGCAACAGCGCCGCTTTCTCCGCTCCCCTGACAAACCCCGGAAACTGGGTACAGGAGGCTAAGGTAGAGGATTGGATCTGCTGTTTAATTTGCTCCACATAGGCGGTATTTTGGGGATTCCCACCCGCTAAAACAAACTCAAAGTCAAAATTTTCATTCACCAAGGTTTCCAGAGCAGGAATGAGCAAATCCAAGCCTTTTTTCGGGTCAATTCTCGACATATAGAGAATTAAGGGTTTATCGGCAGGGATATTCAGGTTTTCTCTAGCCATGCCCGGTTCTGGTAGTTGGGGCAGTTGCACCCCTAAAGGTACAATTACGCCTGGGGTATCGGTGCCAAAGCGATCGGAAATTTTCGCTTCAATGCTGCTGGTAAAATGAATCGCTGCAGCTCCTTTAATATTGCCCTTTTCCCACAGAGCTGTATAGATGCGCTTCAGTTGGCGTTTTTTGCGTAAGTCCGCCGGATCTAACGTTCCCAAAGGACGCATAATATACGGGAGTCTTTTCTGTCTGGCGATCGTTGCAGCAGCCGAACTGACCGGAGAAAATAGGGCATGAATATGGGCAATCTCGTATTCTGAGGCATGTTCGGACAGCCATTGTAATAAATCTAGGGAAAATTTGTAGCGTCGGAATGGGGAGCAGCGAAAGTAGCGAATCTGATAGCCATTTTCCTCCACAGGGCGGTCTAGGGGCACATCTAACGGCGCTTCACCCGTATCACCATTAGAATTTGTGGTTAAGATCGTCACATCCATACCGGGTTCATTACTCAAGGCAGCAGACAACCCTTTGACCATCTGACTCGGACCACCATAGACGAGAGAAATGGAAGGAACAATTTGTAAAACGCGCATTATGGTTACAGCGCTTTGCGCTAGGGAATAGGGAATGGGGCAAGATCTACGTTTCGGAAAATCAATTGAAAATACAAGAACTAAACGTGAATGAATCTACAGCAACTGTTCATAAAAAGAGCATTGTTCTTTAGCCAAAGCCGTATTGGTATAGTGAAGCATCACCCGTTCATAACCTTTTTGCGCCAAATCTTGTCTGAATTCTTGATTTTCCATTACTTGACGCAAACTGTTTCGCAAACCATCCACATTCCCTTCTGGAAATACCAATCCCGCTTCATCAATCACATGGGGAATTTCTCCAGAATCAGAACCAATGACCGGCACTTTACAAGACATCGCTTCAATCAGAACATGGCCAAATTGTTCTTTCCAACCGGCTGCGGTTAGCGTCTTAAATTTATAGGTGGTCTCAGACGGTAAAACCAGGACATCCATTAAATTAATATAGCGATAAACCTGGTCATGGGGAACACTTTCCACACAAATCAACCGGTCTCGCAATCCAACTTCTGAAGCCTTGTTTAAAAGATCTTGCTTCAAGTTGCCTCGACCGAGCAACAGCCATTTCCACGGATAATCCGTAATTTTTTTCAAGGCATTGAATAAAGTCAAAAGTCCTTTTTCTTCCACAAACCGCCCCACAAACCCCACGACAAATTCATCAGGCTTAATGCCCAAAGATATTCTCAACTCCGGTTGCTCTTGGGGCGAAAATAACTGCTCGTCTACCCCCAGTTGAGGCATCACTTTGATGGGGCCATCATAGCCATGATCGCGCAGTACATCGGCTCCGTCTTGGTTGCCCGATATAATACCATGGGAATGTTTAAGATTAAATCCCTCTAACACAGAAATGGGGAATTTGACTTCATAGGGTAAATTCCACCAAGTAAAGAATACATTTTTGGCGTTCAAGTTGAGTTGCTTATTGAGGGTAATTAATTCTGCATGGCTAAACGCTTTTGCTCCTTGCTCAGTCTGCAAAATATGGGGTTTCAAGGTTTTGAGGAGTTGCACTAAATCCAGCCCAAAAGTCAATAAGCCTTGGTTATTTTCACTCAAGTTTGATAGGGGAACAACTCGAAAATTCCCCTCATCAACGGGTTGGGTTTCAATGATTTTGTTTTGCACGCCTCCCGGTCGCCATCGCTTGGGGACAACCACGGTTACTTCTATGCTTGGATCGAGTTGGGCTAATTTTCTTAATTTCTCTCGATTGAGATCGACAATGTAGGTGTGGCTGGCGATTAAAATTTTCATGATTGTTTAGACTCTAATAACACCATTAAACCGATTCAGAAGCTTGCCATTGTTCATCTTGTTGGCTATAGGTTTGCCCTGTTTTCCATAATGTTTTGAGCCGAGTCTGCCAAGCACTTAAGTAACCCATGGTGTAGAACCCTGCGCGACTAACAATTTTGATGGGGGAGCCACTTTTATTGCAGGGAGGATGACCTAAAACGTGACAGTCAAATAACTTGCTAAAGAACCGGATTTGTTGACCTACGGTCAAATTCTTGAGTCCCATAAGAAAGTGGTTATGGTAGAAGGTAATCTGATATTCTAGCGATCGCGTGGAAATATCGTGACATCCTCCGGTTTCTTCCCCCAAATGCACCAAATTAGCTTCTGGATCGTACCAGATTTTGTATCCCGTCTGGCGCAAGCGCAGGCAAAAATCGGACTCTTCCCGTACCGCACTGCCGCGAAATCGCTCATCAAATTCCAAGCCATGTTTGCTAAAAATGTCACGGCGGAAGGACATATTACATCCCCGTGCAGAAATGACTTCCTGGGCTTTTGTCGTATGGACTAAATCAATGTGATACCAAGCAATTCCAGGGTCAAAAGCTTGCGGCGGTAACTCTTCAATGGTATAATTATTCTTGGACTCGCCCAACTTCATGCGGTCAAAAACACGACCAGCAACTGCACCAATTTCCGGGCGATCGTAATTGCGCGCATGGGCCATCAAATAGCCTTCTGGTAACACCACATCATCATCAATAAATAGCACCACATCTCCGCTAGAGCGCCGTACTGCATAATTTCGCGCTCCTGGTAAACTCGCCCAATTGACCCGAAACAGCTTAATTTTGCCTGAATTAGCCATCTCATCCAAGAATGCTTGAATTTCCGGCTTATGCTCGGCTGTTTGATCGACTACTAATACCTCAAAATTGGGATAATCCTGCTTCAGGACATCCTGGATACTATCGAGTAGGGGTTCTTCTCTCCCATAGGTAGGAATAATCACAGATAGAAAAGGTAAATTCATTGTTTATTCGGCGATCGCTCAGGGATTATAGTTCTATTTCTTCTTTTTACTCGATTTACGCCCATTTTTGCCAGGTTTAGCCGATTTAGATTTCTTGCGTTTTTTCGGATCGGCTTGTGCTTCCAGAAGCGCTTGCAGTTCTTCCTGTTTCTTTTGTTCTTCCTTATCAATATCAGGTAACTTTAAGGTAATACCAGCAAATAACCAATAGTAGACACATACCGGATCGGTATCTAATGGATACCAGTAAGTTTGGTAACTAATAATTAGAATAAATACCCAAAAACAAGCGCCAAAATTGCGTAAGCTTTTATCTTTCACCGAACGATAAGCTTTAAACGTTTGCCAAGTCAGAGCAGTAACCAGCAGTAAAAATAAGGCAAGCCCTGGTTTTCCTAATTCAAAGAGGACTTTTGGGAACCAAGTTTCCACCAAAAAAGTTTTACCAAATATTCTAGCCGAATTCGTTGCCCGTCCTAATCCATTGCCAAAGAAACCCGCTTCCTTCGCAGAATGTTCGGCTTGTTCAGCAATAAAATCTGCTGGGTTAGATGCACCCAATCGACCGACTAAACTATCCCATCTTTCTTGTACAACATCGGGGAAAGCTACCGCCGCACCTCCCAAGAGTAAGGTTAATCCAACTGCAATGGGAATGAACCGTTTTAGGTTGGCAACTTGACCGGTAAGCACCAGTAAAATAACGGTTACGACAGGGACAAGCATTGTCGCAATTCGTTGTCCTGAAATCACAGAACAAACAAAGTTTAATCCCATTCCAGCAAATCCCGCCATTTGCCATAGAGGAGAAGGATCGCAAAAAGCAGTGGCAAAGGTAAAGAAGGCGCTACAAATCATATACCAACCCCAGTGCCAAGGGGAAGGTAAGGTACTGGGGAGACGGATCTGACCAACCTGGGGACTGTAAGTTAAAGATCCTCCAACTAGGCATCTGGCTTCGACACTTGCTTTGAATAAATCGTCTCCTACTGCATTACGAGTGCCTTCACAGGCACCCGATAAGAGCGATCGATATTGCATTACACATAATACGCAGGTGATAAGGGCTAAAATAGTCGTTATCCGGGTAATCCAAAGCAATTCTTTTTTCCCCCGAATCATATAAAATCCACAACTGATTAAGGGGATGTATCCCATGAATACTTTTAAGCCTAAAATCCCTAATAAGATCGGTTTATCTCCTCCGTAAGTTTTTCCAGTTGTATTGATGACTAGGATGATAAAGACACAATACCCTAATAGGGAAAATATGAAGGGAATTAGGGGTTTGGGCACAAGGAACGGCAAACGATATCGTTGGCAGTATTGATAGATGCCCATTAATCCGGGAATGTAAAACGCATCTTTGGCTAACTGGAGGAGTGCATTTCCTCCTCCCACTCCATAAACAATAGTGCCGCTAAAGGGCATATAGATATAGAAAGCCCATAGAGCTTGAATGGGATAATTTAAGGCAAATATGAGAACACCAATCCCAAATAATCCGGCTACGAAAAATGAAGGTTCGCCCATAACGGCGAACCCAATTAAACCGAAAACAGAGCCAATTCCGATCGCCTGTCCGAGGACTCCATTGAACTTTTTGCGCGCATTGGCAGCTTCACGTTTTTTGGCAGCTAGTTCTTCTTTCGTCGGAGGGGGTTTGACTAGGGCGGCTAGATTCGGTGCTTTTCCTTTGGATTTGAGTTTACTTTTGGCCATGGGGGAAGCGGGAACTGCTCTGAAGTTATTCTTTCTGGGCGATCAATACAATGGCATCTTTGCCTAAGATAGCTTAGAGATTGCGTCCTTTGCCTAGCAATGACAGAATACCTATAGGCTGTTTTTTATTGACTATTATATGTTACTCAAATCTACGACCCGCCATATCCGCATTTTTACGGCTGTTATTGAAAAGGGAGAACTCAATCCATCTGACAATATGCTGACTCTGGATGTAGACCCAGATAATGAATTAAATTGGACAGATTCGTCCCTAAAAGAAGTCTATGGTAAGTTTGAGGAGTTGGTTGCAGCCTATGAAGGACAGGATTTAACCGAGTATAATCTGCGTCGGATTGGGTCGGATTTGGAGCATTTTGTCCGATCGCTCCTCCAAAAAGGGGAACTCAGCTATAACCTGGAAAGCCGGGCAGTGAATTACAGTATGGGCTTACCTCAAGTCGCCGTCGATCAACCCTAATCCCAATTCCCTTTAAAGACCATCAAAGGGATTCGGGGGTTGGGGTTGGGGAAGATCCTCCCCCGCCAACTCTGAGGGAGGACGTTCGTTGCTCCAACCCCACCAGGCTTGTCCGCATTCACATAAATAAAATTCTTGCCATTTACGGCGATTGCCTTCTGTGTAAACGGGCGATCGCCGATTTAACCACACCCGTTCAGCTTGCCTCGAAGTCGCCGCACAGCGAGGACAACAGAACTTGAATGCATGGGTAGCTTGTTCTGTCCAAGCTGGTGGATGAATATCAAACGCTTCCATAAACCTTAAAATTCTCCCTAAACCAACGGAGTGCTTATACCCTAAGCTTAAACCCATGAACACTAATTTTTCATCCATGATGGCTATCCTAGACTTGACATCGGTGTAATTCCGGAGTCTGATAATAATCAACGTGGTGTGACATCACCGGATTGGCTGGCTACTGTGAGGAAGCACTCTGCCCATGAATCCCATTTTAAACCTGATCTCCGCCCTCGGAATCGTTATCTTATGTCTGATTGCTTGGGTTGGTTCCGAAGACCGCAAAGTGGTTCCCTGGCGAACGATCGCCATTGGCATTACTCTACAAATGACGATCGGACTCTTAGTCTTTGTTCTCCCCACGCGCGATCTGATTGCCCAACTCAATAATCTGCTCAATGCCCTTTTAGATGCTTCAGAAGCAGGCGCTCGCTTCCTGTTTGGTGGCGATACTTCTGCTTTTGTCCCTAATCCTAACCGAGTGCTTGGCCCGGGGCCGGCAGGACGGTGGATTATGCGTGCAGTCGGTCAACCCTATGTGGCGATCCCTGGCGATAAACTTGGCTCAGATCATCTCAATCCGGGCTATATCTTTGCCTTTCGCTCCCTACCTCAAGTGGTCTTCTTTTCGGCATTAGTCGCCCTATTGTATCGATTGAATATTATTCAACCGATTGTCAAGGTTTTTGCCCAACTGTTCCAGAAAACGATGAAAATTAGTGGGGCAGAATCCTTATCCGGAGCAGCCAATATTTTTGTCGGTATTGAATCGGCGATCGCCGTTAAACCCTTCCTGGCTAAAATGACACGCAGCGAAATCTGTGCCATTCTCACCAGTTGTTTTGGTTCTATTGCTTCCTCTGTTCTCGGACTCTATGCTGGGTTTTTACGCCCTGTCTTTCCCTCCATTGCCGGTCATTTGGTCTCCGCTTCAATTATGACCATTCCCGCTTGTTTCGTGATTTCAAAAATCTTGGTTCCGGAAACTGGAGTGCCTGAAACCCTGGGCAAAATTCCTGAAGAGCCAGAGCAAGACCCCGAAAAACGACCGAATCCCATGGATAGCCTGATTATGGGAGCCTTAGATGGGGTGAAAATGGCCGTTGGTATTGCGGCTGTAATTATCGCCATTTTGGGTTTAGTGGCGCTAATTAATATGGGCTTTGATAGCCTATCAGGATTACCTGCACCAGTCGGTACGGTATTTCAAGTAGTTACGCTGCAAAATATCATGGGATTTTTGTTTTTTCCCCTAACTATTCTGACGGGGGTATCTCTGGATATTAATGAAATTTGGCAAGCTTCCGTGATTATTGGTCGTCGGGTGTTTGAAACCAATGTGCCACCTTATATTAGTCTCGCTAATCTGAGTCGTACAGGAGCCATTAGCGATCGCGCCATGCTCATCGTCAGTTATGTTCTCTGTGGGTTTACTCACTTTGCCTCCTATGGGATTTTCGTTGGCGGACTCTCTTCCCTGATTCCCGAACGGCGATCGGAAGTTTCCTCCCTCGGCTTCAAAGCCCTCTGGGCCGCGACTCTCGCCACTTTAATGACCGGTTGTATCGCCGGACTCTTTGACTTGGGTAACCCGGCGACATTAGGGCGATAAACAGAAAGGGCATGAGAAGAGTCTCCAGAAGCCGGGTTTCTCGGAGAAACCCGGCTTCTGAGATCGTAGCGCAGATCGCAGGGTGGGCAGGAGAATAGGCAAGATCCTTCAACCTTGACAAGCAAATCTTGCTTACCTTACTAGACTTCCCAATTCGTGTAGAAACTGAGCAGAGCGGTGGTATAGTCATTCCAATTAAAAACCAGCAGTATAATAAGGGGAAATCTAAGGGAGTTGAAGGATGGCATACCGTATAGATTTACGCTCA
>DDLS01000101.1 GCA_002340255.1 Cyanobacteria bacterium UBA2566
CTCAAGGGGTGACAAGGTAGCTCAAAGGTCGCTATAGCGACCTTTTTCGGTAGTATTTTGCTGAAAACCTCAACTCAATGGTCGCGATCGCATAACTATAGCATCAGGTTAGAGGGTTACTTGCCCAAAAAATCGCTGGATTTTTTCGCCATCTTTTAACGGCTCAAAGCCAAGCGTAGCCTTAGATTCAAGCCTGTTGTCACCCCCTGAGTAGCTCGACACACAATCGATGAGTTTCGCATCTTGGAGAATGCTTAAATCATCCCTTATACTAAAGGGTAAACTCCTCTGTCTTCATCTTCATCATGAATCCTCGCCGCCGCCAAACCCGAATTTCCCCCCGCCAATCTCTATTGGCACAAAAAGCGCCTCAGTATGCCGCTCCTCCAGTTGTGCAACCCAAGATACAGAGGAAAACAGAGCGGGAACTCCCGGAGTGGAAACCCAGTGAGAGTCGCAAATCTAGTCCTCTAGAGCGACTGCGATACTCAGCCAGACTACAAGCCAAATTAGAGATCGGACAACCCCACGATCCCTATGAACAACAAGCCGATCGAGTGGCGCAAGATGTAGTAGAAACGATAGATACGCCTCAAACCCCATCCACTCTGCAACGGGAAATGGAACCAGAAGGGGATGAACAGATGCAAATGAAACCGATGGTACAACGGCAAGAGGCGATCGCTACAGGCGAAGCATCAACAGAATTAGAATCTTCCATTCATCGAGCTAGAGGAAGTGGAAAACCCTTACATGAAGGCTTACAGCGCTCCATGGGAACCGCTATGAACGCAGATTTTTCTGGGGTGCGTGTTCATACCGATAGTCGTGCCGATCGCCTAAATGAATCGATTCAAGCCAAAGCATTTACAACAGGGCAAGATGTATTTTTTAAGAGTGGGGAATATCAGCCAGGGAGCCAGAGAGGACAAAAGCTAATTGCCCATGAGTTAACCCATGTAGTTCAGCAAAGTAGTACAAAGCCCACCATCCAACGCGCTCTGGCTACCACCCAAGAATACACGACGATGAAAGCGAATGCCCGTAAAGAAAAAACCAAGTGGTCTGGAGCGCTTTCAGCCAAGAACTATGGCAAGAAGAAAAACAGTTACGAAGAGAAGAGGCAAGACAACGATAACGCAGGTGCTTTTAAGATTCTCCTCGATCTTCGCAAGAGGTTCACCGAACTCGATAACAAAGGAGATAACTACTGGAAGAGTAACCGACTCAAGGAGCAATATTTCAGGCCCCTCGAAGCTAAACTCATACAAGAAATGAAGCTTGTTGGCGAGATCTTGCACGTTCGTTTGTCCACAGATGAAGCACCGGAGGTAACAGCGCGAAGTGGAGCCGACGAAGCTGCTGTTTTATGGGCGCACCTCAAGGAAGATGAACAGAGTACGATGGCGGGCATTTGGAATAAAGAACAGACGCTGCGGTCTCGAATTTGTGAGGTGCTTGGGAACCAAGGGGGACAGTTGAAGCTGACAAACCTCAACTATGTGATGGAGGCTGTACTAACTCGGCAATGGCAAGGGGCAACAAGGTATGTGAAAAATTGGGTTGCGTCCGATTCAGAGTTGAGCCTAAACGAGTATGTAGATCGGGAGATGGAACAAGCTCTAGAAAAGCGCAAGAAATTCAATCCTAACACAACTGCCCATAGCACTGAATATCTAGATGACCAAGCCCGTGCGGACACCCAGCTTCACTTCGGGGGTGGAATGGTCTATAAAGGGACCGAGCAAACGCTCCTTACAACTGATAGTGGTGGCGATGCGATCGTTATGTCGGATGGAGAACTCTTCTCGGCTAAGAAGGGCGACGTTAGTGTTCAGGATAACGTGAAAAAAGTTATTCAACACTCATCATTCCTCAGTGGATTGCCTGTAGATACGGCTGGAATGATCGTAGCAAACGCAGGGACACTGGAAAAGGTGCGGGGCTTCAGCGGACACTATAAACCAACAACGGCCCATCTTGCCCGGCTATGTCTGGCGATGCAAGCGCGTGGGATCGACATGACGAACGTAACCATTGAAGATAAAGATGGTAACAAATACACAGGCCTACCTAAGTTCTTAGAGTCTATGCATGGAGATGAGGAGTAGTACCCTAGTGGCTATATCGACAGTATTGCATTCTTTCTTGTCAGCAGAAAATCGCTCCACAGCCGTAGATGCTCGTATAGCTTTGGGCGATCCAGACCCGGACGATCGAGCTGCGATCGCTTCTATTATGAACCGTTGGGATGATTCTAAAGCTGTAGCGAACCTTTTGTTTCACCCGGAGCTACTGGCTACAGAGGATCGGGTCAAATCTTTAGTTCGAGGTCTGGAACAGGAAGAAGACGCTTACTTAAGACTGGCGGCGATCGTCGGCGTGCAAGACATCGACTGCCAAAACCTAGAGTCGGCAGATCGCACTAAGCTGAAAACACTGCTGATGTCTGAAATCCAAGAGGGTAGCCAAGTGCTTGCAGCTCGTGCGAGTGTCTCAGTTTTGGAACTTTTGCAACCTGAAGATGTGGAACAGTTGCTCGATCAATTGAACAAACCGGATGACTTACTGCGGCATAACGCCCTTGTCGCTTTAGTCAAAGTTTTTGGAGTTAAACAGGCACTTGACCTTATTTACCAAGCCGCCTGCTCCGGTGCAATTGATGAGTCAAGTAGAACGTATAGTGAAAGATGCTTTGCCGAACTTAGTGAGCTGTGCGAGGGAGGCTTGCCGATTTCGCAAGCTTTACTGATGAGCAGCTTAGGCGCTCCATCTTTGGCCTATATTCCTGACTATTTGGATTGAGTGAGTCTGTAGTCGGCGGTTTCATCTAACAGGACTTAGACAAAAATCAGCGCTGATATCTGGTTCAAAGCTATACAGAACAAGGCGTTCACATCGATCGAGCACCAATCCAGTCAGGGCAAGGATTACAGGTGATTTTAGATGAAGTGTTTGTTCAAGTCCCGTTAGTAGCTTGTCCAGCACAACTGAGTAAAATACTCAGTTCAAATGGGGATAGCCCAAAGGTTCGAGTCAAGGTTTTCAGCGTAACTGAGTTTTGCACCCTCTCCCTATTGATGTGAACCCCGAAACTCCACACTCCCTTTCCGGTTACAGTATCCTAGGTAAAGAAAAAGAGAAACCAACCCAGCCAAGAGAACATAGTGCTTATGAAAACCTTGCGATCGCCCCATTGGAGCCATTTAGTGGGCACATTAGCCCTAATGATCCCCATTGCTCTAGGAATCACTCGCCTACCGGCTGCCTATTCCCAAAATAGCCAAAATCGGGCTATTACCTTGCGAGCAGACATTCAAGAAGCCAATGCTAGAACTGGTGTCCTTACCGCCAGAGGTAATGTACAAGTCCTCTATCCAGCCCGCAATATTCAAGCGACAGCCGCCCAAGCTCAATATTTTAGCCGCGAACGGCGGATTGTCCTGAGTGGTAACGTCTATGTTCTCCAAGAAGGCAATAGCATCAGAGGAGAAACCGTTACTTATCTAATTGATGAAGGTCGTTTTGTCGCCCTACCCCAGAGCCAAGGGCAACAAGTCGAAGCAATTTATATTGTTCCGGAATCCACCGATAACGCGGGTAATCCAGCACCCCTACCCCCAACTCCTGATTTGTAGAACTATGCGCTAGAGAATAGGGAATAGGTTATGGGTTCTATTATAAGTCAGGAGTACACAAAGCTTCTGTATAGATACTTTAACCCGATCTGGTATAGTTAATCGGTCAGTGCTGGCAATTCAAAACAAGTTTTATGGGCAAATATTGTGAAGTTGGTATTGGATAACGTTCATAAATCCTATGGACAACGAACGGTGGTTAATCGCGTCTATCTCTCCGTGGCACAAGGAGAAGTTGTGGGATTACTTGGGCCCAATGGAGCTGGAAAAACCACCACCTTTTATATGGGAACCGGCTTAGAAAAACCCAGTCAAGGTAAAATTTGGCTCGGCGATCGCGATATTACCGCCCTCTCTATTTCCGAACGCGCTAAACTCGGTATTGGCTATTTGCCTCAAGAGGCGAGTATTTTTCGCTATCTCACCGTGCGTGAGAATATTTTACTGGTTTTGGAACAAACCCAAGTCCCGCGCCGGGAATGGCACTGGCGCACGGAACAACTCCTCGAAGAATTTCGTCTACAAACCGTTGCCCAGACTAAAGGGATTAAGGTTTCAGGAGGAGAACGCCGACGCACTGAATTAGCTAGAGTTCTAGCTGCGGGTAAAGATGGACCTAAATTTCTCTTTTTAGATGAACCTTTCGCTGGTGTCGATCCGATCGCCGTCTCCGAAATTCAAACCCTCGTCGCCAAGCTGCGCGATCGCCATTTGGGAATTGTGATCACCGATCACAACGTCCGCGAAACCCTCGCCATTACCGATCGAGCCTACATCATGCGCGATGGGGAAATCCTTGCCTCTGGTAATGCGGAAGAACTCTATGAAGATCCCAGAGTGCGACAATATTATTTAGGTGATAATTTCCAACGGTAACCTCATCCTTAACTCCTAACCGCCTATATGACTTCAAGCGTTTCTCAGGAAGACATCAAACTCCAACGCCCCAAATTTTCCCTCGTTTCCGTTATGGATCGGTATCTGATCCAGGAACTGATTTTCCCGTTTCTCTTTGGACTCGGAGCCTTTACTTCCGTAGGAGTGGCGATCGGTACCGTCTTCGATCTCGTCCGCCAAGTGAGTGAAGCCGGACTGCCTGTGGCGATCGCCCTCAAAGTCTTTTTTCTCCAACTACCCTACTTCATCTCCTTCGCCATCCCGACTGCCCTCCTTCTCGGGTGCATCATCGCCTACAGTCGCCTCTCCAGCGACAGCGAATTGATCGCCCTGCGCAGTTGTGGAGTAAGCCTCTACCGTCTCCTGCTTCCCACCCTCATCTTTAGTATCTTTCTCACGGGTATTACCTTCACCTTCAATGAACTCGTTGTTCCTGCTGCCAAACGAGAAGCCACCCTCACCCTAGAGCGAGCGCTCAAACAGGAAACGCCCCTACAAGAGGCGATGAACATCTTTTATCCCGAATACCAGCGCAAAGAACTCGCTGATGGGAAAAGAGTACGTGTTTTAACCCGCCTCTTCTATGCCGAATTTTTCGATGGCAAAGAAATGAAAGGACTGACTATCCTCGACAGATCCCAATCCCAATTTAAACAAATCATCATCTCCGAAGCCGCCTCCTGGAACCAAGATGAAAGTACTTGGGACTTCTTCAACGGCACGATCTACGTCGTCGATCAATCCGGCTCCTTCAAAAATATCGTCAAATTCGATCGCCAACAACTCAAACTTCCCCGCGCTCCCCTCGATCTCGCTTCCATTGGGACGAACTATGAAGAAATGAACATTGCCCAATCCCTCAACTACCTAGAAATTGTTAAAACGAGTGGCGATCAAAAGCAAATTCGCAAACTGCAAATCCGCATTCAACAGCGTTTCGCCATTCCTTTCGCCTGTATTGCCTTTGGCTTAATGGGGGCTGCCCTAGGGACTCGTCCCCAACGCACGGCTGGACGAGCCACCGGTTTCGGCATAAGCGTTTTAATTATCTTTAGCTACTATCTCCTGATGTCTGTGGGCGATGCTCTTGGCTTAAGTGGAGCTATACCTACAGCGATCGCTGGATGGTTACCCACCCTATCCGCCTTCAGTGTAGGGGTTCTACTCCTCTGGCGAGTTGTCCGCTAGGGAAGGGGAGATGGGAGGATGTAGGGACGCAAAGACACAGAAATACCGGAAAATGAAAATAGTCTATTCCCTATTTCCTAGCGCGTAGCACTAGAGTTAAGCCACAGAAGATTGATTAGATTCTACTTCTGCTGCTTCTAAACTGATTGCCTTAGTTTTCTGTCCTTGATAGCGGTAGGAATAATAACCATGGAAAGCAGCATTGATCATTTCTCTTTGATCTGAAAGAGATAATTGAGCCGATTGTACCGAAAACCGCTTAAACCAATCTAACAGCGCTCTTTCATCTTCGGTTATATGACCATCATCATGTAAGCAAGCCATATACAGCAATGTTGTATCTGGACTGAGCAAACTGTCAATCATCATGTGATAGGGCGCTTTAGATGCTTTAAATTTACACCCAAGAATTTCTAGTTTTTTTTTGTCTTCAATACTTAACATGTTTATACCTCTATTGAGTTATGTTGCACCTGGATTGAGCAATCTTACAGATTGTTAATTTTTGTGTTACTTTAGCAATTTAACTTTGTGAAAATTGTGTTATTCACTACTATTTAAGTCAATATTTCATCCAAGTGTTATGATCTCTTGAATGATTCAATTATCGTGATTCATTGCGGTATCTCCCTATTTGTTTCTGTATTCTTAATCTTCCTGAAATATTTGTGAAAACCCCTTAGAATTCTATGTAATTAAATCTATTTTTGTCTGTGATTTAAATCAAGCCAGCAGATTCATACAACCGACGCAAAATGGCTAGAATTCTCTGTCCATATTGGGGATCTGCTGACCAACGGCCACTGAGTTGACCTATTAAAGGAGCAATACCACGGGTAATAAATCGAAATCGGGGAGCCACTAATTCTTGGACTAAAGGTTCCGTACTCGCGTAGGCTTTGAGTTGTTGAATTTGTGCCCTTACACCGATCCGAGCGCTAGGAAAGGATGCACCCGCAGCATCCCCCCCCACATCCCCTAAACCGGCAAAATTATTCTGATTGGGTTGAATTTCTCCGCCAAATCTTAAGAACCCAGTTTCTAAACACATTTGGGCAAAGGCAATATCATAATTGACTCCTTCAATGCTTCCTTCCTCTCGGTAGAGACGAGGCAGATCGGGAAATTCTTGGAGTCCTTGTTCATCATTAGCCTTGAGGAACATCATCAGTTGAACTTCAGTTGTTTTACCGTGGCCCATAATCCGGTCTAGCTCACCAGGACAGAGCTTCAAAATCGATCGCAAAACGACAGTCCGAGTTGCGTTTTCCCAACTTACAGAAATGTTATAGTCTCGTAGTTCGATCGCCTTAATATAAACAACATTGCGATAATTAATCCGGCGTACATCGGGGTCTTGAGTTAAATCAAGGCCTAATTGGTCAACTAGATCAATGGGAATATAGGAGTTTCCGTTAATAATCATACCTTCTTCCCCATGAATTTGACCATTAATATTAATGTTGATGGGGGGATAGGTTGGGAATGACGGAGTGGGTGAAGGACTGGGCGCAGGACTCGGAGAAGGATTAACGCCACGATTCCAAGCCGATAGGCCATCCGCGATCCCCAAGGCCATATCCCGGCGACGATTTTGCAGGAGAGCGCGGTCTTCTGGGTTGGTAATTAATCCAACTTCCATGAACAGGGAGGGAATATAAATATTACGAATAAAAGCGAGTCTACCTAAACCACTATTACTATCGGATTTCGCGCCTCTGGTGGGGAGTTGGGGAACGCGACGCAACAGAGCTAAGAGCATTAATTCGGCATGGGGGCGACGTTCTTCGTTATTGGCGATGTAAAAGACGCTGGCTCCACGCACGGAAGGATTATAAAAGGCGTTAGCATGGATTTCGAGAGCAATATCTCCAGAGCGAGCGCGACTATTGATCCAAGTAATGGTTTGTGCCTCGCTGAGGTCATCGGGAACGCTGAGAACTTCGAGATTGCGCGATCGCAATTCAGCCACGACTAAATCTCGCAGTTGGATCATCTCCCGCGCTTCCGTGGTTCCTCCGGCGATCGCCCCTGGATCGCGCATTCCGTTTTCAAATCCTCCATGACCTGCCGATAGAAAGATTCGTCCCATAATGCTTTATATTCCCTATAAACTTTGAACATTATCCTTGGTTTTGTCAGCCATGAGTACCCCAAGACTCCATCCAGATACGATCGAAGAGATTAAGCAACGAGTTGATATTGTCGAACTGATCTCGGAACGGGTGGTTCTGAAGAAACGGGGACGGGAGTTTGTGGGGTTATGTCCGTTCCATGAAGAAAAAAGTCCTAGTTTTACCGTCAGTCCCACGAAGCAGATGTTTTATTGCTTTGGCTGTGGAACGGGGGGAAATGCGATTAGTTTCCTGAAACAGTTGGATACTCGCTCGTTTTCGGAGGTGGTACTGGATCTGGCACGACGCTATGAAGTCCCCATCCGCACGTTGGATGTGCAGGAACGGGAGGAGTTTCAGCGTCAATTATCTCTCCAGGAACAATTATATGAGGTGGTGGCGATCGCCGCTAGTTTTTTCCAACATGCCCTCCATCAACCAGAAGCACAGGAGGCCATGTCCTATCTGAAGGAGCAGCGAGGCTTATCTGAGGAGACGATCCAGGGGTTTGGGTTGGGATATGCACCGGCTGGATGGCAGACCTTATATCGCTATTTGGTGGAGCTTAAGGGCTATTCGGTGAAGGTCGTGGAGCAAGCGGGGTTGGCGATCGAGCGCAAGTCGGGAGCGAGTTATTATGACCGCTTTCGCGATCGCCTGATGATTCCGATTAACGATGTTCAGGGACGGGTTGTGGGGTTTGGGGGGCGATCGCTCGGCGAGGCGCAACCCAAGTATCTCAACTCTCCAGAAACGCCGATTTTTGATAAGGGCAATCTATTATTTGGCTTAGATCGGGCCAAAAAAGCCATTTCTAAACAGGATCGGGCGATCGTAGTTGAGGGCTATTTTGATGCGATCGCCCTCCATGCCGCCGGTATTTCCGAAGCTGTTGCCTCTCTGGGAACTACCTTAAGTGCATCCCAGGTAAAAAAACTGGTGCGCTATACGCCCTCTAAATCTATTGTCCTCAATTTTGATGCTGACCAAGCCGGAACCACCGCCACGGAACGGGCGATTTCTGAAATTTCCGATTTGGTTTATCACGGCCAAATTCAACTGAGAATCCTGAATCTTCCCCAAGGCAAAGATGCCGATGAATTCCTGAAATCAGCCGGGAGTCCAGAACCCTATTTAGACTTAGTTCAACAAGCTCCTTTATGGCTCGATTGGAAAATTGAACAAACCTTAAAGGGAAAAGACCTCAAAGCGGCCGATCGCTTTCAACAGGTTGCTCAAGAATGGGTAAAACTCCTGAGTAAAATTGAAGATCCAACCACGCGCACCTACTACATTAATCTCTGTGCCGAATATCTCAGTCAAGGAAATAGCGATCGCCTCAAGTTCATTGCCGAAGACTTAGTCAAACAGATACAACGCCTGCGGCGCACCCCCAAAACCAAGACCGATCCCAAAATTCCCAAAATTGAGGTTAAGATTACCCCAGAAGATCGCTTGCTGTTCGAGACAGAGAGCCTGATTTTACGCATTTATCTCCATGCACCGGAGGCAAGAGAGTATTTTTTGCAGATTATGGGCGATTGCAATCTCCTATTCCAATGTGCCCCCCATCGGTTTCTCTGGTCGCAGATTGAAAGTTTACGGGAAACTTTACCCGTAGATTCTCCAGATTTAGTCTCTAAACTGCAAGATGGAGTTGGGCAATTTCCCAATTATAGCGAGCAATTCCATCCCTTAATCTATTTGCAAGAAAAGCATATTCGGGATATTCAAAAACCTATTTTATCCATTAACAAAGCAGCCTTAACTTTAGAGCAAATTTTGTGTAGTAAGCGCAGAAGTTACGCTGCCGAGCGCTTGGCCAAAATAGATCCTAAACTCGATCGGCGAGGTTATGAATATTTTACGGAGCAGTTAGTTTATAATAAGCAACGAGAAAAAGAATGCGAGCGCCTACGGGGTGCCACAGTTACTGAATTGGTCGGCAGGAG
The DNA here is from genome assembly GCA_002340255.1 of Cyanobacteria bacterium UBA2566. GTDB lineage: Bacteria > Cyanobacteriota > Cyanobacteriia > Cyanobacteriales > Desertifilaceae > Roseofilum. Next base: position 9,790 of record DDLS01000101.1, read on the forward strand.
TTGAGGAAGTAAGGGGACTCCATCCCCCTATCCTCCACCCACAATGGTAACGATTTCCAGGCGATCGCCCTCTTTCATCTCAGTGGTATCCCAAAACTGGCGATGGAGAATTTCGCCGTTGTATTCCACGGCTACCAAGCGCGGATTTAAGTCTATGGACTCTAAGAACTGGGGCAAACTCATACCTGTAGCACAAGTTTGGCATTCCCCATTCACCTGTAAGGTTACGTCTGTCATACTTAACCTCTACCCCCTCGCTGCTTGAGGATTTTGAATCGCTTTCATCGTTTCCATCCGGATCAATTGGGAGAGGAAATATTGGGTCACCAGTGTGGGTTGTTCTGCTTCCACGATCGCTCGCACGACAGCAATACGATTCGCACCTGACTCTAGCACCTCATTAAAATTATTCACATCGATGCCACCGATCGCAAACCAAGGAATGGGACAATGTTGGGCTGCATAGCGCACATACTCATGGCCAGCAGCCGCCTTATTCGGCTTCGTGGGAGTGGCAAACACCGGCCCCACACCGACATAATCTGCTCCTTCGGCGATCGCCCGTTTCATCTCTTCCGGGTTCGTCGTCGAACGACCAATAATTTTCTGGGGCCCCAAAATTTCCCGCGCTACAGCAATGGGAAGATCCTGTTGTCCCAAATGAACCCCATCGGCATCGACAGCCAACGCCAAATCTACGCGGTCATTAATCAAGAACAGAGCGCCATAGCGATCGCATAATTGCCGCAACTTCTGAGCCAAAACCAGACGCTCCCCATCCTCTGTATTCTTATCCCGATATTGAATCAGTTTCAGCCCGCCTTGCAAAGCCGCTTCGGCCACCTCCAACAGTTCCGGCATGGGAGAAGTCACCAAATACAACTGCGCCTCTAAAAGCTGCTGATGGCGACCATAGGCCATTAATTGGCTCTCCAGAGTATACACCCGGTAGCGCATTTGCTTACACACTCGGCCCATTTGCCGATCTTCGAGCTTGCCATACTCCTCTAGAACTCGCAGTGCCTCCTCAACCCGACATAAATTGGCCTGGAGCAACTGATGAATCGTTCCTCGATACTCCTCCCGTTCGTGGGTTAACTGGGTTCCCGGATCGTCTGGCGTATTCCGAGCTGCCCGAATTTCTGCCGTATGCCATTGAGCCAACTCCTGGCGCAACCGCTTACACTCCTGGGTCAGATCTGGGTTATTCAACCCAAACCGACACCATTCCTCAATAATCCGCAATCCTTCCCTGGCGCGGTCTAGATTGGCATCTAAAATGCGATAGATAACAGATTTTCCCATAACTTGACCGTTGTATAGCTCCGCCATTACCCCGTTTTGATCATTCACCATTAGGATATCCTGCCATATAGCGCGAAGCGCTGGTAATAGGTAATCTCAAGTCTGGATAATCAATGCCTTTTCATTTACCTCACAGTTCTTGCGCGATCGCCAACTGGAGCGGATCGATCAGTCGCATCTGGCAGAAGAACTCGAAGATCTGGGCAAAAGTGAGAAACGGGCGATCGCTAGTCTTACCTCAACTAGGGAATCAGCTCGCATTCAAACATCCGATTAGCAATTTGTGGAGCAACACGATTAATAAATTCTTCGCGCACTTGTGGATTGCTCCGCAGCATTTCTATTGCTTTCTTTTGCAATGCTGCTTCCGGACCTGTAGCCTGACTCGGATCGGTAGACTTGATTTGTGATAAATCTTCGCAAGAGGAATTTACGAATTTTTGGGTAACTAGATTTGTCGCCACATCCATTAACATTTCTTGAGAGGGTTGAGGCTGGGATAATGATGCACAACCATAGAGCAGAGCAAAGGTAGAGACCCCACTAAAGATGAGCAAAGACAAATGCTGTTTCAATTCGACTTTCATGGCGATCTCCTCTATACATATATCGAAAATACTATCGTAAAGCACTGTAAAGGCAGATGCCAAAGAGGATGCGATCTTGCTCTGTCTGGAACCCGACCTCAATGTCATTACAAGAGCAACTGGAGATCGTGGCATATGACCGAGAAATTCAACCAGAGGTTGCCACTATCAATCGCGAAATTTAATGAACTTGAATGGGATGGTTTAGCTCAAAGATAACGATTCAACCTGTGCTAGAGTAGCGAACAATGCAACAGCACAAGCGTTATGGAAGCTTTAACCGATCTTTTTCTTCTCTCGGATCTCTACGATCGCGACTATTGGCCAGAGAATGAGGTATAGAGATGTTTTGCAGACAATTGGAAGCCCTGCCCATAGCGATCGCAAGTAAGGGTTCTGGCATTAAAACCCTAGGGCGAAGCACTCGGCGCTTCAAAATCACTCGCCGAGTGTCGCTCGTGGAGTTGCTCCTCTTCGGGACCCCATGTACGGTTGACCCTGCGTCCTCGTTGCACGGCTGGCCGGGAGGCAATTTCCTCCGCCCACGTCATGATATGGGTATAAGATTGTACGTCTAGAAACTCACCTGCATCGTAAAGTTTGCCCAATGTCAACGACCCATACCACGGCCAGATGGCGATATCAGCAATGGTATAATCCTCACCGCAAATATACTGCTTATCTGCTAACTGCCGGTTGAGGACATCAAGCTGACGCTTAGTCTCCATCGTAAACCGGTCAATGCAGTATTTAATTTTAGTCGGGGCATAACTATAAAAATGGCCAAACCCACCGCCAACATAGGGCGCTGAACCCATCTGCCAAAAGAGCCAGGATAGGCATTCTGTGCGTGCAGCAGCTTCAGTGGGTAAGAAGGCGGCAAATTTTTCCGCCAGATAGAGCAGGATAGACCCCGATTCAAAGACACGAGTTTCGGGGGTTGTGCTGTGGTCAACCAGAGCCGGAATCTTAGAATTGGGATTAATGGCGACAAAACCACTGCCAAACTGATCCCCCTCCTGAATTTTGATTGGGTAAGCATCGTACTCAGCTTCAGAAATACCCAGGGCTAACAATTCTTCGAGCAGAATCGTCACTTTTTGACCATTGGGGGTAGCCAGGGAATAGAGTTGCAGGGGATGATTGCCTACGGGTAATACTTTCTCATGGGTAGGGCCAGCAATGGGACGATTGATCTTTGACCAAGTTCCTCCAGTGTCGGTATCCGGTTGCCAGACTTGGGGAGGGGTGTAGGTTGATGGTGTATCCATGGGTTATCTTTAGAAGTTATGATTACTTTTCTTCAATTTTAAGGGGTACTTTTTCCAGCTCTGGTAACTTGACCAATTCTTCTTCCATTTCTTCCTGCTCGATGCTCACCGGTAACATCAAGGGTTCTGATTCTTCTTGTATCAAAGCACTGGCTACAGGTAGAATGTCTTCTAAGTCGTCTTGAGGTCTGGGAATGATATAAATGGCATGAAGTTCTCCAATTCGTTGAGCCTCATAGACTCCAGATTCAATGGCCATGGCTACATCAGCGACTGACCCTCGGATAATAGCGGTACAAAGTCCAGAACCAATAGTCTCAAAGGACATGAGTTCCACATTGGCTGATTTGAGCATGGCATCGGCCGCACCAACCATGGGGGGAAAGCCAACGGTTTCGAGTAATCCTACGGCTTGACGGCTATACCGGTTTTCTCGGTTATGAGCAGTCACTTCCATAAACTGGGGATTAATGGGAAAAATGACTTCCAGATTGGGTAAGGGTCTGGGAATGACACTACTGCTGACGAGTTGATCGAGGCCAAAGTCCTTGGCGGTTTCCGACCCATATTCTACTGCTAATCGAATATCTGCGATTCTTCCCCTGGCGATCGCCGTACAATATCCATTACCAATCTTTTCAATGCCCACCAAAACTACCTCTGCCGCCTTAATCATGGCATCGGCAACCGCAATTACAGCCGGAAAGCTCCGGGTTGACACCAAACCTAATGCACTTCCATTGAGAGTATCGAATCGACTCATGCTCTTGACTTGAGAGGGATATCCATCACCTGCACTCCTCTACTATTAGTATAGAGGCCCAATGGTGGAACTCCATCGATTTATTTACCATTATCCTCAGAAACTGGAGAATCTTGTATATTTCCATCCAATTGTTGACGATGGGGAAACAAGGTCGCCATTAACCGTTGCAGATGCTGCTGCCCATAAACTGGGGAATTGACCGATCCTGAAGTCGGGTCTTCTGTCGATGAATCTGTAGATGTTTGGTCTGAGTTAGGAGAATCTAAGTTACTCGTTGTACGAGTTGTGGGTGGATTGGCAATTAAATTACGAGCGATCGCCGAATGAATCGAAGCTTGAGTCGCCGAAGGATTAGATTGAGGCACTTCACCCGTAATTTTAGACTCTTGAGCTTGAGGTTTAACCTCTGGTTCAGGTTCAACTTCAGGTACAGACTCCACTGGCTCCTCCACCTGCTGATTCTCCGTTTCCGAACGTCCGCGATCGCCCAATAACGAACCCGGAGGAACCACCCGCTCTGACTCCACTGAGCAATTAAACACCGTTGAAACCGGTCCTATACAAGCCCTAGCGCCAATGGTTCCCGAACCCACCACTAAGACTCCTGCACCTAAGATTGCTCCTTCCTCAACCCTTAAGGTTCCCCCATCAGCATGGAGAACCACCCCCATACCAATACAAGCACCTGCCGCGATCGCAATCCGACTTTCAGGATTCGCGATCAGTGCCACACCAGGAGCTACCACCGCGCTAGGGTCAATGCTCACCTCCCCATCAATACAAGACTTTTGGTTATGAAGAGGTTGCCAAGGCATAACCGCCATAATACTATTGAACCTCATCGTTGCAGCACATTTCTAGATCGAACCTCAGTCCGAAATCCATTTCTTAGAGGAGAAAACCCTCCCCCATTTTTTCCGTCTGCTGATTCTCTTCAGTAAATTAGACCCCTTGCATAAGTTGATAGCCAGTCAATACTAATGCAGTCATCATCTATTTTTATGACCATTGCTAGCCTGACTTCTGCAAGAAGTCTATTAAATCAGGACTTACGGGCGTTGAATCACCGATTCAGCTACGCGCCGTTTCGCCGTCGTATCGATACCCAACATCCGTACATATTCCCCTGCATGTTCAGCCAGGCAAGCTTCCAAACCAGCGATCACATCTGACTCACGGCTCGATTCAATTGGGGTACAACTCTTCCAAGATCCCGTTTTATAGCGTCGTTTATCTGCATGTTCCGTACCAATCTTGTAGCCTTGGGCCAGCAAGGCACGCACTTGCTCGATCGCCTCAGCACTCAGTTTTCCAGAATCTACTGCTACCGAACTACTAGCGCGAGCTACTGGATCTGGAGAAGTAGCGATACTCGACGCACCATTACTACTCGGAGCCACCCTACCATCCGGTCGCTGAATCACTTCTTCTAAAACCCGGCGTTTAGCATTGGGGTCAACCGCAATCAAGCGTACATATTCCCCTTCACAATCTCTCAACACCGCTTCAATGCCATTCAAAACGGCTGTGGGACTGGTTCCCGTAATCGGAGCACCGGTAAGCCAGGAACTGGTACGGAAGCGTCGTTTATCCGCATGTTCCGTTGTAATGCGGTATCCTTGATTAACCAATTGTTTTACTTTTGAGTTCAAATCAGCAGCCACGCCTGCACCATTCGAGGATGAACCATTTTGACTTATTGGAACTCTTGAGGTGGCTGGAGTACTAGTGCTAGCAGTACCGGGTTGGTCACCTGGTTTTTGAACAATCGTTTCTAGGACACGCCGTTTTGCTTTTGGATCGATACCAATCAGGCGCACATACTCACCTCCATGCTCTGCCATACAAGATTCAACTGCTGACAATACGGCTGTAGTATTATTTGAATCGATTACCGGGCAGCTCTTCCAAGAGCTAGTCCGGAAACGGCGTTGATCGGCATACTCTGCCCCGATTTTATAGCCTTGGGCGAGTAACTGTTTAATTTGGGTTTCGGTTTCTGAATTAAGAGTTGTCATATTACTTTGGGTTTGACCATTACTAGAGTTGCCCAATGAGTCGCCCGATTCATGGCGAATGGGCGTAATACATTCGATATTGTCGGCACATCGATACCCAGCTCTGAGGGCATCATTAATGCCTACCACATGGCTGGCAAAAGCCACATCACCTTTTTGCACATCTGGCAGGCGATTGGCCTGCTGTTGATTGGTAATAATTGATCCAGAAGGCACATACTTACCTGGGGGAATTTCCACATCTTGGATCAAAGCGTGCATCATTACGATGCATCCGTGACCAATTCTGGCGTTGAAGACTGTAGAGCGGAAACCAATAAAACAATTATCTCCCACGTAGGCCGGCCCATGTACCAGGGCCATGTGGGTAATAGAAGAATGATTACCAATCCAAACGGAATATTTCTGGCCATCATCCCCAACCACTCGGCCTTCTTCTAGACCATGAATAACTACCCCATCTTGTACATTGGTATAATCTCCAATATAGAAAGGAGCGCCTTCATCAGCTCGGATAGACGTGCCGGGCGCTACTAAGACGTTCGTTCCAATATGGACATCACCAATTAGATTCGAGAAAGAGTGGACATAAGCACTACTATCAATTTGCGGTTCCGCTAAGTCCTTCGACCAAGGGGTGGGGGGAGCCGCACTGCTCCGTGTCTGGTTAAGCACAACCATAATAATGATTTTCCTCCTATAGCGATTTTGTCTCTGGTGTCATGGGGTTAATTGGGTCGAGTTTCGGATGTTATCCGACCTCAAAAGGGTTCTGATTGATTAAACTGAGATAGATACAATGCATACCGCCCTCGACCAACCCTGACCCTTGAGGACTGAACATTAATAGGTATCTTTTTTGCTATAGATTCGTGAATTTCCCACGGTTACCGTGTCAATAATTCCGACAACGGTTGCATCTATAGGACGATTTTGGGTTCCTTCAATTTGGCGAGCTGCACTACCACGACTCACCAGAACCCATTCATCTAACCCAGCTCCCACACTTGGATCTGCGGCTACCTCATATTCAGGAAGAAGGCGGCCTTGCTCATCTATCAACTGCAACAGCAAAAACTTAGACCCTCTAAGACTCGGATCTTTTTGGGTGCTAACGACTGTGCCACAAACTTTAGCAACTTGCATGGATCGAATATCAGATCCTTACGAACGACTTGACCGAATAGCATTAGTACTTTCGGCAAATTGTTGTACGTCTTCGGTGTAACGAATGGGGAGTACATACTCCAAGTTTTCGTGGGGACGAGCAATGATATGGGTAGAAAGGACTTTTCCTCCATTGACGCGCCTGATATTATCTACCCCAGCAGCAACAGAAGCTTGTACTTCCGATACATCGCCTCTAACAATCACGGTTACTCGACCACTACCAATTTTCTCATATCCAACCAGGGTGACGCGAGCGGCTTTTACCATTGCGTCGGCTGCTTCTACAACGGCAGGAAAACCTAGGGTTTCTACCATTCCAACTGCAATTGACATTGATTCAAAACTCCTAATGTTTTCAATGGAGATGGGTAAGTATGAGGGTGAAGTTGAGTAATAATTGCTAACTCAACTTCGTCCTGTTTTGGCTTTCAACGGTACTAGTAGCTTCGGAACTGCTCCACCGCTTCGGTATAACGGATGGGAAGAACATACTCTAGGTTTTCGTGGGGTCTGGCAATAATGTGAGTCGATAAAACTTCTCCTCCATCAACCCGCTTGGCGGATTCAATCCCCGCAGCTACTGAAGCTTGAACTTCCGATACATCTCCCCGGATAATGACGGTTACCCGACCACTCCCAATTTTTTCGTATCCAACAAGGGTCACACGAGCAGCTTTTACCATCGCGTCAGCAGCTTCGACGACGGCAGGAAAGCCTAATGTTTCTACCATTCCAACGGCTATGGGCATTGTTAATCTCCTGATCTGAAAAAGCGAAAGATAGCACTAGGACACCCAATTTTCCTAGGAAAGCAAAATAGTTTTTTGCTTCTCTATTAAGGATATGGGAAGCATGACTCTCCTGGCAATAGAATTAATCATAATAACCCTTGATTTGAGTAATTAACTTTTGTGATGCCTTAACAGAAATTAATTTTTTATTAAAAAACTTAAGATACAATGATAGACCAACTTAATTCACGAGATAAGATATGTAAATATACTTAATGTAGTTGGCAGGGGACAATTATTGTGCCAGTGATGAGCCACACGATCGCAACAGCATTTTGGGGTAGGCTAAGGGATGGGATCATCCCTTAGCTGTAAGGTAAGGCAGGTATCAAGAGTCTGCAAATGTCAAGAAACTCAGATTAAAAGTTTAACCAAATTATTAAAATACAGCCAATTAGACCATTAACGTAACCTATGTCTGAATATTTCCTAGAAACAAGTTGGTACATTCCATTCTATGGTTTGATCGGAGGCATTCTCACCTTGCCTTGGTCAACTCGGATGGTGCGTCGTACTGGGCCTAGACCAGCAGCCTACTTTAATCTGCTGATGACAGTTTTGGCCTTTGTGCATGGATTAATTGTCTTTAATCTGGTTTGGGATAGAGAACCTCATTTAATTGTTTTTCACTGGTTAAAGGTGATTGATATTGATTTTTCCCTAACCTTGACCATTTCTGCCGTGAGTTTAGGGGCAATGTCCTTAATTACGGGATTAAGTCTATTATCGCAACTCTACGCTCTGGGATATCTAGAAAAAGATTGGGCACTGGCACGTTTCTTTGCCATGATGGGCTTTTTTGAAGCAGCGATGAGTGGAATTGCCCTGAGTGACTCTCTCTTGCTGACCTATGGTTTACTGGAAATGTTGACCCTATCGACCTATCTCTTAGTGGGCTTTTGGTATGCCCAACCTTTGGTGGTTACGGCGGCAAGAGATGCATTTCTGACCAAGCGAGTGGGTGATATTTTATTACTCATGGGTTTGGTGGCTTTGGGAACAACCGCAGGAACCTTGGATTTCGATCGCCTCTATATCTGGGCTGAAACGGCTGAATTATCCCCCTGGTTTGCCACTCTCCTAGGGTTAGCTTTGATTGCAGGGCCAACAGGAAAATGTGCCCAGTTCCCCTTACATATGTGGTTAGATGAGGCCATGGAAGGGCCAAACCCGGCTTCGATTTTGAGGAATTCGGTAGTGGTAGCCTGTGGTGCTTATGTATTAATCAAGCTACAACCGATTTTAGCCCTCTCTCCAGTGGCTTCTGCTACGTTAGTCGTCATTGGTATTTTAACGGCGATCGGCTCGTCTTTGGTCGCCTTAGCACAAGTGGATATTAAACGCGCTCTATCGCACAGCACGAGCGCTTATTTGGGATTGGTATTTATTGCCGTGGGAACGCAGTGGACAGGCTTCGCGCTGATGCTACTGTTTGCCCATGCGATCGCCAAAGCCTTATTGTTTATGAGTATTGGTTCGATTATCCTCACCACCAATAGCCAAGACTTAACCGAGCTAGGGGGACTACAGTCGAAAATGCCAGTGACCACCACTTCATTTCTGGTTGGTAGTGCAGGTTTAGTCGGAATTTTACCCCTCGGTGGTTTTTGGGCTTTGCGCTTGGGTGCGGATAACTTTTGGTACTACGAACCTTGGTTATTGGTCGTCCTGCTCTTAGTCAATGCTTTGAGTGCCCTGAATTTAACACGCGTTTATCGCCTCGTCTTTGCTGGAGACACCCAACCCAAAAGCCGACGGGCACCTGAAGTGGCTTGGCCCATGGCTGTACCTATGGTGAGTTTAATCATCATTACCTTAGTCTGTCCCTGGCTCTTACATCAATTATCCCTAATTCCCAATTGGGGTTATGTTCACAAAATTACGGTTATTCTGGTGATTATGTCAGGTTTAGCCGGATGTCTAATTGGTGCCATCATTCCCCTACCCAGAACATTAGCTCGGTCAATTATCAAACCGCTTAAATTTATCCAAGATCTACTAGCGTATGATTTTTATATCGATCGCCTCTATCGCATGACCGTTGTCTTTGCTGTAGAACAATCAGCTCGACTTACTTCTTGGTTCGACCGCTATATCATTGATGGTTTAGTCAACCTCGTAGGTGTGGTTACCCTGTTTAGTGGAGAAGGTTTAAAGTATAGTTCAGTGGGGATTGGCCAACTTTATGTCCTGACCATTGTATTTAGCATTGGCTTTCTGGTTACACTAATGGGTTGGTTCGTCTATATACATCCTTAACAGCGCTTTGCGCTGGGGAATAGGGAATAGGGTTGTGGTACATGGAGAGAGAGGATTCAAGCTTGTGTTTCATAACGCAAGCAAAGTGCTGTATTACAGACACAGAGATGACTCCCTATTCCCTAGTACAAAGTGGTGTAACTGGAAGAGTTACCCGTACTTCTGTACCTTGTCCACTCTGAGAAAACAGGCGAATATCTCCATTATGCTGTTGAATAATTTGGTAACTAATGGATAATCCTAAACCGGTTCCCGAACCCACAGGTTTGGTTGTGAAAAAGGGATCAAATACTTGAGCTTGAATATCTTGGGGAATTCCCACGCCATTATCTATAATTATTACTTGCACTTGATCCTCATTTACGCAAACAGTAGAAAGCGTTAAATGAGGATGCTGAATCTCTGGATGCCCCTGGAAAGAATCTATAGCATTGACGATTAAATTCATCCAGACTTGATTGAGTTGGGCGGGATAGCACTCAACTGAGGGTAAAGTATGGTAGTTCTTAGTTACAGAAATCCCCGATCTCAAACGATGATCTAACATGACGAGGGTACTGTCTAAGCCTTCATGAAGATCGACGGTTTTTAAGTCTGATTCGTCTAAGCGCGAGAAATTTCTTAGGGAAATGACTAGATTTTTAATCCGTTCCGATCCTTGTTTCATCGAGTCAAGCATTTTGGGTAAATCTTGCTCTAGAAATGAGAGATCAATATCATGAATATAATTGACAATCTCTGAATTAGGCTGCGGATAATGTTTTTGATAAAGATATAAGAGTTCTAATAAATCCTGAATATAAATTTCGGTGTGGCGTAGGTTGCCATAAATAAAATTCACAGGATTATTGATTTCATGGGCGAGTCCAGCAACCATCTGACCCAAACTAGACATTTTTTCGGTTTGAATCAGTTGAGCTTGGGTGTTTCGCAGTTTGTCTAAGGTCTGGTTCAGTTGTTGATTTTTAGATCTCAGGCGAGTTTCTGACTTTTGTAATTTTTCAGCAATTTGTTGCCGTTGAATAATTTCGCTGTTGAGGATTTGGTTATTTTCTTCTAATTGATCATAGGTATGAATATAATCAAGGATCAGTCCGGTTAAAGGAACGAGATAAGCAATGATTTTGAGAAAGTGGGCGATATTAAAATGATTATCAAATAGGGCAGTGGAACCAAAGGCCATGTGGAGTTGGGTTGCCACATTAGGGATGGTGCTAATAATGAGGGCATGGGAAAACAGACTAGGATATTTTTGGTAGAACTGCGGATAAATCCAGAAACCACCGAGCAAAAATAGGATGAGAGGAATCAGATCCCAGGGCCGGGTGAAGAGAGTGCCAGGATACATGGTTTCTGGAAGGGTATTGCTGGTGGCGCAGAGGTAGATAATTTGGTAAGCAATGAGACCAAAGATGAAGCTGATAGCAATAACGACATGAAATTTACGTTGCCAACGTTGAGCGTTGGGGAGAAGTAAGAGGCTAACTCCAGCTAACGCAATGAGCACATTAAATAGACGGCAAATGGCCCAAGTGAAGGGGATAAGGTTGTGGTTATCAGCAACGGCTGGTATCAGGCGATCGGCTGCTAGGGTATGGAATGCATCCATGACCCCAGCAAAGAAGAGGGTGATTCCAAGAACAGGGGTGGTTACGTCTTGGTGAATTTTGAAGTGGGCAAAGGCCAGAACTACGGTAAATAGGGCTGCACAAAAAGCACTCCATTCCAAGATAGTATGGGTAAAACTTCCGGATAGGGTATGGTGTAGAGTATCGATCAGTTGGTTAGAAGTTAGGCTAGTTGCTGCTTCTAGATCGAGTTCTGGGGGATAAGTACCAAAATCTACTCCCATCAGGTTGAGAGTGATAGGAAGTAGGCAAATGCACAGTATAGCGATCGCCAGTTGACGAGGTAAATATAATGGTTGCTTTGAAGTTTGTCTTGGAAGAATAAGGGTCTGCGATCCCCAAACAAGCCGGAAAATTGGCAAAGGGAATTAATGAGGAAATCGGTTTTAATCAAGGTTTCATCCTATCCTTAGGACAATAATCAGGAACATTGAAGCTATCTGGTATTGATGATGTATCCTGTAACTTCTGAGTTATGCAACCATCAGCATGTCAGATTAAAATACAGAAAACCCTGACATTTGTCAAAGATAGGAGGGTGTAACAGTTGAGTATTAACAGTTACAGGACGTTCAGCTCAGAAATCTACTGCTACAAGATATTTTGATTGCATAATTAAATGCATACTCTAGATTACCAATGAGATTACGGGCAAGACAGTAGCTAGATTTACTAAATCTGGGTCGAAATTTGAAGAATACGTTAACATGGGGGCGATCGCTTCCATAGATTGCCCTTATTTGAATAAATCGATCAAAATTTGGGCAGGTTTAGCAAATCGATTCAATTGGTTGTAAGCTTCTATGAGCCGTGCCCCTTCAACTTCGATTTCCGGTGTTGGATATTTTTGCAGGGTTTCCAATAAGGTAATTTCTCCATCTTCACTAGCCGATAAAATTAAAGCAGCTCGGAGCGCTTGAGTATTTGCACCTTGGGAAGGTGTATGGACAATTTCCGCTACCCGATCCAGAATTTTACGCCCGATGGTGCTATTTAAAGCTCTATCGAGAAATACAACATCAACACTGATGGGTGCAGTTAACAGGGTACGAAAATCTTCAGGGTTTTGCCCGAGGGTTTGTAAGTTGCGTTGCAGAGCAGGAGTCATTTCTCCAGTTTCAGCAAACGTGGTTAATTCTGCGACAGAGAGAGATCGCCGAAAGACAGAATACTTAAAGACAACGCGCTCTGCCCCCCAACCTGGAAGGGAGATCAAGGGAGAGGTCAGAGCGATCGCAAAAATGGCTATCCAGGATTTCATCAGTACAATGGAATTAAAATCTAATCATTCAGGACAATTTCAGCCTGACTTTAGTTTCCATACTAATCCAATTCCCTAAGTTACCAATTACCATCGCATGAGAGAGCTTTATCCCCCCATTGAACCCTATAACCAAGACTATTTACCCCTCTTCTGTCACTCT